>CAZAVF010000074.1:0-6116 GCA_964488935.1 uncultured Planctomycetales bacterium | reverse complement strand
CTCTTTCATTGAACTTCTCCTCGCTTTCTCCCATCCATTCAGCTTCAGTGGAATGATCCATATTCGTCTCTGCCGGCGCCGAACCTTCCTTGGCGCCGCCTCCGCCGAGGAACTGCACCCTCTCGGCCCTAACTTCTATCGTGCTGCGTTTCTGCCCGCCGGCGTCTTCCCAGGAACGCGACTGCAGGCGCCCCTCTATGAAAACCGGGCTGCCTTTACGCAGATACTGGTTGCAGGTCTCGGCCTGCTTGTCCCAGACGACGGCCGTCACGAAACAGGTCTCTTCTTTCAATTCCTGGTTCCTGTCCTTGAACCTGCGGTTCACCGCCAGGCGGAGGTTCACCACGCCGGTCCCCTGCGGAGTATAACGCAGCTCCGGATCCTTGGTCAGGTTGCCGATAAGAAACACCCGGTTAAAATTAGCCATATCTCATCCTCCCGGACCGGCGAAAAAGCAATTACTTGCTTTCCTGCACGGTTATAAGCGTCCTTAACACGTTCTCGTTCAGTTTATACACCCCGAGTATCTTGTCTATCGCCCCCGGCTCGGCCGAGAAATCGATCAGATAATAAACGCCTTCCGCGTGTTTCTTGATGGGAAAGTGCATTTTCCTGCGCTCGGCCCATACCGCCGCCTGCGCCACGGTCCCCGTGTTGGCGGTTATCGTATCCGTAAGCTGCGCCAGGACCGTTTTCCTATCGTCCTCGGAAAGTTCCGGCCTCATGATCACCATAGCTTCATATTTATTCATCCTGCCTTGCTCCTTTTCTACTCTTACTGTTATCCCGCTCCGCGGAATTGAAACGGTTCATCGCCTTCTCCGTCCCCTCCGCCAGCCAGGTTTTACAACATTCTATCGCCGTCTCCGCCACCCCCGGCAGCGAGTTCACCTCGAACCGTCCGAACTTCTCAAGGACGTAGGCTGCCGCGTCGGCCCCGGCGGGCGGCCTGCCTATTCCCAGCCGCAGACGGCAGAAATCGCCGCTGCCCAGCGACTGTATCACCGATTCCACACCCTTGTGCCCTCCGGAGGAACCGCCCCTTTTAAGGCGAAACGCCCCGAAGTCGAAATCCATATCGTCGCAGACGACCAGAAGCTCGTAACCGTCTTTGCCGTATTTGGCGGCCATGGCCTTAACCGCCCGGCCGGAAAGATTCATATACGTATACGGCAGCGCCAGGACGACTTCCTCCCCGCAGAAAGTGCCGCGGGCGGTGAACGAATACACTCCGCTGTCCCGTCTGAAAGCCAGCCCGGCTTCACGCCCCAGGACCTGCACCAGAAAATTCCCCAGGTTATGCCTGGTATTCACGTACTCTTTTCCGGGATTCCCCAGGCCGACGACGAATTTCATCGGATTACTTCTTCTCTTTGTCCTTGGATTCTTCCGCGGGGGCTTCCTTCTTCTCTTTTATCACTTCCGGCTCGGCCTTCGCCTCGCCCTCCGCCGCCTCTTCCTCAGCCGCCTGCGCCGTCGGGGCCGCGACCATGAAGAGCACGCTCTCGGGTTCGGTCAGCGCCTTGACTCCCGAAGGAAGATTAAGGTCCTTGACATGTAAGGACTCGCCGAGTTTCAGCCCGCTGATGTCCACTTCTATCTTTTCCGGGATGTCGGTGGGCAGACACTCCACCTCTATCTCCCAGAGGATATGCTCCAGGGAACCGCCTTCCTGCTTCACTCCCGCGGGCTCGCCGCTGCCGATCACCGGCACGTTCAGGCGCAGCTTCTTGTCCATAGAAATGGAGTTGAAATCCACGTGGATGATATCCCCGTGCAGCGGGTCCAGCTGGATGTCCTTTATCAGGCAGGGCATCTCGGCCTGGCCTTCCATCTTCAAAGTGACGAGCGCGTTCTCGAGCCTGTGCTTGTGCACCAGGTCGAAAAGCTGGCGCATCGAGACCTGCACGGAACGCCCTTCCTTGCCCTCCCCGTAGATGACCGCCGGGATAAAACCTTTATCGCGGAGCGCCTTGACCTTGCTCCTGCCGGTCTCGTTCCTGACCTCGATATTAAGAAACATTTTTTCCATTACCGCTACCTCTCTTCCTTGTGCTTGAATACCGGAGTAAAGCCGCCGCGCCTGCCGCCCGGCGGACATTGACCTGCGCTCTCCGGCGTCCGCTCATCGGCGGCCGGGGCGCGCGGGGAAACCTCTAATCGAACAGAGAGCTTACCGACTCCTCGTTATGTATCCTTCTTATCGCCTCTCCCAACAGAGGCGCTACCGACAACGTTCTTAACCGCGGATGGACCCTGTCCCCCGTGACCGGGATACTGTTGGTAATGACCAGCTCCTCCAGCCAGCGGCAGGCGTCCAGACGCTCCATCGCCGGCCCGGAAAGCACCCCGTGGGTGATGCCGGCCCGGATCGACCTGGCCTTATACTTATGCAATATCTCCACCGCCTCGAAAAGCGAGCTGCCGGTGGCTATCAGGTCGTCGACGATAAGAACATCCTTGCCCTCCACGTCGCCCAGTATATGCATCACCTCGGCCTTCTCCGGGGATATCCGCCTTTTATCTATGATCGCCAGCGACGCCAGCAATCTCTTGGCATACGACCTGGCCATCTTGATGCTTCCGACATCCGGCGACACCACCACGATATCCTTCAAGCCCAGGCTCTGGATGTACTCTATGAAAACCCCCACGGCGAACAGATGGTCCACCGGGATGTCGAAGAAACCCTGGATCTGGCCGGCGTGCAGGTCCATCGTCAGCACCCTGTTGGCCCCGGCGGTGGTCAAAAGATTTGCCACCAGCTTGGCGCTGATCGGCACGCGCGGCTGGTCTTTCCTGTCCTGCCTGGCGTAGCCGAAATAAGGCATCACCGCGGTTATGCGCTTGCTGGAAGCCCTCTTGAGGGCGTCTATCATCACCAGCAGCTCCACAAGATTCTCGTTCACCGGCGGGCATGTCGGCTGGACGATGAAAACGTCCTTGCCGCGTATATTGTCGTTTATCTTTACCCTTACCTCGCCCTCGCTGAACCTGCCTACCATGGCGTCGGAGACGTTGATCTTAAGATAATCGCAGATGTCCTTCGCCAGTTCAGGATGAGCGTTTCCGGTGAATACCGCGAGTTTATTCATCTCTCTTCTATGCCTCCATATGGCAAAAAACCTGGCCGATGAGTGGAGCCCCTCGGGCTAATCCTTCGACAATGCTCAGGACAGGCGCCCGCGGCTCCTTCTATTTTCCGGCGAAGCCAATGCTTCGCCGGTACACAGCGTTTATTCGGCTGACTGCTTATTCCGGCGACCTCCCCGTAGCATACCCTCATTCATCTTCGCACGAGCGAACACTTAGCATTCCGATAAGCTAAGGTATACCGCACGAGCGAATACCTGGCCCTCCAATTGGCCAGGGCATATCGCACGAGCGAATACTTAGCATTCCGATAGGCTAAGGTGCAACCGGTTTGAGAACCGGAGATTCCTAGGCTAGGGGATTAAAACGCCTGTTACAGCCGCTTCAAGACCCTTGCCGGGACTCCCGCCACCACTCCCCCGGCGGGCACGCTGCGTCCCCTGGTGACGACGGAACCGGCGCCGGTTTTCGCGCCCCTGCCTACCCGGGCCGGGGCGATCAACACCGTGTCCGAACCTATGAACGCGTTGTCTCCTATCACCGTATTGTGCTTATTGGCGCCGTCGAAATTGGCGGTCACCGTGCCGGCGCCGATATTGGCGCCGCGCCCGACGCGCGTATCACCCAGATAGGAAAAATGCTTCACGAAGACGTTCTCGCCCACGCTGGCGCGCACCATTTCGATGAAATTACCGGCGCAGACATTGTCCGCCAGGCGGGTCCCTTCGCGCAGATGCGCGAACGGGCCTACCGAACAGTTTTTCCCGATTTTAACATCCCTTTCTATGACTGTAAAGGGATAAATAACGGTGTCTTCGCCTATCTTCGTGCCGTAATTTATGAAAACCGTCCCGGGAGCCGTCAGGCTGACGCCCTGTTTCATATAACTCTCGTTCAGGCGCTCCTGCATTATGCCGTTGGCCGCCGCCAGCTCGGCGCGGGAATTGACCCCCATCCCCTCGCGGTTGTCCTTGACCCGCATCCCGCCGATCGTCTTGCCCATCGAATACAGTATCCCTATGCAATCGGTCAGGTAATACTCTTTCTTGCGGTTGCGCGGCTTTACCTTCCTCAGGCTCGCGGCCAGGCAGTCCTTGTCGAAACAGACTATCCCGGTATTGATCTCCTTGATCTCTTTCTGGTAGCCGTCGGCCTCCGCCGCTTCCACGATACCGCTTATGGCGGAATACCGGTCCCTGACGATCCTGCCGTATTCGGCCGCGTCCTCCACCACCGCGGTCAACACCGTGGCCGCCGCCCCGCTCTTGCGGTGTTCCGTTACCAGTTTCTTCAGAGTCTCCGTCTTAAGCAGCGGCATATCGCCGTAAAGCACGACGACGTCGCCGCGGAAATCCTTGAGCTGCGCCAGCGCCTGCGACACCGCCGAAGCCGTCCCGTTTATCTCTTTCTGCACGACGACACGGACCTTGCCGGGCAGACAGGCGGCTACCTGCTCATGCTTATATCCCAGGACGGCCACGCAGGGACCGGCCTTTAACCCGCCGGCCTGGTCCAGCACATATTGCAGCATCGGTCTGCCGCACAAAGGATGCAGCACCTTCGGCAGGTTTGAACGCATGCGGGTGCTTTTCCCGGCGGCAAGAATAATACAGGCTGTCTTACGTGAGCTCATTCTTTACTCTGGACCTAAGTTAAGAACTTTTTGCCGTGACTACAGTCTCTTTCTACGCGGGATCAATCTAATTTGCCCCTTCAAAACCGGCAATTTATTCCGGACGATATCCCATACCACTTCAATATCAACACCAAAATACTCGTGCGCCAAGATATCCCGTAATCCGGAAATTTTCTTCCATTCAACTTCCGGATTCTCATCTTTGATCTCACCCGGGATATTTTTAACGGCTTCTCCGATTATCTCAAGATTACGCACGATACCGTCAAGAATAAGGGTATCCCTTTTGAGCCCTTCGAGAGTCAGTTCTTTGGCATACCGCTCAATTCTTTTTATCGCTTCCGATATATCCGAGATATAACTTATAATTACGCATATTTCACTTCAGAAAGGACTTTATTCCTGATCTGCGCTTTCAAAGCATCTTTAATCACCAAATCTATCTTACGATGAAACAATTTCTCCAGAAAGAATTTAAGGTCCATATAATTATCAAATGTCTTATCGCCTTTATTGAATTCAACGAGAATATCTATATCGCTCTTCCGGTGTTGCCCTGAACGCGCAAAAGACCCAAAAAGACCGACCTTTCTAACCCCGTAATTCTTCAGGTCGTTGGAATGCTGTTTTATTTTTGTTAATATTTCTGTTCTTGGGGACATAATGGCTCTATTCTTTCTGAACATCTTAACAATCAAACAATAAACCGCAATCAAGAATCTCTTTAGTCTAATCTCGATTTCCGATTCTCGATTCCCGATTCTCGATTGCTCTATTTTTTCGCCTCCGGCGCTTCATCAAAATCAGAGGATCTAAACCCTGATCAATAGAAAATAGACCGCAATTGAGCATTAGTTCTATTATTCTATTACTCTATCAATAAGAAATATCACCTTATTTCATTAACCCCGAAAGCATCCTGCAGATATCTTCAAGTTCTTTCTTTAGCGATTCGTTTTCAAGCGTATCAAGAAAGCCTTTGCGCTTGCATAATTCTAGAATAGGGACACACTCGAAAGCGGAACCTCGCGCTATTCGGAAAAAATTAGCTCTATCCGCCTTATGATATCTGCCATTACCTTCCGCAATATTTGCCGAGATTGACAAAGCCGCTCTATTTAATTGCTCGGATAGATAATAGTTGCCTTTTGGTAAATCCTTCATTAATTCGCAAGTCTTATCCGCGAAGTCAACTGCTTTCTGATATACATCGAGTTTTTCAAATAGAAATGCCATCTTTTGAAAATCGACAATCGAAAGTTGACCGCAATCAAGAATCTCTTTAGTCTAATCTCGATTTCCGATTCTCGATTGCTCTATTTTTTCGCCTCCGGCGAAAAAATTGCCCGGTGAGGACTCGAACCTCAACGCTCAGACCCAAATTCTG
>CAZAVF010000073.1:0-6345 GCA_964488935.1 uncultured Planctomycetales bacterium | reverse complement strand
CTGCGGAAGTCCCGGCGGAAGGCTTTTTTTCAGAGCGGAAAGAAAAGCCAGCTTTCCCGTGGAAATGATTTCCAGTATTTTAGCTTCCAGGTCGGCGCCTATGCCCGGGATCCCGCGTAAGCGCCCCTCCTTTGCCGGCAGGCTTATGTCTTCCGGCAAGGTCTCGATGTTACCGGCCGCTATTTCATACGCGCGCGCCCGGAAAACGTTCCCGCCTTTTATCCGCAGCAGAGCGGCGACCTCGCGGAAGATCCCTGCTACTTCGGAGTTACCCGGCATAATTAGCTTCTATGCTTTTGACCATATCGTTCAGCATGACGTTCACCGGTACCGGTATCCCGGCTTCCTGCGCTATGCGTATGATCGCCCCGTTTATGGCGTCTATTTCGCTGCGCCTGCCGGACAGGATGTCCTGCAGCATGGAGGAGTTGTTGGAAGCGGTGGCTTCACAGACCGCTTCCGCCTTGGCCAGAGGATCGTCGTAAACGAGCTTTATCCGTTTGCGTTTCGCCACCCTCACCGCTTCGGTCACCGCCGCGCGCATAATGCGCCTGGCCCCCTCCGATCTTACCAGCGCCCCGTTCGGCAGCCTCAGGACGGCGGAGAGCGCATTGATGCCGGCGCTGAGCACCAGCTTTGACCAAATAATGCTCTTTATTTCCCTTGATATGCGCAGCTCCAGTCCGCAGGACGAAAAGAGTTCCCGGATCGGACGCATTTCGGCGGTTATCTTCCCGTCCGCCCGGCCGATCACGGTCTCCCCTTTTCCGGCATAACGCACCGCTGCGTCTTCGAGCAGGGTGACGCCGATGTTGGTGACCCCTCCGATGACCCTCTCCTCACCCGTCTCCTCGGAGATCACTTCGATGTTCCCCAGTCCGTTCTGCAGGCTGATGACGGAGGCGCCTGCGGAGAGATGCGGGCAAAAAGAGGAAACCGCCTTCTTGGTGTCGTAGGATTTGACGCAGAGGAACACCGCGTCTGCGCCGGATATTTCCCCGAATGAAGAGGTGGCTTTCAGGCGTGATCTCCATTTGCCCGCCACTCCCTCCACGCACACGCCGTCGCGGTTTATCTTTTCGGCGCGTTCTTTGCTGCGGCTGAACAGTGTGACATCGGATTTTGCCTTGAGAAAGAAAGCTGCCAGCAGCGAACCCAATGCCCCGGAACCGACGACGGCGATCTTCATACGCCCTCCTCTAGTGGATCAAATCCCGATTTTCGATTCTCGATCGTTCTGTCTGATCTGCTCCATTACCGCCTGCGATCTCATCTTTCTGCCGAGATGAAAAGTGACGAAGGAATCAAGGATAAAACAAAGCTCTTTTTTTATCTGCGGGTTCAGCCCCAGACCAAGAGTGTTCTGCAGATCGTTCTTCTGTATGTATTGTATGGAAGCCACCGTCCCCCGGAAGATCGCGCGTGATTTCGGGTCTTTACGCGGGCAGCGGGAACAAAGCAGCCCTCCCAGGGAGAGACTGAAACGGATCTCCCCGCCGCCGATCCGGGAATCGCAGGAAACGCAGGTGTCGAAATTAGGTTTGAACCCGGAAAGCGCCAGCAGCTTGATCTTGAATATGATGATAAGCTTCTCGGCCGTGGGCGCGCCGGCCATCCGGTGAAGCACCGCGGCGGTCAGGTCGAATATCTCTTCGTTCCGGTCCTCCTGGGGCATGACCGCGTCCAGGAGCTCCATGATCATGCTGCCGGCCGCGGACTTGTTGATGTCCATCCTGATGCCGTTGAAATTCTCTTTTATATCGCACTGGCTCACCAGGTGCAGCGACGACGTCCTGCTTTTATAGAAAACTATCTCGTTGCGGGAGAACGGCTCGACGGTGCTGGCGAACTTCCGGGGATCTTTCCTGATGCCCTTGAGTATCCCGCTTATTTTGCCGTGGTCCCTGGTGTAGAAATCGGCGAGCAGCGAAGTCTCGCGGAAATCGCGTTTGTTGATAACTATCGCGTCGGTCTTGAGTATCGCCATTTATCGTCTTTGTGGTTTTGCCCTTTTGTCATATGCCCGGCCGGCCGCCGCGTCCGTTTTTTTCTGCATCCGCTCCCTCTCCTGCGCGGTGCGGTCTTCGTAACCCAGGGCGTGGAGAACGCCGTGAATGATATAGATCAGCAGTTCTTTCTCCGCCGTATTGCCGTATGCCGCCGCGCTGCGCGCCGCGGTCTCGGCCGACACGGCGATCTCGGCCTCCAGGGGCCCGGTGTTGTCTTTCTGCAGATTGAAAGAAATGACGTCCGTCGGACGGTCATGGCCGAGATATACCCTGTTTATCCGGCGTATGAGCCTGTCGTCCATCACGCAGACGTTTATGCGCCCGCCTTTAGCGTAACGTTCCGCCCGCAAAAGCGCCGAGACGGCCCGGCCGGCGGACAAGCGGAATGCCGGGGCCAAACGCAGTTTATTCTGTGAATTTGATAATGACAGAACGGTTTTTTTCTTGTCAGCCGGGGTCACTTGCCGTTATTCTCGGGGTAGTTTATGCGGCTGTGGTACATGCCGCTCAATATTCGGATGAATTCGGCGGAAATCTTCTCGAGGTCTTTCAGCGTCAGGTCGCAGGAATCAAGCTGTCCGTCTATGAATTTGTTGTTGATGATCTTATAGACCAGGTCCTCTATGTTGGCGGGGGTCGGCTCCTTGAGAGTGCGGGAAGCGGCCTCCACGGAATCAGCCAGCATCACCACCGCAGTTTCCCTGCTGTCCGGCTTGGGCCCGGGATAACGGAAACCTTCTTCATCCACCGGCCTGGCGGCCTCGAACTTCTCCAGCGCCCGCCGGTAGAAATAATATACGAGGCTGGTGCCGTGGTGCTGGCGGATGAAATCCGCCAGTTTGGGGTTCAATTTGTACTTTTCCGCCAGTTCCGAGCCCTCCTTGACGTGGTTCATTATCACCAGTTTGCTCATCGACGGGGACAGCTCGTCGTGTTTATTGAAGCTCGGGATCTGGTTCTCGCTGAAGTATTCCGGTTTGGAAAGTTTGCCGATATCGTGATAATAAGCGCCTATGCGGGCCAGGAGCGCGTTGGCGCCTATCGCCCCGCAGGCCGCCTCGGCGAGGTTCCCCACCACGAGACTGTGGTGGTAAGTTCCCGGCGCCTCCATAATCATCCTGCGTAAAAGCGGCTGGTTGAAATCCGCCAGCTCCAGCAGGCTGATGTTGGTCACGGTCTTGAAAAGATACTCGAATACCGGAAGTATGCCTATGGCTATCACGCCGGAGATAAGACCGTTGATGAAGAGGGCGGCTATTCCGCAGCTCCCGTTAAGTTTGAATCCCTCCATCAGCACGAAAAGAGCCGATTGCACGATCCCTGCGGCGACCCCCGCCCTTATCACGTCCATACGCCGCCTGGTCTCTTTTACCAGTATCGAAGAGAATATGCCGCTGACCAGGAAAAAGACCGCTATGTGCAGTTGACCGCCGTATACCGCCGCCACGGAGAAAGACACCGCCACCGTCAGCAGGAAAGAGAGCTCCAGGCTGGAGAACAGCAGCGTCGCCAGCATGGGGATGAGGGCGAAAGGTATGAAGAAAATGCACAGGCCGTTCTTTATTACGAAGAAACTCCAGGAGAAGATGAGGGTGAACAAAAGCGAAAGATAAAGCAGGTTGCCGTTCTCCAGTCCGCATTTCTTCCGGAAGAACTCGAGACAGGCGACCACGGCCAAAAGCAACGGGGGCACCGTCATATCCACCCCCAGGACTGCGGCCGCCGCGAAAAGCAGGACCGAGAACGCGATGATCCGGATTTTATTCTTCAAGACCGTTTCTATCATACGCCTCTATTATCTTCTGCACCAGAGGATGCCTGACGACGTCGCTGCCGCTTAAATAGGCGAACTTTATCCCCTCCACGCTTTTCAGCAGTTTCTGCGCCTCCAGCAGGCCTGCGGGTCTGCCTCCCGAGAGGTCGCTTTGCGTGGGATCTCCGGTGATCACCGCCCTGGAGCCGAACCCGAGCCTCGTCAGGAACATCTTCATCTGCTCCGCGGTGCAATTCTGCGCCTCGTCCAGGATGATGAACGCGTCGTTAAGCGTCCGGCCGCGCATATACGCCAGCGGAGCCACTTCTATCACGCCGGATTCCATGTATTTTTCTATGCGCGCGGAATCGATCATGTCGTGCAAAGCGTCGTAAAGCGGCCGAAGGTAGGGCGATATCTTCTCGAACATGTCTCCCGGCAGGAACCCGAGCGATTCTCCGGCCGCCTCGACCGCAGGCCTGGTAAGCACCAGCCTGCGCACTTCGCCGCTGCGCAGGGCTTCCACGCCGCACGACATCGCCAGGTAGGTCTTGCCGGTCCCCGCCGGGCCGAGGGAAAAAACTATGTCGTTATTCTTTATCGCCTCTATGTATTCCCGCTGGCCGGCGCTCTTCGGCTCCACGGATTTGCTCTTCTCCAGGTGCTGCCTGGGCTTTTCTGCGAGCAATACCCCTTCCAGGTCATAGGCCATTCTCCGGCTGGAGCGCATATTCCTGGCCAGGCAGCGCACGTCCAGCGGCTGCCCCGTCTCCTCCGCCGAAAGCAGGGCGTCTATTACGCTCTTGGCCTTCTCCACGTTACGGGAGGAGCCTTTTATTTTAAGGCTGCCTCCGCGCAGATGGATGCGGACCCCGCATTCCTCTTCTATCTCCCGGATGTGCCGGTCGTGCGGCCCGAAGAGCGACTGGATATCGCCGCGGTCGTTTATGTGTATGTTTTCTTCCATCTATTGCCTGCCGCTGCCGGGGAAACGGCCGTCCTTTATTTCAGGTTTTCTTCGGTATCCTTCAACTGTATGCCTTCTTCCGGGATGTTGATCGTCTGGCCCGGGTATATCTTGTTAGGCCCCTTGAGCACGTCGCGGTTGGCTTCGTATATCTTGGTCCATTTGCGTGTGGTGCCGTAGAACCGCTGTGATATTTTCTGAAGGGTATCGTTCTTCTGCACCTTGTATTTCCTGTAATTCACCGGGACAGGGGTTTCTTCCGGCGTTCCGCTTTCCAGGTAATCATCACCGCCCGCCTGCGGCTCGGAATAGACGGCTTGCGGCGCGGCGTTCTCCGGGGCTTTCTTGTCCGCCTGATTGCCGAATTCAAACTCCACCACCTGGGTGACGCGCGTGGACTTCCTTGACCTATCCAGTTCTTCCGCCGGCGGCTGTCCTTTCAGATATCCGCGGTTGCCGGAAGAGAGGTTCTGGTCGACGCGTTCCTTGGTCAACGGGTATGTCCTGGTGGTCACCAGACACCCTGAAAGAACGAATGCCGACAGCGTCAATACCCCCAACAGTGTGGTCTCTTTCTTCATTTTGTCCTCCCGGGAAGTTACTCCTTTGAGTTATTCAGCTCAGCCCCGCAACAGGCGGCCGGTCTTTTTAGAACAAGGTTCAAGTCCCTTAATTGTTTTTCTTCGACGTCCGAAGGCGCCCCGGTCAGCGGGCAGCAGGCGGCGCTGTTCTTGGGGAAGGCGATCACTTCGCGTATGCTGCTCTCCCCGGCCAGTATCGACAACAGCCTGTCGATCCCGAAAGCCGCGCCGCCGTGAGGAGGAGCCCCGTATTTGAAAGCGTTCAACAGGAAACCGAATCTTTTTTGCGCCTCGTCGCCGTCGATCCCGATGATCCTGAATATTTTCTCCTGCAGTTCCGGGCGGTGTATCCTGATCGAGCCGGACCCGAGCTCGGTGCCGTTGAGCACCAGATCGTAGGACCGGGAACGCACCTTCTCCGGCGAAGTTTCCAGCAGGCCGATATCTTCCGGGTGCGGGGACGTGAACGGATGGTGTTCGCTCTCCCAGCGGTTTTCCTCCCGGTTGAATTTGAACAATGGGAAATCCACAACCCAGGCGAAAGCGAACGGCTCTCCGGTCTCCGCCCTGAGGTCGGGCTTGTCGCTGGAATACTTACGCTGGGCCTCCTCGTAGCTCAGGCGCGGGAAAGGAGTTTTTATATCGACGCCTTTCAATTCCCGGACTATTTTCTGCATCAGCCCCTCTGTGAGGGAAAAGATATCGTCTTCCTGCACGAAAGACATCTCTACGTCCAGCTGGGTGAATTCAGGCTGGCGGTCGGCGCGCAGGTCCTCGTCGCGGAAACATTTGGCTATCTGGTAATACTTTTCGATGCCGGAAACCATCAATATCTGCTTGAAAAGCTGCGGGGACTGCGGCAGGGCGTAGAACATCCCCCGGTTGACCCTGGAAGGCACCAGATAATCGCGCGCCCCCTCGGGAGTGGATTTGGTGAGAATTGGGGTCTCGCATTCCAGGAAATCCGCGGCGTTCAGATAGCCGCGGATGACGGTATAAAGTTTGTGCCGCATCGCGAAATTGCCGAAAGTCGCC
>CAZAVF010000072.1:0-6399 GCA_964488935.1 uncultured Planctomycetales bacterium | reverse complement strand
TCATCGTCGCCATCCTGCTCGGCAACAATTTCGTGAACATCTCCATATCCGCCATACTCACCGCCGCCACCGTGAAGATCCTGGGCGATCAGTACGGCGTGCTGGCTTCCACGCTTTCCGCGACCTTCTTCGTGCTTATCTTCTGCGAGATCATTCCCAAGACCCTGGCCATCAAACACACGGAAAAGATCGCCATGTTCTCCGCGCCCCTTATGGGGGCATACATCCGTATCTTCAACCCGGTGATAATCTTTTTCGGTAACGTCAGCTCCGCGGTCCTCAAACTTATGCGCGTCCCGCCGGCCAGGCGTTCGCCCCTGATAACCGAAGAGGAACTGCGCCTGATGATAGAGGTGGGCAAGGAAGAGGGCGTTCTTACCGACGAGGAGAGGAAGATGCTGCACCGTATCTTCGAATTCGGTGACACGCGTCTGAGCGAAGTGATGGTCCCCAACGAGAAGATGGTGGCGGTCAGTTCGGAGGCCGGGCAGGAGGAACTACTGGCCATTTTCGTAGAACAGGGGCACCAGCGGCTGCCGGTGTATCAGGGCGGCAGGGAGAACGTCATCGGCATCATTTACGCGCACGACCTGCTCTATATACTGCGCGACAGGCCGCTGGTGGTGGTCCAGGACCTGATACACAAGCCTTACTGCGTGCCGCCGGGGATGAGGGTAAGCGAACTGCTCAGGAAGTTCCAGGCGGACAAGATACAGATCGCCATAGTCACGGACGAGAAAGGCCGGGCGCTGGGCCTGGCCACTCTGGAGGACCTGATAGAGGAGATAGTGGGGGAAATAGAGGAGGAACCGGTAAGGCACCGGCGGCAGAAAAAAAGTTGACCTGTTACGGGGCGGGTGTATAATGGGGTGCGTTAAATTCCACTACGCCCAACAAGGAGGACGGCAATGGCTGAAAAAGGATATTGTGTAAAATGCAAGGCCAGCAAGGATATGAAGGACGAGCAGAAAGTGACCATGAAGAACGGCCGCGCTGCCGTCAAAGGCAAATGCCCGGACTGCGGTACCGGTATGTATAAGATACTGGGTAAGAAGTAACTCCCCGGGAAGGCGGGTTTCGACATCGACAACAAGGTTTTATCTTTAAGAATAGTCGGTATCGCCAGGGATAAGAAGGCGCAGCGTCCGGTGATCCTGGACATGCGCGCAGTCTGCGGTTTCTGCGATTACTTCGTGATAATGAACGGCACCTCCAATACCCACGTGAGGGCCGTCGCCGAGTCCGTGAGGGAGGAATTGCGGAAAGAAAAGATCAAACCGCTTGCCGATATCCCCTCGCAGGACGAGTCGGGGTGGATCGTGCTGGATTATTCCGGGGTGGTCGTGCATGTTTTCAACAAGCCGGTCCGGGAGTTCTACGCGCTGGAACGCCTCTGGGCGGACGCCAAAAGAGTGAGGGCGCCGGCGGCGAAGAGAGCGGCCGCGGCCTGATCCAGGCCTGGATATAGACTATGTCGATATCTTCACAATTGCCGGCCAGCGGCTGCTCATACCGCTGGCCGGCTTATTTACCGGGTCATGGTATAGGGCGGGAGTGCGATTAAGCCGGGAGTAAAAGTTCAAAGGAGCACAATTACTTTATAAGATGGATAAGAACGCGGATATTAAGAAGGTGCTCGAGGGACTGTTAAAGGAAGAGGTCGTTTCTCTTGAACCGGGGCTGGAGGCGGGGGAGGTCATTTTCGAACTTCCCAAGGACGGGCGCTTCGGAGACCTCGCCGTCAACACCGCGATGCAGTTGTGCAAGAAGCTGCGCAAGCCGCCGATGCAGATAGCGGGCGCGCTGGCGGAGGGTTTGAAACGGCGCATAGCCGGCTCAGCGGCGGAGGGGATGATCGAAGACGTGCGCGCCGAGGGGGCCGGGTTCGTGAACTTCTACTTCAGCGGGGAATATTTCCGGCGCAGGCTGCAGGCCATCCTGGAACAGGGCGGAGAGTCTTTCCGTTCGCGCAGAGGGGCCGGCAGAAAAGTCCTTATAGAATTCGTCAGCGCCAACCCCACCGGGTCGCTTTCCGTGGCGCACGCCCGCCAGGCGGCCGTGGGCGACGCCCTTGCCAATATTATGCGCATGTCGGGTTACGACGCGCACAGGGAGTATTACCTGAATGATGAGGGCAACCAGATAAACATACTCGGCAGGTCCATAGAACTGCGTCTAAGGGAGTTGAACGGCGGGAAGATAGATTTTCCCGAGGATCACTACCAGGGCGATTACATACGCGACATCGCGCGCCAGATCAGGGACAAAGGGCTGCAGGTGGAAGATTACGGCAGGTTCGGGGCGGACCACATACTGGAGATAATCCGCAGGGAACTGGATGACTTCGGGGTTAAGTTCGATTGCTGGTACAGCCAGAAGGACAATTGCGGCGAAGCCAGGATCAGGCAGGCGCTGGACGATCTGCGCGCCCGCGGATATATATACGAAGACGGGGGGGCGGTGTGGTTCAAGTCCACCGCTTTCGGCGACGATAAAGACCGGGTGGTGGTCAAGAGCGACGGGGCTTACACCTACCTGGCGCCGGACATAGCCTATCATCAGGACAAATATAAAAGAGGGTATGAACTGCTGGTCAATCTCTGGGGGCCGGACCATCACGGTTATATCAGCCGTCTCAAGGCCTCGGTCGCGGCTTCCGGGCACGATCCGGAGACGCTGTGCGTGGTGATCGTCCAGCTGGCCACCATTTTCCGCAACGGCCAGCCGGTGCAGATGTCCACGCGCAAGGGACAGTATATCACTCTCAGGGAGGTGCTCACAGAGGTGGGGTCCGACGCCGCGCGTTTCTTTTTCGTGATGCGCAGGACCTCCAGCCATCTTGATTTCGACCTGGAGGTCGCAAAGAAACAGACCTCGGAGAACCCGGTTTATTATATCCAATACGCCTACGCGCGTATCTGCGGTATCCTCAAACAGGCCGGGGCCGCGGAGCCAGGGAACCTTGAACTGCTCCGGGAGAAAGAGGAGCTTGACCTGGTCAAGAAGCTCTGCCAGCTGGATTACGTGCTGGAGGTCTGCGTTCTCAGCCGCGACCCCTATCTTTTGACCGTTTACCTGCAGGAGACCGCCGAGGCTTTTCATCGTTTTTACGACAGGCACCGCGTGCTCGGCCAGGAAAGCGGCCTGCTTTCCGCAAGGGTCGCCCTGCTGCGGGCGGCCGGTGTCGTTCTCGCCCTCGGACTTGAACTGCTGGGCATCAGCCACCCGGAGAAGATGTAGAATGTCCGCCAAAAGCAGGATACTCAATGTTCTCAAACAGGACGAGAAACTGCTGCTGACCCTCCTTAAAGAACTCCCGGTCAATGAAATAACAGCCAGACTGCTGATAAACAGGGGTATCACCGCTCCCGCGGAGGCCGCAGTGTTCCTCGACGCCGGGCTGGACAAGCTTTGCGACCCCTTCCTTATGCCGGATATGGGCAGGGCTGTAGAGCTGGTCATGCGCGCCGCCTCCGAGAAACGCAAAGTCATGATCTTCGGGGACTATGACGTGGACGGCGTCACCGCCGTCAGCCTTTTGAAAGAGAGGCTGCGCGCCATGGGGATGGAGGTGCATTCTTCCCTGCCTCACCGGATAAAGGAAGGTTACGGCCTCAACGCCAATGCCGTGAAAGAGGCGGTGGAGAGGGGCGCGGGGCTGTTCATAACCGCGGACTGCGGCATCAACAGCTGCGGCGAAGTCGCCGAGTTGAGGAAGAACGGCATCGACGTTATCGTTACCGACCACCACGAGCCGGGGGAAGAACCGGTTTTCAGCGCGTCGGCCCTGCTGAACCCCAAGGTCAAAGGCTGCGGTTACCCTTTCCGGGAACTGGCCGGCGTGGGAGTGGCTTACAAGTTATGCCAGGCGCTGGCGCGCGACAGGCTTGAGAATGATCTCGATCTGGTCTGCCTGGGGACGATCGCCGACGTCGTGCCTCTGAACGGCGAGAACAGGATAATGGTCAGGCACGGCCTGAAACGTTTAAGTTCCACCGGCAGGGCCGGGCTTAAGGCCCTGATGAGGGTGAGCGGCCTCTCCGGGAAGAAGCTCACTTCGCATTCGGTCGGTTTCATCCTCGGGCCTAGGATCAACGCCAGCGGAAGGATGGCCAGCGCCGATATATCGCTGGACCTTCTCTCCTGCGGGGACGAGGCCCGGGCGGATTCCCTGGCCAGGGAGATAGAATCCTTCAACCGCAACCGGCAGCGGGTGGAGAGCAGCATCATGGATGAAGCCCAGGCGCTGATAGATTCCGAGGTCAATTTCAAGGAACACAACGTGATAGTCGTGGCGAAAGAAGGCTGGCATCACGGCGTGCTCGGCATCGTGGCCGCCAAGCTTACGGACCGTTTCAACCGCCCCACGATCCTTATCTCCATGGGGGATAAATTCTGCAAAGGTTCCGGCAGGTCCATACGCAGTTTTCATCTTTTTAACGCTTTGTGCGAATGCGGGGATTTCCTGGACGATTTCGGCGGGCACAGCCACGCCGCCGGCCTGGTCATTTCCCGGGACAATATCCTGGATTTCCGCAGAAAGATAAACGATTTCGCCCGCGTTTCTCTCAGCATAGAAGACCTGGTGCCGTCAATAGACGTAGACATGCAGCTGCCTTTGTCCGCGGCCACGGCCGGGCTGTGCGCGGAGCTGCGCGCCATGGAGCCTTTCGGGGCGGGAAATCCGGAGCCGCTTTTTCTTATACGCGGATTGTCTTTGAAAGGCGCGCCAAGGCTGCTTAAGAAAGATACTCTCAAATTCTGGGTTACGGACGGCTCGTGCACTCTCCCCGCCATAGGTTTCGGCATGGGAGGGTTTCTTTCCAGTCTGGAATCCTGCGACACCTTTGACCTTGTCTGCCGGCCGGAAATAGACGAGTGGTACGGCGACGACAGCGTGATATTGCACGTCAAAGACATCATTTTCTGTTAACTAAAACAAAATCAGGATTTATTTTTAGTAAGGCGGGCAGGGAAAAGTTATAATTATTATATGAGGACAATAAGGGTAATTCTGGCCGTTGCCGCTTATTTTCTTGTCTGGCAGCCCTGCTGCCGGGCAGATTCCTATAATCCGTTCTCGGTCGACAAGTCGGGAAAGGATGATTCCACTAACGGCGGGTTCATAATACCGGTTTCCTCCAGAAGCGCAAAACAGGGGAAAACCCAGACAACGACCACCACGATTTATACAAGTCCTTCCAGTATTTCCGTGAGTTCTCCGCAGATAAACATACAATCCGCGCCGGGAGTTTCGTCCCAGTCCGTCGGTGTGGAACGGACGGTTTCGGTTACTTCCGCCCCTGAAATAAACGATCTGACCAAAGCGGCGGCTGAACAGGATGCCCCGGGCAGTGTTACCCCGGCGGTTGATCCCGCCGATGAAGGGGACACGGCGCCGGTATTTGGGCGGAAAGACCTTTCAGGAGAAGGGGATCGTTCTCTTGTGGCGGTCCGCAGGTCCGCAGGGAAGGAACATTTATCGGATGAGGCCGGGGGGAGTGCCGTGTTCTATACGGCTGCCTCCGGGAAAGACGGCGTAACGGATGACGGCGGTTTGATCCCCGGCAGTTCCAATCCGGACCCGGCTTACGGCCGGGAAAACACCCGTCTGGATATGCCGGAGGAAGGGGCTCTGAGGCAGGATTATCTTTCGGCTTTTCTGCGGACAGGGAGCGCGGAAAAGGCCGCTTTCGTTCTAAAAGCGGGTAGTGAGAGAAACGGGAGAGACCCGGGGGAATACTATATCTACGCGCAGGATTACGGCGGCGATGACCAGGAGGGCGGCTACGCCGGATATTATTATAACGTTGAGAATACCGGGGAAGGCGGGACGGCAAAACCCGGGGAACGCAAACTGTTAAGGAAGATAATAAAACCGCTGA
Organism: uncultured Planctomycetales bacterium; assembly: GCA_964488935.1. Classification (GTDB taxonomy): domain Bacteria; phylum Omnitrophota; class Gorgyraeia; order Gygaellales; family Profunditerraquicolaceae; genus Undivivens. The sequence goes on along the minus strand of CAZAVF010000072.1, from coordinate 514 downwards.
AAGAACTGTTTTATAAGGTGTCTTATTTCAGCAGGAAAGAGGGCTAAAGCGGGGGCAAGTCCGTTCCGACAAAAAAAACGCGTATGGGAATACGCGTTTTTTTGTTGTTCCCGGGCGTGGCGCCCGGAAGATCATTTCCTGCTTTTACCGGCGACTTTCGAGAAACCGCCTTTTTTGATGCATTTTGCGCAGACAAAGGCCTGGACCACTTTCCCTTTGATCAACAGACGCATTTTCTGCAGGTTCGGATTGAAACTGCGTTTTGACCAGCGGCTTATCTTGCTTCCGGTGCCGCCCTGTTTCTTGGGCATACCTTTTCGCACAACTTTTTTGCCCGTGAGGGCTTTCTTACCGCAAATAGCGCATTGTCTTAGCATATCACGCTCCGTAGTTACCCCCGGACAGCCCGGGTCCAAATGTTCAAACAACTGAAGATATAAGTATACTTAAAGCGCAGGAAATGTCAAGCATAAAAACCCGATCCCGGGGCCCGGGCCGCGTGTTTTTGGAAATA
>CAZAVF010000071.1:0-6681 GCA_964488935.1 uncultured Planctomycetales bacterium | reverse complement strand
TATTCCGCTTTGGGAAACCGCGGGCTTCAGCCCGCGGAGCTTCATTTCCTGCGGCTTGAGCAGCATTTCCAGGACCAGCGCCGCGAGAATGTTCCCGAAGGCCGCCGGCACCGTCGGCAGGCTGCCCAGTATCCGCCTTTGCCGGCCTCTTTTGAACGATTCCTCTTCTTTTGTACGGGCGGCCGTGATACGCGCCGGCCGCTCCGCGGAAAAGACGCAGGTAATACCGGAAGTTATTCCGTTCTTCCTGAGCCGTTTGCGCAGCCTCTGCGCCAGCGGGCAGAGAACGGCCTGCGAAATGTCGCCCGCGCGCACCGCCGCCGGGTCTTTTCTTAAAGCCGCGCCCATCGACGATACCGCCGGTATTCTGTTGGCCGCCAGATAAGCGAGTATTTCCGTTTTGGGGCCGAGTGAGTCGACCGCATCCACCACCGCATCGCTTCCGGAGCATATCCTACCGATATTATTCCCGTCCGCCATTTCATTGAAGATAGTTACCCCGCAGGAGGGGTTTATGGAAAGCAAACGGGCGGCGGCGGTCTCGGTCTTATATCTGCCGACGGTGTCCTCCAGCGCCAGGAGGTTGCGGTTGATGTTGCTTCTTTTGATCACGTCGAAGTCGGCCAGGGTGAAGTTCCCTATCCCGGCGCGCGCCAGGTCCTCCAGGCAATGACTGCCCACCGCGCCCAGTCCGATGACCGCCACGCGGCTTTTTCTCAGGACGGACGACGCTTTTTTACCGAGCAGTAATTCCGTGCGTAAAAAGCGTTCCATTATTCCACAGCCTTTCTTCCAGTTCTCCGCGTTCAACGCTCAATATTTCCGCCGCCCTGCCGTAGGCACCGGAGAGCAGTTCAACGTACGCCTTGCCCTCGATCTTGCCGGTATATCTGTAGGGGAAATCGGTCTCCAGCAGCAGCCGGTCCGCCGGCACCGCGCGCAGCGTTTTTTCGACCTCCGGGTTGCCGGAGAAAAGGGCCCGGGGGGAGAAGGAGACGAAGGCCCCAAGGGCCGCGAGTTCCGCCAGCGCCTCCCGCGGGCCGGAGAAAGCGTGCAGCAGCAACGGCGGCAGTTCCCGTCCGTACGGCTTCAGGATATCCAGCAGTTCTTTCCAGGCCCTCACGCAGTGCAGCGTTACCGGTTTGCGGGTCTCAACCGCGATCTCCATTTGTTTGCGGAATATATCTTCCTGCAGGGCGAAGTCCGTTCCGCGTTTTCCTTTGTCGAGGCCTATCTCCCCGACGCCGCAGCAGGGGAGCGTCAGCATTGCTTCCGAGAGTGATTTCAGCCAGCCGGATGGGGCTGAGGCGGCATTCCAGGGATGCAGGCCGAAGAAAGGGACTATCTCCGGGTTTGATGCCAGGTCCTGCAGTGGTCTGAAGTTGAGCGGCGAGGTCGAGCCGCAGAATATGCGTTTTATCCCGGATGAGGAAGCACAGCGCAGCAGTTCGACCGCCGCGGCGGCGCCGTGATCCTGGATGTGCGAATGCGCGTCCTGCATCATAAACTATATGATATCCAAACCCGCCGCCAAAGGCAAGGAGAGAAAAACGGGAGAGAAAAACTGGCCGCCGGTTCCGCCGGCTTTCTTTTAACGAGATGTTGACAAAGAACGGCGGTTATTATAATATATAAGCTTTCCGGGAATGTTTGAGACAATAATCAAAGTCATCCTTGATCATACGATCGCGGGGATGCGATTTTCAGCGGAGGCGGCAATGGGCAAAATGACGGTAAAGGACATCGATCTTAAAGGCAGGAATGTTCTGATGAGGGCCGATTTCAACGTGCCGCAGGACGCTTCCCTGAATATAACGGACGATACCCGTATCCGCGCCACCCTGCCGACCATAGAATATATCCTTAACAACGGCGCCGCCAGGCTCGTGCTGATGAGCCATCTCGGCAGGCCGGACGGCAAGCCCGTGGCCAAATACAGCCTGGCCCGGGTGGCGAAGAGGCTGGCCGAATTGCTTGGGCAGCCGGTGAAATTCGTCCCCGATTGCGTCGGTGAAGAGGTGAAAAAGGAAGTCGCGGCGGCAAAAGAGAAAGTGGTGCTGCTGGAGAACCTGCGTTTTCATTCCGAAGAAGAGGCCGATGACCCGGCCTTCGCCAGGCAGCTGTCCGAACTCGGGGACGTCTTCGTCAACGACGCTTTCGGGACGGCGCACAGGGCGCACGCTTCCACAGAGGGAGTGACGCATTACCTGAAGTCGGCGGCCGGGTTCCTGCTCGGCAGGGAGATCGAGTATCTCGGCAACGCGGTGGCAAACCCGCGCCGGCCGTTCATCGTCATCCTGGGCGGGGCAAAGGTATCCGATAAAATAGCGGTGATCGAGAACCTCCTGCCGAAATGCGACAGCATCATCATTGGCGGGGGCATGGCGTATACTTTCCTGAAGGCCCAGGGCAAGAACATAGGCAAGTCCAAGCTCGAGCAGGACAAGCTGGAGCTCGCCAAAGAGATATTGCGCAAGGCCGCCGAGCTTAAGAAGGATATCCTCCTGCCGGTGGACAACCTGGTGGTGGAGACTGTCGATCCTTCGGCCAAGAGCGAGATCTGCGGGGAGAACGTCCCGGAAGGTAAGATGGCGGTGGATATAGGGCCGGAGACGGTCAAGCTTTTCAACGCCAGGCTGGCTGACGCCAAGACCATCGTCTGGAACGGACCGCTGGGCATATTCGAGATGGACCCTTTCAGCAACGGCACGAAGGCCGTGGCCGAGTTCATCTCCGGGCTGGATGCCGTTACCATAATCGGCGGCGGCGACACGGCCGCGGCCGTGGCAAAGTTCAGCCTGGAAAACAGGATGACGCATATTTCGACCGGAGGCGGCGCGAGCCTGGAGTTCCTGGAAGGGAAAGAACTCCCGGGCGTGGCCGCGCTCGCGGAAGTTTAACAATACGGATATTCACGGGAGAGCTGTAAAATGCGCAAGACGATAATCGCCGGCAACTGGAAAATGTACAAGAAGATAGGCGAGGCCATAGAACTGGCCAGCGGCCTGAAACGGAACCTTTTCGACCTGGAGGAAGGCGCCGTGGACGTCGTCATCTGCCCTCCTTTCACCGCTTTGAGCGAGACCGCCGAGGTGGTCTTCGAGAGCAATATCGGCGTGGGGGCTCAGGATACCTACTGGCAGGATGAAGGGGCGTTCACCGGGGAAGTGTCGCCGCCGATGCTCAAGGACGCCGGGTGCAGGTTCGTGATCATCGGCCACTCGGAAAGGCGGCAGTATTTCGGCGAGACCGACGCCGCGGTGAACAACAAGCTGAAGGCGCTGCTGAAGCACGGCCTTACCCCCATAGTATGCGTGGGCGAGACGCTTGAGCAGAGAGAGAAGGAATTGACCTTCAAGGTCCTGGACGAACAGCTGAACAACGGACTGTCCGGCCTGTCGGGGGAGGATGCCTTAAAGATCGTCATCGCTTATGAACCGGTCTGGGCCATAGGCACCGGCAAGACCGCCACTCCCGCGCAGGCGCAGGAGGTGCATAAATACATACGCGGGGTCCTGAATAAAATGTTCGGGGAAGGGGTTTCCCCGGAGATCAGGATCCAGTACGGCGGCAGCGTCAAGCCGGATAACATCGCTGAGTTGATGCGCCAGCCGGACGTTGACGGCGCGCTCGTCGGAGGCGCCAGTTTAAAAGTGGAAAGTTTCGTGGAGATAATCAAGAAAGCCGCAGAGGTAAAAAAATGATGGCAATAATTATCGGTATACACGTGGTCGTTTGTTTCCTGTTGATCTGCATAATCCTGGTCCAGTCCGGCAGGGGCGGCGGGCTGGTCGAGTCGTTCTCCGGTATGGAATCCGTCTTCGGCACCAAGACCAGCAGTTTTATGACAAAACTCACATCAGTGCTTTCTGTGATGTTCTTCCTGAGCTGTCTGGCGCTGGCTTTGCTTTCCGTGCAGCAGAGCCGGTCTTTGATGAGCCGCGCTAAACCGGCGCCTGCGGCGGCCGGGAAAACGGCGGCCGATGTCAAAATGGAACCGGTCCCGGAAGTCACGCTGGCAGCCGCGGTCGCTCCCGCGCAGGATCAGCCGGTTCCCGCGGCGCCGGATACGGCGGCCGCTCCGGAGGCCGATAACGGCGGCAAGCAGACGACTCCGTGACGCGTTCGATCCTCCCCGGGGTTTAACCCGCGTTACCTTACTATGAAGAATGACCAGGCCGGCCTGGTGTCAAAGAATACCATAAAAAGACTATCGCCTTTTATAACGGCGGTAGTCTTTTTTATTTGCCCACCGGTCATGGCGGCGGAAAAAGGGGACGCTTTTATCGGCGCTTCCATCTCCGACGCCAGGACCCTGATGCCTATGCTTGCCTCGGACAGCGCCTCCGCCGGTATCTGCGGTTACATATTCAACGGACTGGTGAAATACGATAAGGACCTTGATCTCACCGGGGACCTGGCCGAGCGCTGGGAGGTCCTTGATGGAGGGCTGCAGATAGTTTTTTATCTCAGGAAGGGGGTCTTATGGCAGGACGGCGCGCCCTTCACCTCCAGGGACGTTGATTTTACCTACCGCAAGATGATCGATCCGCAGGTGCGCACCCCCTACAGCGGGGATTTCGAGCGGGTAGAAAAGCTGGAAACCCCCGATGATCACACGGTGCGCGTGTTCTACAAGGAGCCTTTTGCCCCGGCTCTATCGAGCTGGAGCGTCTCCATCATCCCGGCGCACCTGCTGGAGAAGGAAGACATAAATACTTCTTCTTTCGCCAGGGGACCGGTAGGCACCGGCCCGTATAAATTCGTGTCCTGGAAAACACAGGAGAAGATAGAACTTGAAGCCAGTGATTCCTATTTTCTGCACCGGCCGAACATCGACCGGGTGGTGGAAAGGGTGATACCCGACCCTTCCACTCTTTTCCTGGAGCTTCAGACCGGGGGGGTGGATCTTTGCGGTCTTACCCCTTTGCAGTATACGCGCCAGACCGGCACGGTTTATTTCCGCGGAGAATACAGTAAATTCCGCCTCCCGGGGGATACTTACGTCTACCTGGGATATGATCTCCGTTCCCCGCTTTTTTCCGATATCAGGGTCAGACGTGCCCTTAACCTTGCCGTGGACAAGAATGAGATCATCAAGATCGCCCTGCTCGGCCTGGGCACGGTTTCCACCGGGCCGTTCACCCCCCAGTCCTGGGCTTTCAATCCGGAAGTCGCTCCTTCCCCTTATGACCCCGCCCGCGCCCTCGGCCTGCTCAAAGAAGCCGGCTGGGCGGACACCGACGGAGACGGCATCCTGGACAAGGGGGGAAGGAAGTTCGAGTTCACCATCCTCACCAATCAGGGCAATGAAGAACGGATAAAGACCGCGGAGATAATCCAGCGCAGGCTGGCCGATATCGGGGTAAAGGTGAGGATAAAGGTGCTGGAGTGGAGCGTATTCATCGGAGAATTCATCAACAAACGCAATTTTGACGCCATACTGCTGGGCTGGTCCCTGCCCAGGGAACCGGATAATTACGATATCTGGCATTCCTCGCGCACAAAAGAGGGGGAGTTCAATTTCACCGGGTATTCCAATCCCGAGGTCGATTCGCTGCTCCTGGAGGCGCGCCGGGTCTTCGACCAGCGGAAAAGGCAGGAACTTTACCGCAGGGTACAGTCCGTTATTTACGCCGACCAGCCGTATATGTTCATTTACGTCCCGGACAGCCTCTACGTGGTGCACAGGCGTTTCCGGGAGGTGGTGCCGGCCGCCGCCGGTATAGGATATAATTTCATCGACTGGTGGGTCCCTGCGGCGGAACAGAGATACAGGATGCGGTAGAGCAGGAAAGATACAGATGATTTTATCGAACAAGTTGGATTAGTATGGGAAAATACATTTTAAGAAGATTGCTTGGCATAATCCCGCTGCTGCTCGGCATCAGCCTGCTTAGTTTCGCGGTGATAAACCTCGCTCCGGGAAAACCCGGCGTCCTGGAAAATTCGCTTAACCCGCGCGTCTCGGCCCGCGCGTTGGAGCGCCTGGAGAAGCTTTATGAATTGGACAAGCCGGTGTATGAGCGCTACTGGCATTGGCTGAGACGGACGGCGGTGCTTGATTTCGGCAGGTCGTTCGGCGACAACCGTCCGGTGATCGAGAAGATCGCGGAGCGCCTGCCGGTGACCATCTCCATAAATCTGCTTTCTTTGCTGCTGATCTTCGCGGCGGCGGTCCCTCTGGGGGTGCGCTGCGCCCTGCGTCCCGACGGGGCGCTGGACAGGTCGTTGACCGCGGCGATGTTTTTCCTGTTCGCCATACCGACCTTCTGGCTGGCCCTGCTGCTGATGAATTTCTTCGGCATAAGCCTGCGCTGGCTCCCGGTTTCAGGTATAACCTCCCTGAATTACGAATATTTAAGCCCGGCGGGAAAGGCCGCCGATCTCTTCCGGCATTTACTGCTTCCGGTGACGGTCTCCAGCCTTGGCGGCATAGCCGCGATGGCAAGGTATATGCGTTCTTCGATGATAGAGGCGCTGGCCCAGCCTTATATACGCATGGCGCGGGCGAAAGGACTGGCGGAGGGCAGTGTGCTCTATAAACACGCCTTCCGCAACGCGGTGATGCCGCTGGTGACGATAATGGGGCTTTCTCTTCCCGGCCTGGTGGGAGGGAGCGTCATTTTTGAATCGGTGTTCGCCATCCCCGGCGCAGGCAGGCTTTTTTACGAAGCGGTG
>CAZAVF010000070.1:0-6685 GCA_964488935.1 uncultured Planctomycetales bacterium | reverse complement strand
ACGAAGAAGGACTGGCGCGTCTGGCGCCTGCCTATGATCTGGTCTGTTCCAGGATCGTGATCCCCGGGGAGACAGATGAATCTGCTTTGACCATTCAGGGAAAAAAGGACCGGATCAAACGCAAAGATATCGATCTCTTGGCGAACTATCTCGGCATACCCGATAAGATCAGATTCGAGAAATTCATAGGTAAGAAAGAGTTATTTCGTTCAAGGCTTGCGGAGTCATTGCTTCCCGGGGAATTGACTGAAGCGTTCGACAATCTTCTGATTGAGCGGTTCCAACGGCTTGAGCTGGCTTGATGTATAAAAAGGGTGCGCAGGTGTTGTCTATCGCATAACCCGGATACAAGATTCCCTTTGCCCAAAAAGCATGCTTTGGCTAAGATCGGCATTCTCTCACAAATTGCCGGTTCCGTTTTGTTGCAAATATTCACTAAGACTCTGGACCTCGAAATCGTCTGAATGAGTGGAGGAGGGAACCCGCTTTCACGCCTTTTCCCTTGCGGCAGGGGAATTTTTGTGTTAATTTATAAAAATCCTTCAATATAGATATATAAAGCCTTTGTGTGACTTCCTGGCCGGAAGGGAGGATGGTAAATGTTCAAAGTGTTGGAGCCGTTTTTTCTGGCCTTCATACCGTTGTTCGTGGCCGTTGACGCAATAGGGAACATCCCTTTGTTCATTTCGCTGGTGGACCATCTCGGGCCCAAGGCGAGAGAACGTGTTATCGCGGAGTCGGTGCGGACAGCCGCGGCGGTGGCGGTCCTTTTTATGCTGATAGGCAAACTGGTCCTGCGTTTCCTGGGGATCACCATTTCCGACTTCCAGATCGCCGGCGGCCTGCTCCTGTTCGTGATCTCGCTGCGCCTGTTGTTCCCGGGGGCCTCGAAGATGCCCCTGCGCGCGGAGAAGGAAAAAGACGTGGGGGTGTTCCCGCTGGGCATGCCTTTGATCACCGGACCGGCGGTGCTGACCACCACTTTGATGATGCTCGACAGTTACGGTATAGTCGCCACTACGCTTTCCCTTGTCCTTAATATGCTCATCGTCTGGGTCACTTTGAAGAGAGCGGATTCGCTGATCGGGTTCCTCGGCGAGGGCGGGACGCGCGCTTTTTCCAAGATAATGTATATCCTGCTTGCCGCCATAGGGGTGATGATGGTCAGGCGGGGGGTGACGGGAGTGATATTGCCATGATGCGCAGGGTTCTTACCTTTATAATGGCCGGGGGAAAGGGCGAGCGGCTGTGGCCTTTGACCAAGGACCGCACTAAACCCGCGGTGCCTTTCGGCGGGATCTACCGTATCATAGATTTCTCTTTGAGCAACTGCATAAACTCCGGCCTGCGCCGCGTTTACATCCTCACGCAGTATAAATCGGCCTCCCTGCACAGGCATATCCGCCTGGGCTGGAACATCCTTGCCAGCGAACTGGGCGAATACATAGAGCTGCTCCCGGCCCAGCAGCGGGTGGGGGAGACCTGGTACCTGGGTACGGCGGACGCCATCTTCCAGAACGTTTATGCCCTGGAGATGGACAAACCGGATGAAGTCCTGATTCTTTCCGGCGACCACGTCTACAGGATGAACTATTATTCGATGATAGATTTCCACCGCGACACGGAGGCGGACCTGACGGTGGGTGTGGTGGAGGTCCCCAAGGAGAACAGCCGCAGCCTGGGCGTGGTGGAGGTCGGGGACGACTGCCTGGTCACGGGTTTTGAGGAAAAGCCGGCGGTGCCGAAGATCATTCCCGGTAAACCGGACAAGATATACGCCTCTATGGGGATATATGTTTTCAACAGCAGGGTGCTGCTGCAGGAACTGCAGGACGACTCTCGAAGGAAGGACTCCAGCCATGATTTCGGCAAGGATATCATCCCGCGCATGATCCGCAAGGGGATGCGGGTGTCGGCGTACAATTTCCTCGACAAGAAAGGCGCCTGCCCGGCGTACTGGAGGGACATCGGGACGATATCCGCGTATTACGAGGCCAACCTCGACCTGGTCCAGGTTGACCCGGTCTTCAATCTTTACGACAAGGAATGGCCGCTGCGGACCTATCAGGAACAGTGCCCGCCGGCCAAGACCGTATTCGCAGGAGAGGAAATAACCGGCAGGGTGGGACTGGTCCTGGATTCGCTGGTCTCCGGCGGGTGTATCGTCAGCGGCGGCCGCGTCCAGCGCAGCGTGCTTTCCCCGCACGTGCGCGTCAACAGTTACTCGCAGATAGCGGATTCGATACTGATGGAAGGGGTGAACGTAGGCAGGTACGCCAAGATAAAGAACGCCATCATAGACAAGGACGTGAACATCCCACAGGGGATGGTGATCGGCTACGACGCCCAAGAGGATAAAAAGAGGTTTTTCGTGACGGACAACGGTATAGTGGTGGTGGCGAAAGGCACGGAGATAAAATAAAATGAATAACGACAAGAACAAAACGGTCCCCCCCGGGGGGGTGATCCGCAAGGCCTGCATCAGGGATATCAAGCCCATACAGCAGCTGATCAACAAGTTCGCCGCCGCGGATATGATGCTCCCCCGCGCGCTGAACGAGCTTTACGAGAACATCAGGGATTTCCGGGTCTATGAACGCGGCGGCAGGATAATCGGATGCTGCGCCCTGCATGTTTGCTGGGAGGAACTGGCCGAGGTCAAGTCGCTGGCGGTGGAACGCGTTCATTGGAAGAAAGGGATAGGCAGGCAGCTGGTGGAGACCTGCATGGAGGATGCCGCGGCGCTGGGCGCGGAGAAAGTTTTCGTGCTCACTTACCAGCCCGGTTTCTTCAAAAAGATGGGATTCCGCAGGGTCGCCCATTCCAAACTGCCGCACAAGATATGGGCGGAGTGCATTCACTGCCCGAAGTTCCCCGATTGCAAAGAAGTTGCGCTTTTGAGAAAATTGTAATATAATGCGCGGCATGGCAGGGGGTGTCCAGCACAAGGAATGAACCTGTAACCAGAGAAGAGAGGTCTTAAAATGGATTATTTGCTCACCGAAGAACAGAAGATGATAAAGGAACTGGCGCATAAGATCGCCGAGGAGAAGATCCGCCCGGTCGCGGCCAAATACGATCTGACCGAGGAATTCCCCTGGGAAGTGATCAAGGTCGCCGGTGAATCGGATATGTTCGGTCTGTTCATCCCGGAGGAATACGGCGGGATGGGCGTCAACGTACTCAACCTCTGTCTGGCCACCGAGGAATTCTCGCGCGCCTGCGGCGGCATCGCCGTCTGCTACGCGGCGTCGGCCCTGGGAACGTTCCCGATCGTGCTTTTCGGCAACGACCAGCAGAAGAAAAAATACCTGCCGGACCTGGCCAAGGGAAAGAAGATCGCCGCGTTCGGCCTGACCGAGCCTGAAGCAGGTTCAGACGCCGCCTCGATCAAGACCACCGCCGTCAAGAAGGGCGATCATTACGTGCTTAACGGCATGAAACATTTCATCACCAACGGCGGTGACGCCGAGACCTACACCGTGGTGGCGATGACCGACAAGAACAAGGGCGCCAGGGGCGCCTCGGCGTTCATCGTGGAGAAAGGCACTCCCGGTTTCACCTTCGGCAAGAAAGAGGAGAAGCTCGGCATACGCGCCTCCTCGACCCGCGAATTGATATTCAACGACTGCAAGATCCCGGCGGAGAACCTGCTGGCAAAGGAAGGCATGGGTTTCATCGTGACCATGAAGACCTTCGATATGTCCAGGCCGGGGGTCGCCGCCCAGGCGCTCGGCATCGCCCAGGGAGCCTTGGAGTGCGCCGGCAAATATTCCCGCCAGCGCGTGCAGTTCGGCAAGCCTATTTCCAGTTTTCAGGGCATACAGTGGATGCTCGCCGATATGGCGACGGAAGTGGAAGCGGCGCGCGCCCTTGTCTATGCCTGCGCCCGCGCCATAGACGCCGGGTGCAAGGACGTGGGAAGGGATTCCGCGATGGCCAAGCTTTTCGCCTCCGACGTGGCGATGAAGGTCTCCACCGACGCGGTCCAGATACTCGGCGGATACGGCTATATGAAGGATTACCCGGCCGAGAAATACATGCGCGACGCCAAGATCACGCAGATATACGAAGGGACCAACCAGATCCAGCGCAACATCATCGGCCTGCAGCTGATAAAGGATATGGCGAAATAGTGCGCTCTTAATCGAAGCGCAGAATTCCCCGGTTTTCAAACCGGTTGCACCTTAGCTTATCGGAATGCTAAGTATTCGCTCGTGCGTTATACCTTGGCCTATCGGAAGGCCAAGTATTCGCTCGTGCGAAGATGAATGCGCAAAGATTAACCTCGCCAAAGTTTCAGTGGCGGGTAATAATTCAGAAAAGAAACCCCGGACTTCAGTCCGGGGAGTATTCATTCAACATAGCAGCGCACAGAGTCCGCCGGTGCCTTAGTGGCGGACGGTCGACTTTCTACTTTCGATTCTCAAGTATTGAGAACTTGTTTCACAATGTAAAAGCCGGGTCAAAATAGCCAATCAAGGAAAATGTAAAATGAACATAATCGTATGCATTAAACAGGTCCCAGAAACCACGGAAGTAAGGATCAACCCGGAGACCAATACCTTGATCCGGGACGGGGTGAAATCCATCATAAATCCGTTCGATATGTACGCCATAGAAGAGGCGGTGAGGCTGAAGGAACGTTTCGGCGGCAAGGTGAGCGTTCTCACCATGGGCCCACCGCAGGCCGAGAACGCCCTGCGCGAAGCGGTCTCCATGGGCGCCGACGAGTGCTTCCTGGTCTGCGACCGCGCTTTCGCCGGCAGCGACACCTGGGCGACCAGCTACACGCTTTCCGGGGCGATACGCAAGATCGGGGCTTTCGACCTGATCATCTGCGGCAAGCAGGCCTCCGACGGGGACACCGCGCAGGTCGGGCCCGGCATAGCCACTCATCTGGACCTTCCCCAGGTCACTTACGTTAAGAAGATAGAAGAGGCGGACGGAAAATCTATGCGCGTGGAGCGGATGCTCGAGGAGGGCTTCGAAGTGATCGAGACCCCGCTGCCGGCGCTGATCACCGTGGTCAAGGAGATAAACGAGCCGCGTATCCCGTCTTTGAAGGGCATGATGCGCGCCAAGTCGGCCAAGATCACCATGCTCGGGCAGAAAGAGCTCGACCTGGATACCGTCAAGATCGGGCTTTGCGGTTCGCCGACGCAGGTGGTGAAGATATTCACCCCGCCGCAGAGGCAGGGCGGACAGATGCTCCAGGGGGAGACCGCGGAGGTCGCAAAACAACTTGTGGCGCTTATTAAAGACGAGGTCAATTAGAGATGGCTATAAAAATCATTCTGGATAAATGTACCGGTTGTTCTTTGTGCGTGAAGACCTGTCCCTTCGGGGCCATAAAGGTCAACGCCTCGCGCAAGGCGGAGGTGGACGCCGTCAAGTGCACGCTTTGCGGCGCCTGCGTGGAAGCCTGCAAGTTCAAGGCCATAGAGCTGGTGAAGACGCAGGAACGCTGCGTCATGCCCGGCATAGAGAATTACAAAGGCATCTGGGTCTTCATCGAACAGAAAAAGGGCAAGGTGCAGTCGGTCTCCTATGAACTGCTCGGCAAGGCGCATGAACTCGCCGGCAAGCTCGGCTGCCAGGTCAGCGGCGTGCTTATCGGCCACGCTATGGAAGACCAGCTGGACGAATTGTTCTGGCACGGCGCGGACAATATCTACCTGGTGGAGGCGCCGGAACTGGCCAATTTCCAGGATGAGCCCTACACCAATATACTGGTGGGATTGATAAAGAAGCATAAACCGGAGATAATGCTCTGCGGCGCCACCGCCATCGGGCGTTCCCTGATCTCCCGCGTGGCGATAACGGTGAACGCCGGTTTGACCGCCGACTGCACCGGGCTGGACATCGACCCGCAGAGGAAGATACTGCTGCAGACGCGTCCCGCTTTCGGCGGCAACATCATGGCCACCATCATCAGCCCGAATCACCGGCCGCAGATGTCCACGGTCAGGCACAAGGTGATGCAGCCGATGCCCCCGGACAGGCACCGCAAGGGAAAGGTGATCAGGGAGACTTTCCCGGCTTCTCTTTACGCTTCGCGCACCAGACTGCTGGATATCGTCGAGGAGGTGGAGTCGCTGGTGAACATAGCCGAGGCCGACATCATCGTCTCCGGCGGCCGCGGCATGGGGGCGAAAGAGAATTTCAAGATACTGGAAGAGCTGGCGCACGTGCTGGGGGCGGCCGTCGGTTCCTCCAGGGCGTCGGTCGACGCCGGCTGGATGCCGTATTCGCACCAGGTGGGGCAGACCGGAAGGACCGTGGCGCCGAAGATATACTTCGCCTGCGGCATATCCGGGCAGATCCAGCACCTGGTCGGCATGCAGTCGTCAAAGATAATCGTGGCCGTGAACAAGGACCCGGAAGCCCCGATCTTCAAGATCGCCACCTACGGCATAGTAGGCGACGTGATGGAAGTCGTCCCGGCCCTGACCAAAGCCTTCAAGCAGGCGCTTAACAAATAAAAACTGGTTCTGGGTACCGGGTTCTAAAAAACAACAAGCTTTGTAATCAATTTTTTATGGATTTTCTCGGGATCCAGGACCTGTCTTTTAGCTTCTTGACAGCCCCATCAATTCCTCTATAATAAAACCGGCGGAAACATATCCCTAATCCTGCGGAGAGGCAATGTATTTCAAAAAGCTCGAGATCGTCGGTTTTAAAT
>CAZAVF010000069.1:0-7230 GCA_964488935.1 uncultured Planctomycetales bacterium | reverse complement strand
GTCGCCGGCCTGTCCGCCGGCGGCTATAAAAGACAGGGAGATATAATAAGGGTCAGCGGGGAATTCCACCGGGCCTGTCCCAGGCACGGCGGAGACATGGACATTCACGCCGACAGCGTGACCGTGATAATCAAGAGCGCGGCCAGGGAAGAAATGATCTGCCCTGCCGCGAAGAAACTGGCTGTTTTGTTAGCGGGGGTAATATGTCTGTTATTGATATCGATGCTCTACGGAGAACTGCGGAAGAGGAGATAGCCGGGGCTTCCTCCGAGCAGGTCCTGGAGGAGCTGCGCAATAAATATCTCGGCAGGAAAGGGCTGCTCGCCGGGCTTACCGCCGAGATCCCGTCCCTCGCCGCGGAAGAACGCGCGTCTTTCGGCAGGAAGGTCAACGCCCTGAAAGGCGCGCTGCTTGCCGCGTTCGAACAGAAAAAAACATCCGGAACGGATACCCGGTCGTCCAGCGGGGCGGCGGCGGGCGTAGACATCAGTATGCCGGGCGCCGGACAGCCCGCCGGGAGCATCCATTTGATCACGCAGGTGGCGGAGGAAGTCACCGGGCTTTTTGCCAGGATGGGTTTCTCCGTGGAGGAAGGGCCCGAGATAGAGAACGAGTTCAATAATTTCAGCGGACTGAACATACCGCTCGACCATCCTTCGAGGGACAACTTTGATACATTTTATCTTAAAGCCCCCGGCGGCGGCATCCTGGAGGAGGACGACGGCAAGCTGCTTTTGAGAAGCCACACTTCTCCGATGCAGATAAGGGTGATGCGTTCCCGCAAACCCCCGGTGGCGGTCGTCGTGCCCGGCCGGGTCTACCGTCCGGACGCCGTGGACGCCAGCCATTCCTTCATGTTCAACCAGATCGAAGGGTTCCTTGTGGACAGGAACGTGAACTTCTCGCATTTAAAAGGCGTGCTGGAATCCTTCGCGCGCGGCATCTTCGGGGAAGATATACGGCTGCGGTTCCGCCCCCATTTCTTCCCGTTCACCGAACCGTCGGTGGAACTGGATGTTTCCTGCATCATCTGTAAAGGCAAAGGTTGCCCGCTTTGCGGCAGGAAAGGGTGGCTGGAGATCCTCGGGGCAGGCATGATACATCCCAACGTTTTCAGGCATGTGGGGTACGATCCGTCCAGATACAGCGGTTTCGCTTTCGGCATGGGAGTGGACCGCATAGCCCTGCTTAAATACGGAATAGACGACATAAGAGTGTTGTTTCAGAACGATATCAGGTTCCTGAAGCAATTTTAAAGGAAAGCCGATGAAGTTCAGTTATAACTGGTTGAAAGATTTCGTCAAGATAGGGGTGGATGCGGAGACCCTGGCGCATAAATTCACCATGGCCGGGCACGAGGTCGGTTCCATAACCCCCCTGGACGGGGATTTTATATTCGACGCCGAGATCACTTCCAACCGCGCCGACTGTTTCTGCATGTCCGGGCTGGCCAGGGAGGCTTCCGCGATCCTCGGCAGGAAATTCAAGGTCCCGGCCGGGTTCTTCAAGAGCCTCCCGGGAAAGAACGATCCCGCCGGAGTCTCCGTCTCGCTGGAGAGCGTCAAGGACTGCCCTTTGTATACCGCCACAGTGATAAGAGGAGTCAAGGTAGGGCCTTCCCCGGAATGGCTGCGCAGACGGCTGGAGAGCATCGGGTGCAGGAGCATAAATAATCTCGTCGACATCACCAATTACGCTCTTTTTGAATGGGGGGCCCCTTTGCACGCCTTCGACCTGGATAAGATATCCGGCGGGAGGATAACAGTGCGCCGTGCCGCGCAGGGGGAGCGCCTGATCACGATAGACGGGAAAGACAATCTCCTGACGCCGGAAATACTGGTCATCGCCGACGGCGTGAAACCGGTGGCGGCGGCCGGGATCATGGGCGGAGAGGCCAGCGAGGTCTCCTCCGGGACCGTCAACGTCCTCCTGGAAGGGGCGGTCTTCGACCCGGTCCTGGTGAGAAAAGGCTGCCGCCTGATGGCAGCGCAGACGGAAGCGTCTTACCGCTTCGAACGGGGGGTGGACGCCGAAAGAGTGAAATTCTCGGTCGAGCGGGCGCTTATGCTTATCGCTTCTCTCTGCGGCGGGAATGCGCAGGCTTTTATACGCAAGGGGACTAAAGAACCGGTGCGCAAACAACTCGAATTCTCCGTTACCGGGGCCGAAAAAATTTTGAACATCAAACTGGCCGGGGGAAAAGCTTCCCGTATCCTCTCCGACCTGGGATTCAAGGTTAAAAAAGCCCCGGCATCGAAGCTCAGAGTGGAGGTCCCGCTCTTCAGGAAAGACGTCCGGCAGCAGGCCGACCTGGAAGAGGAGATAGCGCGCATATACGGTTACGACAGAATATCCGCCACGCTGCCTTTCGTCTCTCCCGATCCGTCGGGATCGTCCTCCTGGCAGTGCCTTTCCGGGGTCAAAAGGGTACTGGCCGGGCAGGGGTTCCATGAGACCGTGACTTACGGCCTTGTGGACAGGCAATCGTTGGGAGCCGTTCCGGATAAACCGGGCGAGGCTATAGAGGTTCTTAATCCTTTGAGCCGTGAACAGGAAGTCCTGCGCACCTCGGTCATGCCTGGACTGTTGCGCTGCCTGGCGTATAACCTCAAGCAGAAGCAGGAGGAATTGCGGGTCTTCGAGACCTCGGATATTTATTACCGGCTTCCTTCTTCCGGGCACAGGGAGGAAAAAGTGCTCGCCCTGGCGGTCTGCGGAACGCGCAGATATTTCAACGGCAGTTCGTTCTGCGAGGAGGACCTTGGCCCGCTGCATATAAAGGGGGCGCTGGAGGAACTCTTTTCATGGGCCGGCGTGCGGGATTATTCTTTCAGGCAGCATTCCGTCGGCATGAACGTTTCCATATACGCGGGTGACGAGAAGCTGGGGGAGATCTTTATTCCGGACAGGAAGCAGGCCGCGGCGTTCGACATAAAGAACCGGACCGCGGCGGCCGCCGAGATCAGGCTGGAGCCGGTCATGCGTTCGCGCCTGTCTTTGCGCAGGAGTTTCCGCAGAATGCCTCTTTATCCGCCGGTGACCCGCGATATCAGCCTGCTGCTGCGGGAAGAGATGCCTCTGCGCGAGATATTCACGCTCGCCGGGCAGGCGGGAGGCGCGCTGTTGAAAGAAATGAAGCTTTCCGATGTGTATAAAGGGGAACAGATATCCGCCGGTTATAAAGGATTGACGATATCCTGCGTTTACCGCGCGGAAGACCGGACCTTGACGGAAGAAGAAGTCTCCCCGGTGCACGCGGCCGTCGTGCAGGCCGTTTCCGGCATACCCGGCGCTTCTCTGCGTTGAAAACGGTAATATCTCCCCGGAGGGAATTGACAACGGCAGGGCCCCGTGGTATACTTACTTTTGCAGCGATAGATTCCCTGCCGTGCTCGTTAGGACGGATGATGTTTGGTGAACCAACACCAAGAATAAGGGAGACTTGCTCTTCCGGCGCTTTGGCGCCGGGAGGATGGCTCCCAACCTGGGATATGGGTTCAACCCGTCATTTGTCCAACGGCACAGGGCGGGGTTTTTTTATGCCTTTTTCGGACCGGAAACATGCCTTCCAAAAATAAGAAGAAGATCCCTCAGAAAGAAGAAGCCGGTTATTCCCCGGGCGGCGAAGCCGGGCCGGGCAATCCCGCCGACGTGCCGCTGGCGGTGCGCATGCGCCCCCGCGACCTCGAAGAATACGCCGGACAGTCGCACCTTCTCGGCGCGGGGAAACTCCTGCGCAGGGCGATCGAGGCCGACAGGTTGACCTCCCTGATCCTTTTCGGACCGCCGGGCACGGGAAAAACCTCCCTGGCCTGGTGCATTTCCAGGATCACCAGGGCGCGGTACGTCTCCCTGAACGCCACCACTTCCAACGTGGAACAGGTGCGCAGGGAGATCGCGGCGGCAAGGGCGGCGAAGGCCGCCGGTGAGAGGACCATCCTTTTCATAGACGAGATACACCGTTTCAACAAGGCGCAGCAGGATGTGCTCCTTCCCGACGTGGAGGAACGCAACGTGGTGCTGATCGGCGCCACGGTGCAGAACCCGTTCTTTTCCCTGGTTTCCCCGATCCTTTCCCGTTCCTTGGTCTGCGAGTTGAAAAGCCTGGGGGTGGAAGATATAAAGGGCATAATAGGGCGCGCCCTTTCCGACAAGGAAAGGGGGCTGGGGCTGTTCAATGTGCATGCCGCGCCGGAGGCGGTGGATTTCCTGGCGCGTTCCTGCGAGGGGGACGCCAGGCGCGCCCTCAGCGCTTTGGAGATCGGCGTTTTGACCACTCCCCCTTCCCCGGACGGCGCGATAGAATTCGGCCTTTCCGCCGCCGCCGAATCCATCCAGAAGAAAGCGGTGCTTTACGACCGCGACGGGGACGGGCATTACGACACGGTCTCCGCGTTCATAAAATCGATGCGCGGTTCCGATCCCGACGCCGCGCTTTACTGGATGGCCAAAATGCTTTACGCCGGGGAGGACCCCCGTTTCATAGCGCGCAGGATCTGCATCTGCGCCTCCGAGGACGTAGGCAACGCGGATCCGCTGGCCGCGGTGCTGGCCGCCTCCGCCCTGCAGATAGCGGAATTCGTGGGAATGCCGGAAGCCCGCATCCCGCTGGCGCAGGCCGCGGTATATATAGCCTGCGCCCCTAAGTCGAACGCCGCCTATCTGGCCCTGGAGAAGGCTTATTCCGAAGTGGAGAACGAGACGGTGCAGGAGGTCCCGGATCACCTCAAAGACGCCTCTTACAAGGCCGCCGCCTCTCTCGGCAGGGGGAAGGATTATAAATACAGCCATGATTACCCCGGCCATTTCGTCCAACAGGATTACACCCGCCGCAAAGTGCGTTTTTATGAACCCGCCGATATCGGCCACGAGGCCAGGATCAAGCAGCGCCTGGATAAACTCCGCTCGGGGAAATAACGCCTTGGCAGAAGGCCGCAAGCCGGCGAATCAATGGGGATGAATCACTTCCCGTCCTTCCCGGAACACTCTATACGCTATCCTCGGAATTCTATACGTTAAATACCGGTTTTTTCATTGTCTTTTATAGTTGATTTACGGCTGCCGCGATGGTAAGATGTAAAATAAAAAATTGTCTTTGCGCGGCCTCCGCGGCCGTTAGCTCAGGACGGGGAAAATGGCGGACTTTTCGTTCGATATCGTCTCGGAAGTCGATCTGCAGGAAATGGATAACGCCGTGAACCAGGCGGCCAGGGAAATTTCCCAGCGGTACGATTTCAAGGGCGGCATTTCCTCCCTGTCGTTCGAACGCGGGGAAAAACTTGTGAAGATCACGGCCGACGACGATTTCAAGCTCAAGGCGATACGGGATATTCTGAACACAAAGGCCGCCAAACGCGGCGTTCCTCTAAAATCACTGGTTTATAAAGACCCCGAGGCATCCGGCAGCTGCGTGCGCCAGAACGTGGAGATCACCGTTGGTATTCCCCGCGACAGGGCCAGGGAGCTTGTGCAGATGATAAAAGATCTCGGGTTGAAGGTCCAGGCCAGGATAGAGGACGATAAAGTCAGGGTTTCCGGCGCAAAGAAAGACGAACTGCAGTCTGTTATCTCGCATCTGAAGAGCACTGATTTCCCGGTGGCGCTCGGATTCTGTAATTACAGGTAGAGCGGTTCAACCAGTAACAGGAGGTGTTGTATGGGAGTTCTGGTGATCTTGGCTGTGGCCGCGATGGCGCTTATACTTTTCGTTTTCGCCAGGAAGGCGAGCAACGGCTGCTGCTGCGGCTGGGAGGATAACGGCAGGAATCCGGGGGAGAAGAAGAAAGATCCGGTCTGCGGCAAGGAGGTCGACCCGGATAAAGCGGCGGCGAAGATCAGCATGTCGGGCAAGACCTTTTTTTTCTGCTCCCTGGAATGCAAGGAAGAATTCGGCAGGAACAGCGGTAAATACTTGGATAACGGTGATCAGGACAAACAATGCAGCTGTTGTAATTAATTCAGGAGGACAGGATGATCTTCAAGAGAATGCTCATCGCGGTCTTTTTACTGACGTTCACCACGATCATGGGATGTGAAACCGTCAAAGGGGCCAGTAACGGGGCGGTCGACGGCGCCAAAAAAGACTGGCAGAACGCCAAGGAACTGGACGCGAAGATGAGGCAGGAACTCTGGTAAGGTAATGATCTTCACCGAATTAAAACCGAGGGAAGAGATTCTCGGCTTTCTAAAAGGGCGCGGCCCGGTTTTCATAATGGGGTGTTCCGAGTGCGCCACCGTCTGCCATACCGGGGGGGAAGAAGAGGTACGGCGGATGAAGGAGTTCCTTGAGGAACAGGGGATCCCCGTCAGCGGCCATTGCGTGCCCGAGTCCCCGTGCGTGGCGGTGAACGTCAAGAACGCCCTGGCAGGTTTCGCGGAGGAATTGCCGCGCAGCGCGGCGGTGCTTGTCCTAGCCTGCGGAATGGGGGCTCAATCGGTAAAAGAGAACCTGCGCTTCCGTGTCCCGGTCGTCCCCGGATGCAACAGTTTATTCCCGGCATCTTTGGACGCGAAAGGCCGGTTCCGGCAGAATTGCGTGTTGTGCGGCGACTGCCTGCTGGAAGAGAGCGGCGCGGTCTGTCCCCTGTCTCTCTGCCCCAAGGGGATGTTGAACGGCCCCTGCGGAGGGATGACCGGGGGTAAGTGCGAGGTCGACCGGGAAAAAGATTGCGTCTGGAGCTTGATATACGCGGAGTTAAAGAAGAGCGGTAACTTTAGATTCCTTAAAGAGATACGTAAACCGCGCGACCATTCGCGCGGTTTTGCCTCTTTAAAGGCGGGTAAAGGTGTTGACCATACGGCGGTATTGCATTAAAATATTAACACTATGATGGAATCCAATAAGGAAAATATAGGGTCTTTAAAAAGCAAGCTTCGCAGAAGGATTTTGTCCCTTCTGAAAGCCCAGAGGGAAGAGATCCGTTGCAGGAAAAGCCAACAGATAAAGGAGGAGCTTTTTCGCAGTTTGTTGTTTAGAAAGGCAAGAACGGTAATGTGTTATGTGTCTTTTGGCGGGGAAGTCAGGACGCAGGAATTGATAAAGGAAGCCAGAAAGCTCGGGAAGATCGTTGCCGTGCCGGTTTGCGGCTGCAACAGGAACATGAGGCCTTGCGTTTTCCCGGAGGACGGCAAGCTTAAGAAAGGTCTTTACGGTATCGGCGAGCCGGTGAGCAGGAAGTTTATCGGATGTGATGATATAGACTTGATAATCGTACCCGGAGTGGCTTTTGA
>CAZAVF010000068.1:0-7285 GCA_964488935.1 uncultured Planctomycetales bacterium | reverse complement strand
GATCTTTTAATTCCGGGAAGCTCAGCAGCAGATCGGCGCACTCGTTGCCGCGCTCTCCGCAGGCGATGTAAACGATGACCTGAGCGTCGGACCACTTGGCGATCTCGTGCATGGTCACGGTCTTTCCCGCCCCGAAAGGCCCGGGGATACAGGCCGTGCCGCCTTTGGCTATCGGGAAGAAAGTATCCACCACCCGCTGCCCGGTAAGAAGCGGTTCTTCCGGGGAAAATTTCTCCTTTACCGGGCGGGCGACGCGCACAGGCCAGTGCCGGCACATATCGATCTCCTTGACCCCGCCGGGAGTCCCGATCTTCGCCACCGCCTGAGTGACGCTGAAATCCCCCTCGTATATTTCCGCGATCTCCCCGTCGACACCGGGCGGGACCATGATCTTGTGCACCAGCAGCTCTGTCTCCTGCACCGTCCCCAGTATGTCGCCGGGAACGACCTTATCGCCCGGTTTCAGGCGCGGGGAAAAATGCCATTTCTTCTCCCTGTCCAGGATCGGGACGTCCACACCCCGCGGCAGGAAATCCCCCGAACCGGCGCGGATCACGGAAAGCGGACGCTGTATCCCGTCGTAAATGGAGCCGAGCATCCCCGGACCTAGTTCGACCACCAGCGGCTCCCCGGTAAGGTAGACCGGCTCGCCCGGTCCTATCCCGCTGGTCTCCTCATAGACCTGGATGTACGCCAGGTCCCCTTTGAGTTCTATGATCTCACCCACCAGCCGCATTTCGGAAACCCGCACGATATCGTACATCTTGGCCCCGGTACAGCCTTTCGCCACCACCAGAGGACCGGCAACTTTCACAATCTCCGCTTTTTTCATTACAACGCTCCTGTCGCTTTTAACCTGATCTCTTTTATCATCTGCTCAAGAACCCCTTCCCCTCCTGCGGCCGAAAACGGCAGGAACACCGGCAGCGGTTCTTTGCGGTATTTATCGAACTCCGCCGTCGCTGCCCGGAATATCCCTTCTTCCACAAGACAGACGGCGGCCCCGGAAGCGGCGATCTCCTCGAGCATGCCGGGAAGGCCGGTTATGCCGGACAAGGAGTATACCGCGAACCCGAAAGCGCGGAATCCGGAAACGTCCGAGTCCATGCCGAGAACGGCCAAAGGTTTTCGCTCTTTATCTTCAGGCATAAACGGCGTTGATCCTTTCCTGTATCTTCTCCTGCGGGAACCCCGAGAACTTCCCCAGCAGCACCAGGCGTATCAGCTCGATCTCGTTCATTCTGGCGTAATAATAAGCCATCACCGGCTCCGGGCCGCAGCTTATGTATTTTGCCGGGCGCAGGACCCCGATCAAAAAATCCTTCATCCGTTTTTCCAGCCGCATAAAAGAATTATTCTCCTCCACCCCGCGTATGCCGTCCTCCAGGATGATCGCGTAATCCACGATACGTCCGCGTTTATGGACATTGGACAGCAGGTGCAGGAACGCCGCGGTCTCCTTCGAATAAAGGCGGACAAAATCCCCGCTGTCAA
This sequence comes from uncultured Planctomycetales bacterium, assembly GCA_964488935.1. Classification (GTDB taxonomy): domain Bacteria; phylum Omnitrophota; class Gorgyraeia; order Gygaellales; family Profunditerraquicolaceae; genus Undivivens. The sequence continues at coordinate 5,791 of CAZAVF010000068.1, read as the reverse complement.
GGAATCCCCCGGAGGCGAGTTCCGCAGTAAGTTCCTCCTCCGGCCTGCGGCAGGAACGCATGCGCAGGAAGACCCCGATGTTGTACATATCCGCCGCGTGCCGGAAATAATCGGTGATCAATCCCTGCCTGATCCCCTTCAGAAGAATATCCAGCCGCAAAATGCTTTCCGGCTCCAGCAAACGCAGCAGGCGGACGTCGGGCAGCAGCTGCCGAATCAGCCGTTCCAATAACGATTTCTCGCCGTCGAGGAATACCTCCACACCCCTGGCGTCCCTCGCCTCCAGAAGCCGGTCCCCCTCCGGGAGGGACTCGGCGAACAGTTTCAGGGCCTCCTCTCTGCCGCTCTCCGCGGCCTGGCGGAAAACAGTGCCGCCGAGAAGACCTTTTTCCATCGCCCTGATCTTGCCCACGCTGTACCAATAGCTCGTCTTAGACATCGCCAAGAATATACCTTTTATTCGGAGGCCGGGACTTTTTTCAGGAAATCCCTGATCTCCCCGGCTTTTTCCCCGTCCCCGTTTTTCTCGAATATCTCCGCCGCGCGCGACAGCCGAAGGCGCGAAAGAGAGAAGTCGCCGTCCAGATAAGCGGCCGTGCCCAAAAGACTGTTTATCTCCCCGTCGTCCGGGCTCAATTCCGCCGCCTTTTTCAGCGACGCCACCGCGCTCTTATAATCCCCTATGGAGAATTGGTTGACCCCCAGGTTAAAATATATCTCGGCGTCCGAAGGATTCAGTTCCGCCGCTTTTTTCAGATACTCGACCGCCTGCCCGGAGTCTCCCGTGAAATAGGACGCAACGCCCAGATAATAATAAAGGTTGGCGTCCTGAGGATTGAGTTTTACCGCTTCCTTGAAAGACTCCAGAGCCTGCGCGTATTTCTTGCCGGCCATGCTGCTGGTGCCGCGGAAAACCAGCACCGCGTAATCCGCAGGGACCCTGCCCGCCGCGGCGTCTTCCGCCATTGTCAGCCCTTCCCGGAGATTGTAATCTCCGGGGTTGTCCTTCAATCCTTCCCTGAACCTGTCGGCGGACTCCCTGAACTTTCCTTCGGCCGCGAGTTCCAGCGCGGAACGGAAGATATCGCCTCCGGTATCATTCTCCTCTTTTGTACCGGAAGGCGCTATCTCCGGGGGGTCGTCTTCAACGATGTCCCTGATATATTTCAACTGGTAATATACTCCGGACCCGTTGAGGTCCACCTTCACGTAATCCCGGGTCCTCTCCACGATACGGCCGTTCACCTCTTTGCCGGATTTCAGGATTATCCTGGCCGCGAAGACATCGCCGAAGCATAAGAACAGAACCGCCGGGATGACCGGCAAAATGCGCAATTTAACGTGGATTCTTGCTCTCTTACACACAGTTGATGTCCCGGCTGCCCACTATTCTGATCTTGTTCCCGGCGAGGATCCCGATCGCCTTGTCCGGCTCCTCGAATTTAAACACCAGCAGCGCCTTTTCCGAGAACTTCTCCACGAAACCGTACATATACTCCACGTTCACCCCGTTGTCGGAAAGCACCTTCAATATTCCCGCAAGCCCCCCGGGGCTGTCTTCCACCTCGACCGCCACTATATCGTTCAGGCTGGCGGTGAACCCCTCCCCGCGCAAAACGGCCACGGCTTCCTGCGGTTTATCCACGACTATCCGCAATATTCCGAAATCCTCGGTGTCCGCCACGGTCAACGCCCGGATGTTCACGCCGCTTTTGCCGAGCCGTTCGCACACCTCATAAAGCCTGCCCTGTTTATTCTCCAGGAAAACGGATATCTGCGTGATCTTCATCTTCTCCCCCCGCCGCGGCTGTTCACGCGGCCCTCCTGTCTATGACCCTCCTGGCCTTTCCCTCGCTGCGCTCTATGCTCCGGGGCTCCACCAGCCTGACTTTGACGAATATCCCGAGCACGGATTCGATCTCCCGGCATATCCGTTCCTCCATCTCCCGGAGTTTCTTCACCTCGTCGAAGAATATTCCCTCCTCCACCTCCACGTCTATCTCCAGTTCATCGAGTTTACCGGCCCTGCGGTCAACCACGATCTGGTAATGCGGCTGTATCCCCTCTATCCGCAGCAGGACGTGCTCTATCTGGGAAGGGAAAACGTTTATGCCGCGGACGATTATCATGTCGTCCGTACGCCCTTTGATCTTGGAAAGGCGGGGAGAGGTCCTGCCGCAGGAACATGTCCCCCGTTCAATGCCGACGATATCCCGCGTGCGGTAACGCAGCATCGGCATCCCTTCCTTGGTGAGAGTGGTGATGACCAGCTCGCCGGAGGCGCCGTCCGGCACCGGGAGCCCGCTGGACGGATCGATGATCTCCGGGTAAAAAACGTCCCAGCAAATGTGCAGCCCCTGTTTATGCGGGCATTCCTGGGCCACCCCGGGACCGGTGATCTCCGACAATCCGTAGATGTCCGTGGCCAGCATGTCCCAGTTGGCCTCGATCTCCGCGCGCATGGATTCGCTCCAGGGCTCCGCCCCGAAAATGCCGATCTGCCAGCTGCTTTCGCGCGGATCGATGCCCAGTTCCCTCGCCTCTTCAACCATGTAAAGAGCGTAACTGGGCGTGCAGGCAAGAATGCGCGGGCGGAAATCCCGCATAAGCTTCAACTGCCGTTTGGTCTGCCCGGAGGATGCCGGGATAATGGTCAAACCGGCCTTCTTCGCCCCGTAATGCATCCCGAAACCGCCGGTAAAAAGCCCGTAACCGTAAGCAACCTGCACCATGTCCCCGGGGACGGCTCCGGCGCAGCAAAACGCCCTGGCCATAACTTCTCCCCAGAGCTCCACGTCCGCTTCGGTATAGCCGACCACTATAGGGTCCCCGGACGTCCCGCTGGAAACGTGCAGCTCTGATATCCGCTCCGGAGGTACGCTGAAGAGACCGAAAGGATAATTCCTGCGCATATCGTCTTTTACCGTAAAAGGAAGCTTGGCGATATCCCCGATCCCTTTTATGTCCCCGGGACCGACGCCGCAGGCGTCCATCTTCTCCCTGTACGGCCGGCAGTTGGAATAAACGTGCTTTACGATACTCTTCAATCTCTCGGACTGCAGCTCCTGCATCCGCCCGGGCGGCATGCATTCCGCTTTCTCGTTCCAGATCATGTCGTCCCTTCGTATCCCGCCAGAAAGACCCGTTTGTTCTCGGTCGCCCGTTCTTTGCCGAAAACGATATCGATCGCTTTCAGCCAGCTTCCTTTCTTCAAAGACAGGTCCGCCGCCAGTCTGCCGCACATAAAAGAATTCAAATACCGCTTCTCCCTTGCGGGAAGATCCGCGGCCGCCAGTTCCCCGGAATAATCCCTGCCCGAGGGCGAAAGGAAATCTTTCAGGGCCGGGGCTTCCTCCTTGTGCAAAGGGACCAGGAAATCCGCGCATCCCCTGGGTACCAGCGGCGAATAAACCTTTTTCCCGAACCTGAGATGGGATTCAACCGAGCCTCCCCTTTGCGACATCCCGTGCACCTCTGATTTCTTCACATGGCAGCCTTCCAGCAAAGCCGCCCAGGCGCAGATCTCGGAGGCCTTGAGCACTCCCTGTCCGCCGGTGCCGCAGAAAATTATGTTCACCGTTCCCGCCTTCTTCATGATCCCGTCCCGCTTATGGCGCCGGCCCTGCAGATGGAAACGCACAAACCGCAGCCGTTACAAAGCGTAGCATCCACCCGGACCCTGCCGTCGCCGTCCTCTTTTAACGCCGGGCACCCGCATCCCAGGCAAAGCCGGCAGCCTGTGCATTTGCCGGCGTCTATAAAAACCGGCCTGCCGCGGTCTTTCTCCAGCAATCTGCAGGGCGATCTGGCGATGATCACCGACAATTTCTCTTCCCCGATGCGCCGTTTCAGAAGGACTTCAAGCCCCGCGGTGTCCGAAGGGTCTGCCACGTCCACGCTGTCGGCCCCGCAGGCCCGGCAAAGATTTTCCAGGGAAAGCTTTTTACCGGGGCCGGACTGCAAAGTAACGCCCGTGCCGGGATGAGGCTGGCTGCCGGTCATGGCGGTGGTCCCGTTGTCCAGGATCAGCAGCGTTCCCGCCGAGCGGTTATACGCCATATTGATCAGCCCGGTTATGCCGGAATGAACGAAGGTGGAATCGCCGATCACCGCCACCGTATTCCTGCCCGCGGACTTGCGCAGCCCTTCCAGGAAAGTCACGCCGCTGCCCATGCACACGCAGGTATGCAGGCTCGCTAAAGGCGGGGACGCCCCCAGGCTGTAACAGCCGATATCTCCCGCCACGTTCAGTTTCATCTTTTTCAACAGCCAGAACACCCCGCGGTGCGGACATCCTGCGCACATGACCGGAGGCCGGACGGTTTTCTTCTCCGCCGGGCGGTCCTCCCCTTTAAAAATCAGCGGAATGTATTCCGGACGCAGTTCCCCGCAGCGGAAAGAGGCTGTCTTGCCCCGGCACTTGATCCCGGCCTTGCGTAATTCATCCTCCAGGAACGGCTCCAGTTCCTCCACGACCAGCACGTCCCTGACGGAAGCGGCGAAACGCGCCGCTTTTTCCGACGGAAAAGGATAGGCCATGCCCAATCTCAGGAAAGAGGCGTCCGGGAACATCTCCCTGGCGTAAAGATACGAGACCCCCGACGCGACTATTCCCAGGGAAGATTTGCCGCGCTCTATCCGGTTAAAAACGCTCCGTTCGGAAAAACGCTTGAGCAGAGCGAGCCTGCGCAGAAGATCCGCGTGCCTTTTTCTGGCGTTGCCGGGGACCATCACGTATTTCGGGATGTCCGGGACGAACGGCCTGGGCGGGACGTTGCGTCTGACGCAAAGCCGCACGTTCTCCTTGCTGTGCGCCACCCTGGTGGTCAGGCGCAGCATCACCGGGACATCGAACTCCTCGCTGATACCGAACGCCGCCCCTGTCATCTCCTTGGCCTCCGCAGGACTGCAGGGTTCCAGCACGGGAATCCCGGCCATACGCGCCATCAGGCGGTTGTCCTGCTCGTTCTGGGAAGAATGCATGCCGGGATCGTCGGCGGAAACGGCGACGAAACCGGCGTTCACCCCGGTGTAGGCGGAAGTCATCAACGCGTCCATCGCGACGTTCAACCCGACGTGCTTGGCGGAAAAAAGCGCGCGCACCCCTCCCATGGCCGCCGAATAAGACACTTCATAGGCGACCTTCTCGTTGACCGACCACTGACAGTCCACTTCGGGAAAAAGCGCCAGGGTCTCGGCTATCTCGGTCGCCGGAGTCCCCGGATAAGAAGCGGCCACGGCGACGCCGTTCTCGTAAGCGCCGCGGGCTACGGCCTCGTCCCCGGATAAAAGCCCCCATTCTATTTTCACGCCGCGCGTTCTCTTCTTAAGCATGATTCATGAAAAAAGCACCGCCGCGACCTCGCTTTCGAAATCCTGCCGCAGCTCTTCCAGATAGAACCCGCTTTCTTCGGGCACGTTCCTTGTCCCCTCGGGCAAAACCTGTTCCTTCATCAACCCCTTTTCCGCCAGTAGCGGTTCCAGACCGGCGAAAACGGAAGATAACAATTCGCGCTTAGCCTCCAGCAGCCGTTTCTTCGCCTCCAGACGGCCGTTGATCATTATACGGTTCTTCTCGGCGGCCGCCGCGCGCTCCGCCCTTGAGACCTCTTCGAGGAACAGCCTTTCGGCCTCTTCTTCCGCGGCCCGGGACAAGGCGGCCTTTTTTTCCACAGCCTCGGAAAGGATCTTATCGCGCTGCATTCCCGCCTGTCTTATAATATGTTCGACGATGGATTCTATAGCCATATCACTGCAGTTTTATGCCGTTTAAAAGAAAGAGGGTGATTAC
>CAZAVF010000067.1:0-7376 GCA_964488935.1 uncultured Planctomycetales bacterium | reverse complement strand
GATAGACGAGATAGTGCTGAACAAAGCTCTTTTCGACAAGGAAGGCGTCAAGGTCATCGGGGCCATAATCAACAAGGTCCTTCCGGAGAAGCTCGAGAAGGTGAAAGCCCTCGTCAAAAAGGGGCTTGAACGCAAGGGGATAAAGGTCCTCGGGGTCCTGCCGTACGAGCCGTCGTTGTCATACCCCAGCATAGAACAGATACTGGAAGAGAGCGATTTCGAACTGATCTGCGGCAAAGAATTCATCGAGGTTTATATACGCAAGATCATCGTCGGGACCATGACCCCCAGGAACATAATCCGTTATCTCGAGGACGACAGCCTGTTGATAACCTCCGGCGACAGGGAGGACGTTATAATGACCGCGCTCGGCTGCGTCAGGGAAGGGGATAAAGACAGCCTGCGCATCTCCGGGATCATTCTTTCCGGAGGGATCGTCCCGGACCAGTCGATCATGGACCTGCTTTCCAGGGCGAGGATACCGGTCCTGCTGGCCAAAACGGACACGTATAACGTCGCTTCGCGTATACACGATATGACTGTCAAGATACGCCCGCGCGACAAACATAAGATCGAAGAAGTGGTCAGATTGATAAAGGGCCACGTGGATATGGAAGGCATATTGAAAGGAATGTAGAGATGAACTCCATCCTGAGGATACGCGAAAAGGCCAAAGCCGCCGGCAAACTCATCCTGCTGCCGGAATTCGGAGACAAACGCACGCAGGAGGCGGCGGAAATACTCAACAGGGAAGGTATCGCGCGCGCGGTGCTCCTGACCCCGGACAGGATAGACAGGGCGAAGAAGGAGAAATACGCCGGGGAATTCTTCCAGATGCGCAAGGCCAAAGGGATGACCATGGAAGAGGCCGTCATGATCTTCGAGGACCCTTTATATTACGCGGCCATGGATACCAGGGCCGGCCATGCCGACGGGTTCGTGGCCGGGGCGGTGCACACCACCCCGGAGATGGTAAGGGCCTCGATCCTCTGCCTGGGAGTGGACAAGCACATCGGGCTGGCCTGCAGCTGTTTCATAATGGACGTCCCGGACTGCGAATACGGCCAGAACGGCCTGTTCATATACGCCGACTGCGGCGTCATCCCGGATCCGGACGCCTCCCAGATCGCTTCCATAGCCCTGGCGGCTTCCGAGATGGGAAGCAAAATACTGGATATGCCGCCGCGCGTGGCGTTGCTGAGTTATTCCACCAAGGGGTCGGCGAAGGGGGAGTCGGTGGAAAAGATGGTGGAGGCCCTGAAGATACTGAAAGAAAAGGCGCCGCAGCTGGAGGCCGACGGGGAACTCCAGGTGGACGCGGCGATCGTTCCCGAGGTCGCGCGCATAAAATCTCCCGGCAATCCCACGGCCGGCAGGGCCAATATCCTCATATTCCCCGATCTCTCGGCAGGCAACATCTCGTATAAGCTCACCCAGCGCCTGGCAAAGGCCAGGGCGCTCGGCCCGATCCTGCTCGGGTTGTCGAAACCGTGCAGTGATCTTTCCCGCGGCTGTTCGGCCGAGGACATCGTGGATTGCGCCGCGGTCACCGCAGTGAGGGCCAAATGAAAATACTGGTCATCAACAGCGGCAGTTCCTCGATAAAATACAGGGTATTTTCCATGCCGGCGGAGGAATCCCTGCTTAAAGGCGTGATGGAGCACATCGGCGAACAGGGATCCGGCGTTCCCGATCATTTTTCCGGATTGAGTAAAATACTGAAGGATATACCGGAGGTGGATGCCGTGGGCCACAGGGTGGTGCACGGAGGGGAAAGTTTCCGTGAACCGGTGGTGGTGGATAGCGGCGTGATCGCCAGGATAAAGAAATGCTGCGCCATCGCGCCGCTGCACAATCCCGCCAATCTCTCCGGCATAACCGCCTGCAAGAAGCTCCTCCCCGGAGTCAGGCAGACGGCGGTCTTCGATACCGCTTTTCACCAGAGCATGCCGGACCACGCGTATATGTACGGCCTGCCTTACGAATATTACTCCAAGTTCGGCGTGCGCAAATACGGGTTCCACGGGACCAGCCACGAGTTCGTGGCCGCGGAGGCGGCGGCCAGGCTGGGCAGAAAACCGTCTTCTTTGAAGATGATCACCTGCCACCTCGGCAACGGGTGCAGTATCGCGGCCATATACAAGGGCCGGTCGGTGGATACCAGTATGGGATTTACCCCCCTGGAAGGACTGCTTATGGGCACCAGGTGCGGCGACATGGACCCTGCGCTGGTCACCTATATAATGCGCAAGAAACGCATGGATACCCGGCAGATCGACGAAATGTTGAACAAGAAAAGCGGCCTGAAGGGGATATCCGGGATAAGCAACGATATGCGCGATCTGGACAAGGCTTCGGCGGCCGGCAGCAAGCGTTCCGCCCTGGCCGTGAGAATGTTCTGTTACAGGGTGAAAAAATATATCGGCGCCTATACCGCGGCGCTGGGCGGCTGCGACGCTCTGGTTTTCACCGGCGGCATCGGCGAGAACAAGGCCAACGTGCGCAAGGAGATATGCCGCGGCACGTTCGACGCCATGCGCAGGAAGCCGGCAGTGCTGGTCATCCCGACCAACGAGGAACTGATGATCGCCCGCCAGACGTACCGTCTGGTGAAAAGAGGCTGAACAGGAGAGGGTGCAAATGTTGAGAACGGTGTTGAAATCCAAGATACACAGGGCCAGGGTGACCGAGGCCAACCTTAATTACGAGGGCAGCATTACCATAGACCGGCTGCTTATGGACAAGGCCGATATAATCCCCCATGAAAAAGTGGAGGTCCTGAATCTCAACAACGGCCAGCGCCTTGAGACTTACGCCATACCCGGAGAAAAAGGATCCGGGGTGATCTGTTTGAACGGTCCCGCGGCGCGCAGCGCGGTGGTGGGGGACATCGTGATCATAGTCACCTATGTTTCCCTGGAGGATCACGCGGCCAGGCAGGCCGAACCCGTGATCATAAACGTCGATGAGCAAAACAGACTTAAAGATTGAGATCTACGGCAGCGGGATCCTGCGCAGGAGAGCGGCGCCAGTCAAGGCGCCGGGACCGGGGCACCGCGAATTGTTGAGCGCCATGGCGCGTTTCATGTACGACAATTCCGGGATAGGGCTGGCCGCCCCGCAGATAGGCGTCGGAGAGTCCATGATAGTCGTGGACATAGGCGCCGGGCTTTACAAACTGATCAACCCCAGGATAATCCGCAGGGAGGGCAGCCAGGCCATCGAGGAGGGCTGTTTGAGCCTGCCGGGCGTCTCCGTGAAAGTGAAACGGGCCGGGAAAATAACGCTGAAGGCGCTCGACCATGATTTCAATCCGGTGACCATAACGGCCGGGGGTCTTCTGGCCTGCGTTTTTCAGCATGAGATAGACCATCTCAGGGGCCGTATGATAGTGGATTACGCTTCTTTGTTTGATAAGGCGCGCCTGAAAAGAAAACTGGCCGAACTTTACCGGAGGTCCGAGAATGACAGATTGCGTGAACCGGGAGAGGAACAGCGCAAACTGCGCCTGTAGTTACCCGGGATGCGGCCGCAGGGGGCTCTGCTGCGAGTGCGTCGCGTATCACCGCGCCCGTAAAGAACTGCCGGGATGCTTTTTCACTCCCGGCGCGGAGAAGACTTACGACCGTTCAGTCGCCAATTTCAAAAAGACGTCCGCATGATAAGCAGGCTGCCGGAATGGCTTCGCCAGCCTTTACCCGCCCGGACTTCCCCGGAGTTCTCCCGAACGCTCGATGAGCTCGGGGTGAATACCGTCTGCCGGGAGGCCGCCTGCCCGAACATGGGAGTTTGTTTCTCGAAACGTCAGCTGTCTTTCCTTATCCTCGGCAGGGCCTGCACCAGGAGATGCTCTTTCTGCGATATCGCCGTCCGGCCTGCCGCGCGCGGCCTGCCGCTGCATAAGGACGCCGGAGAGCCGGGACGCGTGGCTTCGGCTGTTTCCCGTCTCGGGATCAAATACGCGGTGATAACTTCCGTGACCAGGGATGATCTTCCCGACGGCGGGGCTTCGGTCTTCGCCGCGGCCGTAAGGAAACTGCGGGAGTCGGCGCCCGGCACGCGCATCGAACTGCTGATCCCGGATCTCGGGCGGTCTTTTTCCGCGCTCGACCTTGTCCTGGAGGAAGAGCCCGAGGTAATAGGGCACAACATTGAGACCGTGCCGGCGTTGTTCGGCCGGGTCAAGCCCGGGAGCGATTTCGGTTTCTCCCTCGCGCTTTTGAAAAGGATAAAGGAACGGAAACCGTCCGTATTGACCAAATCTTCGCTTATGCTGGGGATGGGGGAAAAACCCGGGGAGATACTGGACACACTGCGTATGCTTAAAGAGTCCGGATGCGACATGGTTACGCTCGGCCAGTATATCGCGTCTTCCGGCGTTTCCTTCCCGGTCGCGGATTTCGTCCCGCCGGAACGTTTCCGCGACCTCGATATGGCGGCGCGGGAGATGGGGTTCAGGGCGGTTTTCTCCGGACCTTTGGTGCGGAGTTCGTTCATGGCGGAAACTTTATTCAAGGAGGCGGGCGGTGCGTGATCTTATCATACTCGGGGCCGGGCCGGCGGGATTGACCGCGGCCATTTACGCGGGGCGTTACAGGATGGATACCCTGGTGCTGGAGAAATCCGCGCCCGGAGGCCAGATACTTCTTTCCGCCAGCATAGAGAATTACCCGGGTTTCCCGGGCGGGATAGATACCGCGCAGCTGATGGAAGCGTTCCGCCAGCAGGCCGCGGATACCGGCGTCGCCTTCGAGACCGGGGAAGCCGGCGGGATCTCGTTCGCGGACGGGGCGGTGCACCTGGAGACCGGGGAAGGAACGCGCAGCGCCAGGAGCCTGATAATCGCCTGCGGTGCCCTTCCCAAGAGGCTGGGCGTCCGGGGGGAGAAGGAACTGACCGGCAGGGGCGTCTCGTATTGCGCCACCTGCGACGCGCCTTTTTTCCGCGGCAGGGAAGTGGTGGTGGTCGGCGGCGGCGACAAGGCGCTGGAGGAAGCCATATTCCTCTGCGATTACGCCTCCTCCGTCACCGTGGTGCACCGGCGTTCGGAGCTGCGCGCCGCCGGGATCCTTCAGGAAAAGGCGAGGGCCCAGTCGAAACTGAAATTCCGTTATAACGCGGTGGTGGAGGAGATCGAAGGAGAGTCCGGAGTGGGATCTGTATCCTTGAAGGACACCTTGAGCGGGGAAAAGAGCCGCCTTGCCTGCCGAGGGGTCTTTATTTTCGTAGGCATCCAGCCCAACACCGTCTTCCTGAAAAACCAGTTGAAAACGGACGAGAGCGGCTTTATAATTACCGCCTGCCGCATGGAGACTTCGCGGGAAGGGGTTTTCGCCTGCGGAGACTGCGTCAGCAAGAGCCTCTACCAGGTGGTGAACGCCTGCGGAGAAGCGGCGGTGGCCGCCGATTCCGCGCACAAGTATTTAATGAAGAAAGGCTGAACTTATGGCTAAGATAACTTTTGAACACAAGGGTCTCAACGACTGGGTCGCGGAGATGGCCGCCATGTGCAGGCCGGACGATATCGTTCTGATAGACGGGAGCGCGGAGCAGAAAAAGGCGCTGGAAAGCAAGTCGGCGGCGATGGGCGAGATAATCCCGCTCAATCCCAGGGAACTGCCGGGATGTTTTCTGCACCGCACCAATCCCAACGACGTGGCGCGCACCGAACATCTCACTTTCATCTGCACGCGCAAACAGCATGACGCCGGACCGACCAATAACTGGATGCCCCCGCAGCAGGCTTACGATAAGGCGCGCGATATCTTTGCCGGCGCCATGTCCGGGCGCACCCTGTATGTCGTCCCGTTCTCGATGGGGCCGGTAGGTTCGCCTTTCAGCAAAGTGGGCGTGGAACTGACGGATTCGATCTACGTGGTCCTGAACATGATGATCATGACAAGGGTCGGGCTGCCCGTGCTGAATTTCCTGGGAAAGAGCCGCGAATTCACGAAGTGCCTGCATTCCAAGGCCGACCTTAACATTGACAGGCGGCTGATCCTGCATTTTCCCGAGGACAACACCATCTGGAGCGTGGGTTCCGGTTACGGCGGCAACGTCCTGCTCGGCAAGAAATGCCTTTCCCTGCGCATCGCCAGCCATATGGCGGCTAAAGAAGGCTGGCTCGCCGAACATATGCTGATAATGGGCGTAGAGCGCCCCAACGGCCAGATACAATACATAGCGGCGGCCTTCCCCAGCGCCTGCGGCAAGACCAATCTGGCGATGCTCATCCCACCCGAGGGATTGAAGCGCAAGGGGTACCGCGTCTGGACCGTGGGGGACGACATCGCCTGGATGCGCGTGGACACCGACGGTTCGCTGTGGGCGGTAAATCCGGAGACGGGTTTCTTCGGCGTGGCCCCGGGAACGAACGGCAAGACCAATCCCAACATGGTGGAGACCATAACGCGCAACACCATTTTCACCAACGTCCTGCTCAAGCCGGACGGCACCGTCTGGTGGGAGGGGGCCGACGGCGAGGTCCCGGAGTCCGGCATAGACTGGCAGGGCAGGCCGTGGAAGCGTGGCATGCAGGATGCCGACGGCAAACCGGTGCTGGGGGCGCATCCCAACAGCAGGTTCACCACTCCCGTGGCGCAATGCCCGTCCGCCACGTTCAGGCTGGAACATCATCACGGAGTGCCGATCAGCGCCATAGTCTTCGGCGGGAGAAGGCAGCATCTGGCGCCCCTGGTTTACGAGACCTTCAACTGGAAGCACGGGGTTTTCGCCGGAGCGACCATGGGGTCGGAGCGCACCGCCGCCCAGTACGGCAAACAGGGGGAAGTGCGCCGCGACCCGATGGCCATGCTGCCGTTCTGCGGATACAATATGGGGCATTATTTCAGGCATTGGCTGGATATGGGAAAGAAGATGTCCAAAGCGCCCAGGATATTCCACGTGAACTGGTTCCGCACCGGAAAGGACGGCAAATTCCTCTGGCCGGGATACAAGGAGAACCTGCGCGTGCTGGAATGGATCCTGGACAGGTGCAACGGCACGGTAGGCTGCCAGAAGACCCCGATCGGTTACCTGCCGCGCACTACGGACATTGATATGACCAAACTTAACCTCGCGGAAGGCGCGATGAAAAAGCTGCTGGCGGTCAACAGCAAGGACTGGCTCGAAGAGCTTAAAGGTATCAAGGAGTTCTTCAAGACGTTCGGCGCCGACCTTCCCGAGGAGCTGTGGCACGAGTATTACGCCCTGCACAAGAGGCTCAGCGGCGGCAAGCCGGGGCCGGAGAAATAGCCGCGCGGCGGCGGATGGAGGAGTGATGGAAGAACGGGTATTGTTGTCCACCGGCTATAAAGAGTTCCCTTTGTTCAGGAGAGGCAAGGTCCGGGACGTTTACGATCTCGGCGGCCGCCTGC
>CAZAVF010000066.1:0-7427 GCA_964488935.1 uncultured Planctomycetales bacterium | reverse complement strand
TTCATTAACGAAGGATGAGGCACTAAACATGAAGCATGAAGAGGCAACCCCGGAAATAGAAAGTCTGTCATTATGATCCCAGGTAAAGGTTTATATATCTATGGTCCGATAAACTCGCGCAGGCTGGGCCTTTCCCTGGGGATAAATCTAACCCCTTGCAAGACCTGCAGTTTTGACTGTGTATATTGCCAGGCGGGCAGGACGACCAGGCGGACTGGAGAGCGTAAAGAGTATTCCGAGGCCGGGCAGGTGGTTGCGGCTCTGCGGGAGTGGATCGATGAGCATAAAGATACCGCGGCCAAACTGAGTTACGTGACCATCGCCGGCACCGGAGAGCCTTGCCTGAACAGCAGGCTGGGGGAGATCATTGCGGATATAAAAAAGATGGTGAGTTTGCCGGTGGCGGTGATCACCAATTCATCGATGCTGGTGTCGCCGTCCGTCCGGAAGGAACTCCTCGCCGCCGACCTGGTGGTGCCTTCCCTGGACGCGGCAAGGCAGGGAACTTTCGAGAAGATAGACCGTCCCGTCCCCGGGATAAAGGTCGCGGAGATAATAGATGCCCTCGCTGAATTCCGGAAGGAATATCCCGGCAAGATATGGCTGGAAGTAATGTTTGTGCGCGGACTCAATGATTCTCCGGAGGATATCTTCGAATTGAAAAAGGCGGTGGAGCGTATAAAGCCGGACAGGATACAGGTCAATTCCCCGGTGCGCAAACCCGCGGAAGAAGGCATCGTTACTGTGGATAAGCAGAAGATGGAAGAGGTCCTGCGTGCCCTCGGCCCGTCGGCGGAAGCGGTGTAGTAAAAGCAGGTTCTGGGTTATAGGTGCCGGGTTCTGGGTGTTGGGAAGGACAAAAGAAAAGACGTCATTGCGAGCGCTCTTTGCGAAGCAATCCGTTCCCTATCTTTCGTTATTGTATGGGGGACACTGCCGATACCGTATAGAGTATAAAAGACGGGTTCTAGGTTCTGGGAAGGACAATGATGTATAGAGTCGAGAGTTATGAGTATGATAAATGCAAGAAGGACGAAGAATGAGGGACAGGGGAACAAGGCGATAAATCCGGCTGCATTTAGCTTCCTTCGTGCTTCATCTTTCGGTTTTGCTTCTTCAATATTTTGAGCGTCCGCCATTAAGACTTCGGCGAGACGTTCTTGGGTGAGGAATTCTTGAGCGTCCGCCATTAGAACATTGGCGGGACTTTCCCAATAAGAGATTCTTGAGCGCCTATACGAAGTCCCCAATAGGAATATTGGAGAAACTTCGGTATGCCGAAGCAGGATGATTTTTAACCTGTCTTCGGCGAGCTCAATCCCGCAGAGATACATGCGGGACGTCGCAGGAAAAGAAGCCTGCTCCGTTGGAACAGAGGATTTTTGAGCTACAGTTTATTCTTATAAAAGATTTATGCGCCTATAGCTCAATTGGATAGAGCATCTGCCTTCGGAGCAGAGGGTTGGAGGTCCGATTCCTCCTAGGCGCACAAAATACGGGTTTTGGTCGTCGGTCCCGGGAAATACAACAATTGAGCGATACGCTATACTTAAAAAAATTATGAAAACTGAGAAGAAAGTCCAGGCGGAATTCGAGAGATTATTGGGTATCCAGGTGCTGGAGCTGGAGGACGGGCGGGCGCTGCTCAAGCTTCCTTTTTGCCGGACTTTCACCAATCCGCACGGCAGCCTGCACGGGGGGGCTATCGTCACTCTCGCCGACACCGCCGCGGCCAACGCGCTGCTTGCCGGGTACTCCGGGTGCGGTTTTCTCACGGTGAAATTCACCATCAAGTTCCTGAAACAGGCGCTGGGGGACATTTTCGCCGAGGCGAAGATAATCCGCGTGCGCAAGAATATAGTCACTTTGAAGGTCGCGGTGTTCAACCGCGAAAAGGCCGCGGTCGCCGCCGCCGAAGCGGAGTTCTTCGTGCGGGGGAAACGGTGAACGCGGAGTTTTTGTGTTATAATTTAGATAGATAGACAGGCACCTTTCAACATACTACTATATTGTTACATAGGTCTCTGATAGTCGAGAATCGAAATTAGATCGTCTCGCCACTAAAACGTTGGCGGACTCCGTGCGCTGTTCAAAGAACTTATTTAACAGCGCACTACAACGGCAGGCAGGCTCACCGGGAGAGTTGATCATGGATATACGCGTAGGGCTCAAGAACGGGATAATCCTTATGGAGTTGATCGGCAAGGTTGACGTCAATTCCGCAAATTTCATCGAGACCGTCGGGCAGTGCCTGAGGGACGGGTATACCGATATCCTTTGCAATTTTGAGGAGGTGGAATCGGTGGATTATATGGGTATCTCGGTCATTGTCATCGCCTACAAGGAAGTGGTGAACAACAACGGCAGGATGCGTTTTTGCTGTATCCCGTCGTATTTAAAGAACGTTTTCTCCGTCTCCGGCCTGGACAGGACGATAGAGATGTATCCTTCCCTGGAGCTGGCGGAGAACAGTTTCCGCGAGGACCGTATCATAGAGAAAATAAAGAAGATGCAGCTGCGCAGGAGGTTCAAGCGTCTGCCGCTGGACATAAAGGCGGAAATGGAGTATGCCGGAGGTAAAATACACGTGGACGTTCTTAATCTCAGCGCGGTAGGCGCATATGTTTACGGAGCGGATAAATTCAAGCTGGGTGATCCCGTCGTCCTCAAGATAAAACTTCCGCCGAAACAGGAGGACCTGGAACTGGAGGCCAAGGTGGTATGGCTGCCGGACAAGCAGATACAGAAAAACATATTCCCGGGTATGGGAGTGGAGTTCTGTAATCTTTCCTGCGGCGGACAGGAAAAGCTGATAGGTTTCATCGAGCGCAATTTATCCTGTATGTCCAGCGAGGACCAGTCCTGAGCGCCTTATAATAACGCAATATGTTGATAAGCAAGCAGATAAGTATCGGCAGGAATAGGGTGACCGCCCTGCAGATGCCGCTGGGCGGCAGGAATCTCATCGTTCTTAAGGCGGACAAGGGTTATGGGATGTGCGGTTATCTCGATATGAGCGCCGCCGTTAAGTTCGGTGACGCCGCATTTAAATTCTCCGGTGTGTCTTCAATAGAAGAGGCTTTACAAGCCGAAGTAAGCGAATGCAGCCCGGCGGCCGCCGCGCTCGGCATAGCGGCCGGACAGGCGGTCAGGCAGGCGCTGGCCCTTCTTTTCTGATCTATCTTATCCTCCTTTAAAAGTCCCTTATCAGGATCATAAGCAGTTCGGCAGGACAGCTGCCGAAGCCCGTCTAAGGACCGGTCCGCGGGGCGCCGAATTGATTTCTCTTCGTATAATTATCATGTTATAATTAAAATCCGGGGTGGTTTTATGAAAAAACAAGTCCGGGTTTATTACAGCGGAAGGGTCCAGGGCGTCGGCCTGCGTTTCCATTGCCGCATGCTGGCGGTGAGAGCCGGGATCAACGGCCGGGCAGTCAACCTGCGGGACGGCAGGGTAGAGGTTGTCGCCGAAGCGGAGGAAGCGGTCCTGCATTCTTTCCTGGGCAGGATGGCGGAAGATTTCTCCGGGCAGATCACCGGCGCGGAGTGCACCTGGTCGGACAGCGTGGAGAACTTAACGGGGTTTTTTATAAAATGACGTCCGAAGCGCAGGCCAAGAAAGAAATAGAGCGGCTCAGGCAGGAGCTCAGGGAACACGACTACAAGTATTACATTCTAGGCGATCCGTCCGTTTCCGACAAGGAATACGACGACCTGATGATGCGTCTTAAAGAGCTGGAAGAACTGCATCCGGGATCGCGCTCTCCCGACTCGCCCACGATGAGGGTCGGCGGCGGGGTCTCGCCGGGGTTCTCCCAGATCAAGCACCGCGCCAGGATGCTTTCGCTGGACAATACTTATTCACTGGACGAGCTCTCCGATTGGTATAAAAAGACGGTTGACGCTTTGAAGTCCGCCCCTGCGCCCGGTCTGGCGGCGGAACTGAAGGTGGACGGGGTCAGCATCAATCTTGTTTACGAGAACGGGATATTGACCGGCGCCTCCACCCGCGGCGACGGTGAGTCCGGCGACGATGTCACCGCCAACGTCAGGACCATACGCGCAATACCTTTGCGTCTGCGCGGCAGGAGTTTCCCATCCCTGGTCGAGGTCCGCGGCGAGATATATATGGACAAGAAAGACCTTGAGTCTCTGAACAGCAGGGCGACCGCCAACGCCCAGGTCTTCGCCAACCCGCGCAACGCCGCCGCCGGTTCTTTGAAGCTGCTCGACAGCGCCCAGGCCGCGGAGCGCAGGCTTAATTTCTTCGCGCATTCGGTCGGGGAGTTCTCTTCCGGTAAACCCGCAACTCACTGGGAACTGCTGAAAGAATTCTCGGCGTGGGGGATCAGGGTCAATCCGCAGAACCGGATCTGTAAAGATATGGGGGAAGTGAGGAATTTCTGCGAAAAATGGCGGGAAGAGCGGGATTCGCTGTCTTATGAAATAGACGGGGTGGTGGTAAAGATAGATTCTTTTTCTCTTCAGGAAATCCTGGGCTCCACCTCTAAGAGCCCGCGCTGGGCCAGGGCCTATAAATTCCCGGCCAGGCAGGCGACCACCGAGGTGCTGAAGATAGCCGTCAACGTGGGCAGGACCGGCGTGGTGACTCCCACCGCCGAACTCGCCCCGGTGGCCTGCGGCGGCGTGACGATCAGCAATGCCACCCTGCATAATTTCGATGAGGTCAAACGGCTTGGTATCACTGAGGGAGACCGGGTATTGGTGGAGAGGGCGGGGGACGTGATACCCAAGATAGTCAAGGTCGTCGAACGTAAGGAGAAAAAACCTTATTCTCCCCCGGAGCAATGCCCGGCCTGCGGCGGCAGGCTTTTCCGCGAGAAAGAAGGTGATGTGGCTTTACGCTGCATCAATTCCTCCTGTCCTGCGCAGCTGGAGCGCGGCCTTCTGCATTTCGCCTCGCGCTCCGCGATGGACATCGAGGGTATGGGCGAATCGGTGGTCTCCCAACTGGTGAGATCGGGGCTGGTGCGGGATTTCGCGGACGTTTATTCGCTGGACCGGGAGAAGCTTCTCGGCCTGGAGGGATTCAAGGAGAAGAAAACGATAAACCTTCTGTCCGCCGTGGAGAAAAGCAGGTCGCGTCCTCTGGCGAGGCTGGTTTACGGGCTCGGCATAAGGCACGTGGGTGAGAAGAACGCCTATACGCTGGCGGCGCATTACCGCAGTATGGATAAACTGGCGGCGGCGGACAGGGAAGAACTTGAGGATATCGAAGATATCGGTCCCGAGATATCGGCTTCTATAACCGATTATTTCGCCCAGCCGCAGACCATGACTCTGATCAAGCGTCTTAAGAACGCCGGCGTGAATTTCAGCGGAGGTCCGCAGCAGCAGGAAGGAAAGACCTCATTTTTCTCCGGGAAAACGGTGGTTTTCACCGGGCGTCTGGTTTCAATGGAGAGAGCGGCGGCCGAGGAACTGGTGCGCAGGCAGGGAGGAACGGTTTCCTCTTCCGTAGGAAAGAAGACTTCTCTGCTCGTGGCCGGTGAGGAGCCGGGCTCGAAATACGCGAAAGCCCGGGAGCTCGGCGTGCGCGTTATGGACGAGAAGGAATTCGAGTCAATAATAAAGAAGTCGATGGCCCATAGACCATAGTCCACAGTTTACTAAATGGAGGTAGTCGATGCGTTCGATTAATCGCGTATTAATGTTAATTATGGCCGCGTTGATGTTATTGACCTTCGGGTGCGAGTCCTTTTCCAGGAAATTCACCCGTAAGAAGCCCGCGGAGCGCGCGGTGGAGATGGTCCTGTCCCCCGAGGAATACTCCTCGCCGGAACATGACCCGGTTGAGCTTTACAGGCAGAACCTGCTTTACTGGGGCAGCTGGTATGATGAGTTCCTTGCCGAGCTCTCCCCCAGCGGCAACCGTAAGCGGCGGATATATTGCCTGGACGAATCGTTGAAGCATCTGCGTATTTGTATCGATATCGCCGGCGCCTCTAAAGGAGAGGAGACGGAAAAATATATGGGCAGGGTCCTTAAACTGCGCGGCAGGATCGAGTCCGACGTCTACGGGAAGAGGACCGGGAGTCTCAGGAACCCGGCCGAAGTGTTGAAGAGGGAACTGTCGGCTTATCTCAACCGGATATCCCCGGCGGCAAGAGGGGAGAAGCATGCTGATTGAGCGCGTGGTGGTGGGAGAACTGGAGTCCAATTGTTACATCGTGGCGGCGCATGCCGGAGGCAGGGCCGCGGTGATAGACCCCGGGGCGGATATCAACGATATAAAACGCCGGCTGGAGAAGAATAAGCTGGCGGCGGAATGCGTGATCAACACGCACGGGCACGCCGATCACATAGGCTGCGATAACGAATTCGGCCTGCCGGTATACGTGCACCTGCTGGACAGGGCCTTTTTGTATAAACCGGAATTGAACATGTCCGCGGCGCTGGGCGGCCCTTACAGCGTTACCGCGGAGATAAAAGAGCTCGAGGACAACCAGGTGATCACCGCCGGCGGGGTGGAGATGCGCGTGATACATCTCCCGGGCCACACGCCGGGCGGCATAGGGCTTCTCTGCGGGGAGGAAGGGCGTAAAGTCCTCTTCAGCGGGGACAGCCTTTTCCGCGGCAGTATCGGCAGGAGCGACCTGCCGGGCGGTGACGAGAAGGCCCTGTTCTCTTCTTTACGCGGACGCCTGTTGACGCTCCCGGAAGACACGATCGTTTATCCCGGGCACGGCGAGAGCACCACCATAGGCGAAGAGAAAAAGAGCAATCCTTTCTTGCGCTGACCGGCCGTGTCCTCAGGAGGCGTTAAAACACGACATGAAAGAACTGGTCGAGGCTTTCCTGAATTATCTTTCGGTGGAACGCGGGCTCTCTTCCAACACTCTCGTATCCTACCGGGGGGACCTTAAAGAATACGGGGCGTTCCTTTCCGCGCGATCCCCGGGAACTCTTTCCCGGACCACGCGCAGCGATATCGTGGGGTTCATGTCCGACCAGAAAGCGCGCGGCATATCCTCAAACTCCATCGCCAGGCGGCTGGCGGCGATACGGATGTTCTACCGTTTCCTGGTGCGGGAACGGGTCCTGAAAGAGGACCCGTCCGTCCTGGTGGACACCCCGAAACTGTGGAAGAAGATCCCGGACGCCCTTTCCGTCGCGGAAGTGGAAGCGCTGCTGGCGCAGCCGGACCTGCGCAGGGCGCGCGGCATACGCGACAGGGCCATACTGGAGACGCTTTACGCCACCGGCATGCGCGTTTCCGAGGCGGTGAACCTCAAGACCGGGGTCGTGAATATGGAGGTCGGTTTCCTGCGCTGCATAGGCAAGGGCGACAAGGAGAGGGTCGTGCCTCTCGGCGGCAAGGCGGTCGAGAGCATCGGGCTTTATCTCGGGAAGAGCCGCCGGAAAATGCTCGGGAAGAAGCAGAGCGATTATATTTTCGTCAGC
>CAZAVF010000065.1:237-7691 GCA_964488935.1 uncultured Planctomycetales bacterium | reverse complement strand
ATAATTTAGAGCCCATATTTATTTGCCCCTCCTATCGTTTAACCAGCCAGAAATCACGGAATATGAGATAAACACAAGGTATTACGAAAAGAGTGAGAAACGTCGCTACCGAAAGTCCTCCGATAACGGTTATCGCCAGCGGAGACCACAAATTGGCCGATTCGCTTTTATCCAGGGCCATGGGAATGAGCCCCAGGATCGTGGTCAGGGAAGTCATCATGATCGGTCTGAGCCTGTCGAAAGACGCATCGATCACCGCTTTCTTGGCGCCGCCCCGCTGGGAATACTTGTCCGGGAAATTCCTTCTCAGGAAATTTATGCGGTCGATAAGTATGATAGCGTTATTTACGACTATCCCGCCCAGCATTATTGCCCCGATAAGCACCCCGGTGCCCACCGGTTTATCGGTCAGCCGCAGGGCGGTGACGGCGCCTATCGCCGCCATCGGTACCGTGCATAGAATGATAAAAGGTTCCGTTATCGATTCGAACAGCCCGCCCAGTATCATGTAAACCAGGATAAGGCTTATCACCAGAGCCCGGTAAAGCTCATTCTGATTTTGTATCATTTTATCATAATTCCCCCCGAATTGCCAAAAATAATCTTTAGGGAATTTGAGATCCTTGATCGCCTCCTTTACCTTGAGCGCGGCCGTCCCCAGCGCGACGCCGCCGGTATTGGCGCTTACCTGGACCATGCGCGACTTGTTCTTCCTCCAGACCTCGCTCGGCCCGTATTCGTCCTTGAAGGTGGCCAGCTGGTGCAGGAATACCATGTCGCCATAGGGAGTTACCAGGGTTATCCTGCGCAGGTCGTCCCGCGTGTGCCGGAACTCCTCTCCGATGCGGACGATCGTCTCAGTTTCCTCGGCCTTTTCCGTCCCGTCCCGGGAAGGCCCGTTGTTAAAGGCCTGGCCGCCGTTAAAATGCCACTGGGGATTGAAATTGGGGTCTTGTGTTTTTATCAGGGGTTCATGCGTGCCGCGGAAACGCGTCGCCACCAGGCCGCGCATATGAGTGTGCAGGGCGAGCGAGACATCCTCGGCGGTAAGCCCGAACATGGCGGCTTCACGCTTGTCGAGGATGAGCTGTATTTCCGGCCGGCCCTCGCGCATACGTATTTTTGTGTCGGTAAATTTAGGTATCGTCTGCAGGCGCTGCGCCACCTGGATGGCAAGGCTTTTCAACACTTCGTAATCGTAGCCGTATAGTTCGAGCAGTATCTCCTTGGTGCCGACTTCCTGCGGTTCCTCGTAATAAACGAACGCCCTGTGGGTCTGGTAGAATTTGTCCGTATAGGGGCGCAGGGTGTTCATGAACTCGCCCGTTGATTTCTTTCTCTCCACCAGCGGTTTCAGTTCCACGAAGATCTTCCCGGACCAGGGTTCCACCTTTGACGTCGCGGTCTTGACCTCCGGCATCTTGGCAACGAACGATTCGATACCCGCTATGATCTTGTCCGTTATCTCTATTTTCGTCCCGGTAGGCATTTCCACGAAGATGGTGAATTTGTTCTGTTCGGCGATGCCGATGAATTCCTGCTCCAGCTTGGAGGCTTCCTGCACGACGCGCAGCAGGGCCACTACAACCAGGAAGACCACCAGGTACCGCAGAAACAGCACAAGGGCAATGAGCAGCTTGTAGAGTTTCTCCAGGAACCCGGTCCTCGGCTGTTCCGGGACCGCAGGGGGGGGCTTTGTTTCTTTTTCCTCCGTTTCCGCCGCACCGTTCTCTTTCAATAGAAGTTCTTCCGGGACCGGCGGCGGCAGGCGGGGATCTTTCAGCTTCAGCCGTGACACCAGCAGGGGAACCAGGGTTATTGCCGTGAGTAAGGATGCCAGCAGCGAATAGGTTATGGTAAGGGCGATGCCGCTGTAAAGGAGCTTTATCTCCGGATTGATGAAGAAGAGGGGGAGGAAGACCACGATAGTGGTAAAAGTGGAGGCCACGATCGCCAGGAACATTTCCTCGCTGGCTTCGGTTGCCAGTTTTTTCTGTATCTCTTTCATCGGCATGTCTTCCGGGAACTTCCCCGGATACGCCAGGAAATCGTCGCGTTTCTTGAAGGTGTTGTCCAGAACGACGATGGCATTGTCCACCAGCATGCCTACGCCGAGCGCGAGACCGCTCAAGGTCATTACGTTGAGGGTCAGCTTGGAGAAATACATCAGGCAGAAGGTGAGTATCACGGATAACGGGATGCTTGTGCTTATAATGAATACCAGCCTGATGTCCCAGAGGAAGATGAAAAGTATCAAGCTTGCCAGCAGGGCCCCGGTTATCAGGGCGGAATTTACCTGGTTTACGGCCTGCTGTATTATGTCCGCCTGGTTGGAGATCAGAGAAAGCTTTATGTCGCTCTCCAGGTTGCGTTTAAGGTTCTCTATTTCCTTGTTCACGTCCCTGGAGATCTGCACCGTGTTCGCCAGCGACTCTTTCTGGATGTAAATGGAGATTACCGGCTGGGCGTTCAACCTCGCGAAGGCGGTGGGCTCAAGATAAGAATCCTTGATGGACGCTATATCTTTAAGGCGGACCACGGAACCCTCTTTGGTCGTCGCCACCGCGAGATTGGCGATGTCCTCCAGGCTCTCCAACTCGCCGATGGTCCTTACCAGATACTTGTCCTTTTCCCTTTTGATTTCTCCCGCCAGCAGATTGGAGTTGTTAAGGTTTATGATATCCACCACTTTATTGATGGAGAGCTGGTATGCCTGCAGACGGTACTGGTCTATCTCGATTATGATCTTGCCTTCGCGTCCTCCTACCACCTCCGCCCTGGCTATTCCTTCTATCCTTTGTATACGGTCTTTGATCCTTTCATCGACGATCTTGCGCAGTTCTTCCGGGGAGCGCCTGTCGCTGGTAACGGCCAGTATCATTATCGGCACGTCCATATATTCGTATTTGGCTATTACGGGTTTTTCTATCTCTTTGGGGAGCTTGTTGCGGATACGGTTGAATTTCTCGCGCACTTCAAGGGCGGCGAAATTCATCTCCGTGCCGGGTTCGAATTCCAGGATGATGGTGGCGTTGCCTTCTTTGGATATGGAAAGGATGTTCCTTAAATGGGAGGCGGAACTGACCGCTTCTTCCACAGGTTTGGAGATGCGGTTTTCTATTTCTGAAGCGGGGATGCCGCCGCGCACGTCTATGTTTATAGTGATATCCCCGTAACTGATGTTCGGCATCATTTCCACCGGCAGCATCTTCAGGGCGATCACCCCGATTATGACGATGCCGGCAAAAAGCATCGATATGAAAGTCGGTCTGTTGACCGAGAATCCCGGTAAGCTCATTATAGACCCGTTTTTATGCAGTGATAATGTTTTGTCCCGGGAGCCAAAGCGTTCCCGTCGTATCGATACCGGCCGGAGGAAAGACGTGATTCTGCCGGAGGGGCCCCGTTATAGCCCATAACCAGGCAGACCGGCGGTTATACCAGTTCGTACCACCGGCCGGGACCGAGCGGCCCTTCGGCCTTAAGCAATTGTTTATCCATCAATTCCTTCAAATCACGCGCCGCGGTAGGGATGGAAACGTTGAACATCTCCGCGTATTCTTTCCGCGTTATCTTTTTTATGTTCTTCAATTTCTCCAGAAGGTCCTTCTGTCGCGGATTTATATTGTATTCCGTCACCGGGACCTGAGGGATCTCGATCTTTGCCTCACGGGGAGGTTCCTGTTTTACGGATGCAGGCCCGGCGGGAGGGGCTGTTTTTTCTTCAGTCCGCCGTTCCTGTCCGGATGCAGGAGGGGGCGGAAGCGGTTCTTTTTTATCTTCTTTCAGCTGCGTTGCCGGCTGCTGTCCGTTCGCCTCCGGTGATTTCTTCCCGGTTTGCACTACCGGGATGCTGTTCACGGGTGCTTTAACCCGGTCTTCCCTGTTTTCCTGCAGCGGTTTTGCGGTTTCATTCCGGTTGTCCGGTTTAGGCAGCACGGGATTCATCCCGGCTTCAGCCGGTGCCGCAGGCGGATTTCCCTGTCCGCCCGCCCGCCCTAACGGCTGATTTTGTGCAGGCGCGGTTTCGGAAGAAGGCTTGTCCGGGTGATAAGCGTTCGTCGGGATGAGCGGAGGCAGACGGTGCGCCGTAGGCACCGGCACCTCCTCAAAAGGTATCCGTTTCTTGGAATCGTTCATAACAGGACGCTGTTCCTGTACGGGTGCCGGTTTTTCTTCAGACAGAGGAGCGTCCTGCCGGGGCAGTTGAGATTCCCTGGGTAAAGGGGTTTGTTCTTTATTATCTTCTCTGGCTTTCAATAGAGCCTCCAGTTCCGGATTGATAAGAGGTTCGTCTTTTACCGGCACAAGGTCCGGCCGCCGGGCCGGGACGCCGATCATCCGTTCAACTACGATCAGGAAAATAGAAGGAATCACCACCAGGGTAAGAAAAGTGGCGGAAAGCAGCCCGCCCATTACGGTCAGGGCCATGGGGGCTTGCAGTTCCGAGCCTTCGCCTATGCCGAGCGCCAGGGGGAGAAGGCCCAGGATGGTGGTCATGGATGTCATCAGGATCGGGCGCATCCTGGTTTTGCTGGCTTCTATGACGCAGCTGTAAGGAGAGTATCCCTGTTTATACTGTTCGTTGATAAACTCTATAAGCACTATACCGTTGTTGACGGCGATCCCTCCCAGCATGATGATCCCCAGATAGGCGACCACGCTTAAAGGGGTATTGGTTACGAAAAGAAAGAAAGCCACGCCTATGAGTGAAAGAGGGACGGTGAACATTATCAGAAGCGGCTGCCAGAGTGATTCGAATTCCGCAGCCATGATCATATATACAAGGGTAATTGCCAGGATAAGAGCGAAAGCCAGGCTTTGGAACGATTCCTGCATTTTCTGCTGTTCGCCGGCCAGCTCGATGGCATACTCCTTGGGGATGGAAGCCGCTCTCGCAGTTATGATCATGTCGATGGCGCGGTTCACCTCCCCGATACTCCGTTTATACACATTGGCGCTGATGACGATGCTTCTCTGCTGGTCTATGCGTTTGATCTCCGTGGGGCCGGTGCCTTTGGTCAGATAAGCCACGTCGGACATGGAGATGTCGAATCCAAGCGGGGAATGGATGAGAATGCGGCGCAGGTTGCTTAATTCGCTCCGGTCCTCGGGACGAAGGCGGATACGTATGTCGATATCCTCCTGGTTGTTCTTATCTTTGAATTTTGTCGCCACATATCCTTTCAAGGCCACCTGCGCGGTCACTGCTATATCGCGCACGGAAAGTCCGTATAAAGAAGCCTTGTCCTTCAATATGTGGAGTTTTGTTTCCGGGCTTGCGGCAGGCATGCTGTTCTTTATGCCGTAGACACCGTTTATCTTGCGGAGATCCGATTGCAGTCCGGCGGCGATATCGGTAAGCCTGTATATCTGCGGGCCCTTTATTTCTATCGCGATGGGGGCGCCTTGTTCCACCGCCGAGCCGAGGGAGGTCTCCTGCGCGACATATTCTACCGAAGCGCCTTCCATGTCGCCCTTTTCGGCGGTATTCTTCAACTGCTGGATTATCTCGTCCGTGGAGCGCATGCTGGAAGGCAGGAAAGGAAGCAGCCTTGTTTTCTTCTTAAGGTTGACCAGTATCTGCGCCTGGTGGCTGCCCAGGGTCTGCACCGCCGTCTCTTCGAGGGAGTTCTTGTCTTCGCTGGAGCCGATGTTGACGGTGACGTCCTTGGTCTCTTTTAAACCGAGAAGAGAGGATTCGAACCTGCGCACTATACCGTCGGTGGCCTTAAGCGTAGTCCCCGGAGGCATGTCGATCTTGATGATGAATTGTCTCTGGTCCACTTTAGGCATGAACTGCTTCTCGTGGATGGAGAGGATCCCGAGGCTTATGATGAACAGGACCCCCACCAGAGGCACGATTTTTTCCTTGCGGTCTATTCCCCAGACGATCAACTCCTCCAGTTTGTCGAAAACCGGGATATTCCGCTGCCGGGGTTCCGCAGCGGCCTGGTTGTTCCTTCCCCGGATGGAGAACGAGATGAGGACCGGGACCAGCGTTATGGCCACCAGGATGGAAGCCGCGAGGGCGAAGGTTATGGTCAACGACAATTGTTTGAATATCTGTCCGGCGATACCGGAGACGAAGGCAAAAGGTAGGAACACTGCCACCGTGGTCAGCGTGGATCCCAATATGGGCGCAAGCATCTCTTCGGAGGCGTCCACGCAGGCTTCCTTGAGCGGTTTGTTCATCTGCCGGTGCCGGAAGATATTCTCGATGACAACGATGGAATTGTCCACCAGCATGCCGATACCAAGCGCCAGCCCGCCCAGGGACATCATATTCATGTTTATCTTGAAACAATACATGAGAAACAGCGTGGTCATGATGGAGATGGGAATGGAGAAAGTGATGATCAGCGAGGATTTTACCTCCCGCAGGAAGAAAAGCAGGACCAGGAAGGCCAGCAACGCCCCCTGCTGGGCCGAGCCGGTAACGTTGGAGACGGCCTCGTTTATGAACTGAGACTGGTCGTAGGTCACCTGGATCTTCACGCCCTTGGAGAGTTTCTCCTGCAGCAGTTTGGCAATTTCTTTCCTGATACCCTGCGCCACCCTGAGGGCGTTGCTTCCCGATTGTTTGCGCACGACGATGGAGATGCTTTCTTTTCCGTTATAACGCGAGATGCTCGATGTTTCTTTCACGCTGTCTTTTACTTTGGCTATATCCTTGAGAAAAACCAGCCTGCGCGCCTTCTTCTCGAGTTTTTCCTTCTGCTGCAGGGTTTCGGCCGTCTCTTCCGGGACCTCGAGGGCGGTGGGGGTCTCGGCTATCTCCGATACCTTCTGATATTCTCCCATGGTGCGGATAAGATATTCGTAGAAATTCTCTTTAAGCGTTCCGGCGGGGTAATTCATGTTGGCGGATTTTATGCTTTCGACCACCGAGACTATGGATATCTGGGAGACTCTTAACCTCGGCTGGTCTATTTCCACGAGGATTTCCCGTTCGTCTCCGCCGGTTATTACGGCAGAGGCCACGCCTTCGACCTTTTCGATCCCGTCCTTGATGTATTTGCGGCTCATTTCGCGCAGTTCAAGGGAAGAATAGGGCCCGGTCACCGCCAGGTTCATTATCGGCAGGTCGAAAGGGTTGTATTTCATTACCACCGGTTCCTGGGATTCCCGCGGTATGCGTTCCTTGATAAGGTCTATCTTTTCGCGCACGTTCAACGCGGCAAAGTCCATATTTGTGCCCCAGTTGAACTCGACCATTACCAGGGACAATCCTTCGCGGGAGACGGAGCTGATGCGCTTGACGTTGTTGACCGTCCCCACGCTTTCTTCTATTATCTTAGTTATGAGGTTCTCTATTTCTTCCGGGGCCGCGTTCGGGTAGGAAGTGACCACGGTTATCTGGGGATAGGCTATGGAGGGGAACAGTTCCTGCGGCAGCTTGGACCAGGATATCAATCCAAGCAGTATCAGCGCGAGGAAAGCCATCAAGGTTG
>CAZAVF010000065.1:0-227 GCA_964488935.1 uncultured Planctomycetales bacterium | reverse complement strand
CGAGCCTGGAAATCGACATAAATTATAGAGTAATGATGAAGTACCCCGCCGGTTCCGGACCGGCAGGGTATCTATTTATGGTTGTCCGGGTATTATTCTTTGGTTATGGTTATGTATAAAGCTTCGTTCTTGAGTTCGTCACGGGCGTAGACCAAGGTCACTTCCTGCCCCACCGACAGCGCGTTGGGAAGAAGGCTTATCGGTTCCGCCATGCCTATCTTTTTGGC
>CAZAVF010000064.1:0-7798 GCA_964488935.1 uncultured Planctomycetales bacterium | reverse complement strand
CGGGAGGTCTGTTCTTTCCAGGCGGCGGCAGCTTCGGAGGCGGCCAGGTCCAGCAGCCTGGCGGCACAAGCGGAGGCAGCGGCACTGAAGAGCCCGTTACCGGCGGCGGCAGCACCCAGGAACCGACCGGCGGAGACGACACTACTACCGAAGAGCCGACAGAATCCTCCGATCTGAACGAGCTTATAAACGAATATACCAGCGCTACCGATCAGGAGACGGCGCGCGCCGCATTGAGCGATATCGTGGACCTGGTGAAATCAGATTCCAGCCTGGAAGAGGCTTTCATCGATTATTTCGGTCTCAGCGGAGAGTCCCTGGAGATATGGGAGAACTACGGCGTGCTGGTGGTAGATTCTTCCAGCGGAACCGGATTCACGGACGCGCAATTGAGCGAGATATCCGAGGTGCTTTCGTCTTTGCCCGCGGATGACGTCGCCCTGATCAACGTCATAACCACGACCACCGCTTCCGAAGGGTCAAGCGATTCCCTC
This sequence comes from uncultured Planctomycetales bacterium, assembly GCA_964488935.1. Classification (GTDB taxonomy): domain Bacteria; phylum Omnitrophota; class Gorgyraeia; order Gygaellales; family Profunditerraquicolaceae; genus Undivivens. The sequence continues at coordinate 7,304 of CAZAVF010000064.1, read as the reverse complement.
CTGGGCTTCACTTATACCGATACGGAGAACGGCACGGTGGTGATAAACACCTCCAGTTCGTACATCTCCGATTCTTCCGACGGCATGCAGACCTTCGCGAGCACCCTCTCCCACGAGATAGGGCATCGCGTGCAGTACGCATTGTCCTCGGAGGATTCCGCGGAGTTCACCGCTTTACACGAGGCCTCCGGCAGGGACGTGCAGAATTATGCCAGCAGCTACGGGATGACGGAATACAGTTCGGACGACCCCGGCTACGAGGATTTCGCCACCATGTATGAGGCGTGGTGCACCGATTCCGAGACGCTGATCTCCAGGGCCGAGAGCCAATCTGAAGCCGGCTCGAGCGTGCTTTTGGAAAAGGTCAAATTCATGGCCAAGCTTTTCTCGCACACCGGCTCCGACGGCAACACCTATACCTATGTTTACACCACCGATTCAAGCGGGAACGTGACCAGGACGGAAGTCCTCCTGGGAAGCGACGGCCTGCCGGTGATCAGCTGAAACCGCTGGTAAACACGGTCTGCTGGTGATATAATACCTACAAGGAGATAAATGATGAGAATGCATATGACGGCATATACAGCTATATTACCGGTAACGCTTTGTTTGGTCTTTAGCGGATTTTTCTTTCTGGCGTGCGCTTGGAGCCCTTTTAATGATACCGACGGAATGGTGATGGCCGCCGCCGCAGTGAAGAACGATACCGGTAACGTTACCGCGGAATCCGGCGCGGAGATTGAGGAAGGTGCGATGATAACCGTGGATTTCGTGAGGAAGGATAAAACGACCGGGAACGAAACGTCTCTGGGTACGGCCGTATTGAAAGACGGGGTGCTGGATGTGAGCGGGGTCACGGACGCAGCCCTGGCCGGGAGATTGAACCAGTCCTATACCAGGATGGCCTCCAGGGTAGAAGGTAACAAGATATTGGAAGAGATGGTCGAGTACCAGCCGGGAACCAGTGAGCAATTGCTGGGAATAGCCATGGACGTCAAACTCGAACGCCGGTTCGATTTTATCCCGAAAATACAGGATAACTCAGGGGACAAAAAGTAATATATCACGGCGGTTTCTTTTCGATCCATTGGCCGGCGGAACAGGTTTCCGCCGGCTTTTTTCTGATTCCGGCGGCCGTCCGCAATAGTAACTTTTACGGCAGTTCCTTTGTCTAATTAAAGATAGCGCTAAGGCAATACCTGCCGGGGCGCGAAGCCGCGTAAGGAGTCCGGAAAGTAGTGCTTGCAATACCGGACGTTATGTATTAGAAATAAGTTAGAGTATGTCTGCATCGCGCAAAACAGGGGGGATAAATATGAGAAAGAACGTCATCTCCGGATTTTTCATTGCCGGCGCCTGCGCGGCGCTGTTGTCGTGCGGTCTGAAAGCCGACGCCTTCGCCGGGCCGCCGCGGCATGAACAGCATCATCCTTACCGCGGTATAGTAGTCCCTTTTCTTTCCGACGTGGTGGCCAAGCTGATCGTTTACGGCGGCCGGGAGTATTATTTCGACGACGGGTATTTCTACCGAAAGGGCCCCGGGGGGTTCGTGATAGTGGATCCTCCGGCGGGGGCCGTGATAAGATATCTGCCCCGCGGCTACAAGATCGTGGTCATAGGCGGCAGGTCGTATTTCTATTATAACGATACTTATTATCTGAGGAACAGGCAGGGGTACCTGGTAGTAGACAACCCGGTCTATCAGATAGTAGAACCCCCGGTCGAGGTCTTCAGGGCGGCTGCCGCCCCGGCCGCGGACATCCCGGCGGTCACCGGGATATACAGCGTGAACATTCCCAACGCCGACGGAACTTACACGGAGGTCACGCTGAAGAAAACGGACGGCGGGTTCATCGGCCCGCAGGGAGAGCTTTACCGCAAATTCCCCTCCGTTCAGCAATTGAAGGAGATGTACGGTAAGTAATATCATTTGAACCGCGGCTTATGGGCCGCACAGAATCTCAGCGAATGGACGCGGGCGTGGGAAGAGACGCCCCTTTATGCATAATAATCTGCCAGAGGATGTGATCGTGAGAGCGTCAAACGGCGATATAGCGGCTTTCCGGGACATTTACGATGCCTATTCCGATTTCGTTTTCAACGTCGCTCTGCGGGTCACCCGTTACAGGGAGGACGCCAAGGAAATAACCCAGGAGGTTTTCGTTACGGTGCACAATAAACTGAAAAGTTTCCGGCACCGTTCTTCCCTGCGGACCTGGATGTACCGCATAACGGTGAACACCTCCCTTAATTACATAAAGAAACACGCCAGGCTGAAGAGCCGGACGGTGGAATACGACGACGCCCTGGGCAGTTCCTATTCCAGGGATTACGCCGCCGAGAAGGCGGACCGCGAGCACAACGAAGGCATTATAAACCGCCTGCTCGGTATGCTTACTCCGGAACAGAGGGTTTGTATCGTGCTCAGGAGCATGGAAGGGCTCAGTTATGAAGAAATGGCGAACGTTCTCTCTATAGATGTAAATGCCGTGCGTTCCCGGCTTAAAAGGGCAAGGGAAAAACTTTTGTCGGTCAGGAAAGAGGTGCTGGAAAATGAATTGTGAGGGTATCAGGAAGGTCATCATCACTGATTACGCGGACGGCGCCGTGCCGGAGGCGCAGGCAAGACTTATAAAGGAGCATCTTTCCGCGTGCCGGGAATGCCGGGAATTCGAGGCGCTTGTCCGGGATTCGGCTATAGCCCCGTTCCGGGAGGCGCGCAAAGAAAGCGTTCCCGAAGAGATATGGGGCGGGATCAGGGAGCGGCTGCCGGAGCCCGCGCCCGCAGGGACAGCTTTCCCGCGCAGCGTATTGTCCCGGCTGTTTCCCGTCCCCAAACCGGCATTGCTGGCATTGTCGAGCGTTTCCATATGCGCGGCGGCGGCTCTATTGATATACTTTCAATTCTCCCCGGCGGGCGTGCGCGGCGGTTCAAGCGCGGCCGCTGCGGATGAGAAAATGCAGTATATAGCGTATATAATGGGTTTCTCCGACAGTATCAGCGGAGGGAGCGAAGGGAATTATCCGGATATAGAAGAAGTGTTCTCGGATTGAGGGACAGAAGCGAAGGGGGCTTTATGGTCAAGAGGATGAGTATTGTTTTTTATCTGTGTGTTTTCCTGGCTGCCGGGGCGTTTTCCGGGGCCGTTTATTTCTATCACCGCATGGGGCCTCCGCCGGGAAGGGCTGAGGAGAGGAAGGGGGGAGGTCCTTTCCGGGAGATGACAAAGGAGCTTAATCTGAGCGCGGAACAGATACACCGCATCGAGGAGAACCGCAGGCAGCATATGGAGGAAGGGCGCCGCCTGATGGATGAGATGATGCGCAACAGGGATGAACTGCGCCGTGAGCTTGCCAGGGTTGAGCCGGATATGGAAAAGATAAGCCTGGCCCAGCAGCGCATAAAACTTTTGCTTGCCGTAGAAGAAGATTCTCGTCTGCAGGGCATACTCGATCTCAAAAAGATACTGACGCCTGAGCAGTTCGCGGCCTTTAACCGGAAAATGGAGGAGAAAATGCGCCGCAGGCCTCCGTTCCACGGAAAGCCTCCTTTCGAAGCCCCGCCGGCCCCCTGATCCGCACGGGACGATCTTCTTCCCGGCGCCCGCCGTGTCTTTCATTGGATAAAACCGCGTTTTTTTGTTGCCCGCCGTCCGGCGCGGCATTATAATAATAATGTTCCCTTTGGTCTCAGTTCCCGGCCGGTTTCTTGCGAAAGGACAATCGTATGCCAGACAATTTGATCTCCGACGAACTGCGCGGCCTGCTGGAGAAGCAGGAGTTCATTTATATCTCCACTTGCGACGCCGAGAGGCCGAACATAGCGCCGAAGTTCCTTATTAAAGTGGAGGAGGATTCCATATTCATCGCCGATTTTCTCAGCGGGCGCACCTCGGTGAACCTGAAGAAGAATCCCAATGCCGCCGTAGGGATCCTTAACCTGGATACTCTTATCGGTTACCAGTTCCTCGGCAGGGCGCACGAATTGAAAGAGCCTGCCGGGTCCGGGATCCTGATGAACATCCTCCAGGAAAGGGAAATGAAGTTCTGCGTGGAACGCATCGTCGCCGGGGTTTCCAGCAACAGCCGGTCGGAGAATTTCGAGATATCCTTCCCGGAGGACGTCGCCATTTACAGGATAGACGTGGAGGAAGTGGTCACGATCGGCCCCGGGGCAAAATTGATACGCAAGCACCGCGAGAATATGCTTCAGCCCAAAGCCGCTTCGGCATGAAGAGGGCGGGGAAAACAGCTCTTCTGATAATACCGGCCGCCCTGTTCCTGGCGGCCTTGTTCCTGCCCAAGACGGCGTTCTTTTCGCGCCCGAGAGAGTGGTCGGAGACCGCCGCCGGGGTCAAGACCGGGCTGGATACCACGGAACAGGTGGTCGCGCTTACCTTCGACGCCTGCGGTTCACCCGGGGACGGTTACGATTCCGCTTTAATAGATTATCTCACCCGGGAAAAGATCCCGGCCACTTTGTTCATAAACGCGCGCTGGATAGATAAATACCCCTCGGAATTCCTCGCTTTGTCCCGGAACCCTCTTTTTGAGATCGAAAACCACGGCATGCAGCACAAGCCCTGTTCGGTGAACGGCAGGTCGGTTTACGGCATCAAGGGTACGTCCGGTCCCGCCGGGATCAGAAATGAGGTGGAGGGCAATGCCCTGAAGATACGGGGGCTCACCGGGCGGCTTCCGCGTTTCTACCGCTCCGGCACCGCGTATTACGACGAGAAAGCCGTGGCCGTGGTGGAGCGCCTCGGTTACATCTGCGTGGGGTTCAGCGTGCTGGGGGACGGCGGGGCCTCTTATTCCCGCGGACAGGTAAAAGACGCTTTTGCTTCGGCGCGGGCCGGTGATATAATAATCGCGCATATGAACCACCCGGAGAAAGAAACGGCCGAGGGCGTTATGGACGCCGTGGGGCTGTTGAGGAAACGCGGACTGCGTTTTGTCCGCCTGGATGAATATCCATTACGATGAAGAAGACCTCTTTACTTGAAGCATTGAAAGAACGCGTCCTGATCTGCGACGGCGCCGCCGGCACCATGTTCCACAGCCGCGGCATAGCCCCGGAATCCTGCTATGAGTTCCTTAATGTAGCGGACCCGGGGCACGTCTCGCGCCTGCACGGAGAATACATCGCCGCCGGCGCCGACATCATCGAAACCAACACTTTCGGCGCCAATTTCTCCAAGCTGGAGGCCTTCGGCCGCGGAAAAGAAGCCGGGAATATAAATCTCGCCGGCGCGCGGCTGGCTGTGGAGGCCGCGTCCGGAAAGGGCGTTTTTGTCGCCGGATCCATGGGACCTTTGAGCAGGACTTCCCCGGACGGAGAGCTCCCCGCAAGCCGGGTATACGATATATACAAGGTCCAGGCTGAAGCCCTGGCGCAAGGGGGGGTGGATTGTTTTATATTGGAGACCTTCTCCAGCCTTGAACATATCCGTATAGCGCTTTCCGCCTGCAGGGACACCGCAGGCATTCCTGTGATATGCCAGATGGTCTTTCTTCAAGGACTGCGTACCGGCTTCGGGAACAGCATTTCCTCGGTGGTTTCGGTCTTGTCCGCGGAGGGCGCCGACGTCATAGGCGCAAATTGCGGGCAGGGACCTGCCGCGATGCTGGAGGCGGTGAAGCGTCTTTCCCAGCTTACCGGAAAACACATCTCGGCGCAGCCCAACGCCGGTTATCCGCAGGTCGTGGACGGCAGGACCATGTATTTCGATTCCGCGGAATATTTCGCCTCTTACTCCCTGAAGCTCGCGCAGGCCGGAGCCAATATCGTAGGGGGGTGCTGCGGCACCACCCCGGAATACATACGCCTGGCCGCGCAGAGGCTGAAAGGGGAGAAACCGGCGCAAAGGGAGAAGTCCGTCCAGGGTCCGCTTCCGGCCGGGCCAAGGAGCGACGTCCCGGCAATAAACGAGCAGATCAGAGTTATCGTGGAAGTCCTTCCCCCGAAAGGCGCGGACGCGGAGAAGCTTATAGATACGGCGTTGATGCTCAAGTCCCGGGGCGCAAGATTATTGAGCTTTCCCGAGAATCCCCTGGCGCAGGTCCGTATGAGCTCCATAGCCGCCGCCGGGCTGGTGAAAAATCAGGCCCGGATCGACACTATATTCCATTACACCTGCAGGGACAGGAACCTGATAGGCCTGCAATCAGACCTGCTGGGCGCCTGCGCGCTCGGGCTGGACAAGGTCCTGGCTGTGACAGGAGACCCCGCTTCTCTGGGGAGTAATCCCGCGGCATCATCTGTATTCGATCTTAATTCTATAAAGCTGGTTTCGCTTATCGACAATATGCGCAGGGAACTGGGATTGCGCATGGGCATAGGGGTCGCCTTTAATCCCAACTTCGATAATATATCCGGCCAGCTGGAACGGCTCAAGAGAAAGATAGATGCCGGAGCTGATTTCGTGCTTACCCAGCCTGTATTCGATAAAGAAAAGGCCGTTACAACGGCTCTGGAGGTTATGGACCTCGGCGTGCCGGTATTTTTCGGTATATTGCCGCTGCTGAGCAGAAAAAGCGCGGAATTCCTTCATAATGAAGTCCCCGGGATGAGCGTGCCGCTGCACATCAGGGAACGGATGGACATAGCGGACAAAGCGTCGGCGGTTGAAGAGGGGATAAAAATAGTCCTGGAATTGACGAAGGCATTGAAAGGAAAAGTTAACGGTTTTTACCTGATATCACCGGCCGGAAAATACGCAATTTCCGCGGAGATAATCGAGAGGATGAAATAAAACCGGGAAATATCCGGCATTGACGGGTCTCTATGAGTTTGTAAAAGTATTTAGTTTGTTGTTTAACAGTCTGTTAGACCCAACAGGTAAATTTATTCGATGACATCAGTCGGAACGGAAAATTTTCGCGGTTTTTTCTCCCGGGGTCTTGAAAACTCCGACGGGCTGTGTTATATTTCTGGTAGGTGTAGTGTTTCTCTTCAAGACGGTTACGGTGGAACTGCAAACAACAGGTAACACGCCGTAACCGTTTTTTTCTGCCTTCTCAACCGGGTGTGTGTGCCGGATTCTTCTATATTTTGCCGGTTTATACTTTGACGGCGCTAAAACCGCGCCAGTGGAGCCCCTCTCCTTCTATTTTCCGGCGAAGCCAATGCTTCGCCGGTACACAGCGCTTATTCGGCTGGTTGCTTATTCCGGCGACCTCCCCGTAGCTTCACACGAGTGAACACTTGGCCTTCCGATTGGCCAGGGTATAAGCATACAGGTGCAATACTTGGCCTTCCGATTAGCCAAGGTATAAGCACACAGGTGCAATACTTAGCCTTC
>CAZAVF010000063.1:0-8114 GCA_964488935.1 uncultured Planctomycetales bacterium | reverse complement strand
GCTTGCGCTTTTTCATATATCGCCCCGTTTTTCATCACGTATCTCTCGCTGTCTCCTGCGAGTTTCTCGTAATCAGCCTGGCTCATTACCTGATCGCCTATTGCCCAATCATTGCTGTATGAATAATATTTACCGTTATACTCGTATGCGACCTTGTCCCCGGTGGGGACGTTCTCCGTGTCGCCGTAATTGACTTTGTCGTTCTCCAGAGTGACGGCTGTCCCGCCGGTAGAACGTAATTCGTAATAATAAGGCACGAAGGTGTTCTCCCCGTTCAATCCTGCCAGCCCGTAGTTGACCGTATAGACGCCGGTACCTCCGGACAATGAGCTCATAGTTAAAGGAGCGGCGGGCATTGCCGTCTCCGGCATCCAGGAATCGCCGTTCTTAACATAAGTGCTTCCGGTCTTGAAATCTGTAACCCGGTACGCTTCGTGGGTATCGGAGGTGACGCTTACCGGAGACATATACTTATTGTCGCCAAGGTCCTTATATCCCTTGTTCAGGTCCAATCCGTCGACATCCGAAAGCCAATACCCGGAACCCGTGGCCTCGCCCGTCTCCGGGTCGACCGTGGAGACAAAGATATCGGCGTGCTGCGATATCCCCGGCCCATATACGATGCTGCTTATGCCGTAAGTCCCTTCCACGGTGTAGGGGCTTTTCGAATCTATGGTCACCTGTTCCCGCATATTGACCGCGTAATACAGATCCGGGTTATCCGCAAGCCACTTCCCTTCCTCGTCCGGCACCACTATCCGTATGCCGGCGGCGGAGGCGGTCTCAACGATCCCTTTTTCGAACTCTTCGGAATAATATTCTCCCTGCTTGGCTGCCAGGATAAAAATGCTGTTGCCGTCATTGAACAGGCCTTCATTACCGGTCAGGAATTTATACATCGCCAGCTTACCCAGGGTCTCCTCGCCGGAGTTCATGCCGGTGATATATGACCCGGTATGGTGATTGTTCCCCCACGGGGAATAAGAAAAAGCTCCGTCGGTGGAGATCACGGAGAAATCAGCCCTGTATTCCCGGTCGTCTTCATCCTCCAAATATCCGGTCTTCAGGTAATAATATTTTGTGTCGAATATCTCCGGCAGCATTGCCCTTACGGCTTCCGCCTGCTCGATAATGCTTTCATACCCGGCCGCCAGGGACGCCGCGTCCTCCGGCAGGGAATCTCTCACCTGCGGGCTGACAAATGCCAATCCTTCCCTTTCATCGCCCCGCTGGAATTCCGTATGCCCGTAATACGCGGTGTTATCGCCGCTGTCGATATCGAACCAGGTGCGGTATTTGGTCGTCCCTTCTTCCTGCGTGAAATCAAGCACGACCATCCCCTTCCAGCTGTCTTCGCCTTTGAATGCCTTGGCTATTTCATCGTCATGGTCGGGATGAGCGGTCAAGGTCATTTCAGGGACGTAAGCGTATTTCAACTCCCCGCTCTCCGCGTCTATATAGAACACCTGGTTTTGATCGTTGACTATAACCTCCCCGCTGCCGTAGGCAAGATGCACCTGCCTTCTGTCATCGACATACGCCTCCGTGGCGCCTGTAGTGTCTTTTATAGATACCACGGCGGATGCTCCGGATGACTGCGCGTCTTTCGGTATGCAAACCAGGGTGAACGTCCTGCTTACGCTCGCCTCCTCGGTAGTCCCGATCTCCGTGGCTTTTAGGGTGATTGCAGGGTATTCCCCGGTTGTGCCGGGAGTGAAAGTGAACGTGGCGGTCCCGTCTCCGTTATCGGTGAATACGGCGCCTTCCGGCAGGTTCTCGGCCGACAGGCTGACCCTGTCGTCTCTGTCGGAGGCCTTTATCGTCCAGGATACTTCCTGTCCCTCAGCCACGGATTCCCTCATCAAAGGAGCCTGGGTGAACTCGGGAGCGGTGTTTGTGTTCCCGATCGTTATAGTGAACTCCTTCTCGGTTATTCCTGTGGAATCATCGGCCGTTACTTTGACCGTATACACCTTCTCCTGCCCTCTGCCGGCCTCGTCATAACCGGGCGTAAAAACGAACTTATACCCCTCATCGGTCAACGCCACCCGCATCCCGTCCGGGCCGTCTCCTATCATCATATAACCCCTGCTGTTCAGCCAGCCGAGCTCCTTTCCCTCCGCATCGTATATGGTTACGCGAGAGGTAAAGCTGTCGCTGTCCGTATCGGTGATCTTTATACCGGCGCTGAGGGTCTCCCCTTCAACCATGGCGGTGTTGGACGGCACCCCTTCTATCAAAGGAGACTGGTTGAGCAATTCCGTCTTCAAGACGTATTCCTGCACCGTATAGGTGTATTTATCCTGGTCCTCGGAATACTCAACGGCCGTTCTGGAAGAGATATCACCGGCCGTTGACGATGCCCCGGCGGCCCCGTTGCCCACTACCAGCGGGCCATCGGACGCATCCCTGCCTCTGGCGGCCTCAACCAGATTGTCGACATACCCGCTCCCGAACGGCAGCTCCAGACCGTAACCGCCGGCCCTGGTTATGAATTCCTGCGCCGAGACCTCCTGCCCGTCTATGGTAAAAGTAGCTCTTTCAAGCTCTTGCGGCTCCGCATACGCATCTTCATTCTCAACGGGAGTAACCTTGAATATCCTTTCCGCCAATCCTTTCCCTTCCAGTATATCGGAACCGGCTTCCGCGCCGGCGGGTAACTCTTCCTCAGTATCCCAGACAACCGCTTCTCCGGCGGGAACGTATTCGTATTTATACAGCGACTTCACTCCGTTGTTGTCTTCGACTTCCATTTCACCGGAAAGTTCAATATCCAGGACCTGTTTATCGGCGCCGTAATATCCTTGCGCATAAGAAGCCTGCCGGCTTATCCCGCTTATCCCCCAGCCGCTCAATTCGCTTTCGAAGGCCTCCCTGGATTCCATATGATAACCGTAATTGTCCCGGGTGATAACGTAGCTTCCGCCGGTCTTGTCTACGGTGTCAACTATCGTTGTATAATGACCGGTGCCGTCGCCCTCTGCCAGATGCACGATGGTGCCCGGGGTCAAGTCTTTCCATTCAATGGATAAGGCATCCCCGTCGTAATAATCGAACGAGTATCCCCATTCATCAAGCTGTCCCTTCAGCGCGCTGCCGGAGATCTCTCCTCTGGCGGACGCGGCCTTGCCTTCCTCGCCTGAAGCGGCGGTCTTTTCCAGCAGTGAAGTCACGAAATCATCCTGCGTCGTCCCTTCCGGTGCGTATGCCGAGAAAGCCGACCAGGCGCAGTGGTCGTTGCCGCTGTTGGAGGCGCCGGCAGTTACGGAGTTGTATTTTATCGGAAAGCCGGAGTCCTCGTCGTTATCTATCAACACCGGATGCTGATCATATTTATCATCTATGACCACCGACCGGAAACATGCTTCCAGGGAACGGGATTTCCCTTTCCCTATTTCCTCGGCCAGTTCCTGCACGAATATAGAACACCAATTGGTATATACCCTATTACCATTAAGCTGTTGCAGAGCCGCGGTCTCTCCGGAATCGGTATCAATCAACCAGGAATATTCATCACTCCCGGCGCTGGTAAGAACCAAAGTGTTCTCATCGGCGAAATTCTTCCCGGCAGATTCCGAGTAACAACTTTGTATCGCCACGGCTTTATCTCCCGGCATACGCTTGACATATTCCGCGATATCATAGCTCTTCAAACCGCTATGGCCTGTTATAAGTCCGTCATCATTACAATGTGACGACATCAAAATGAATGTCTTATCGTTGTCGTCTATAAGCGTGTTCTTCTCCGGGAACAGATAATCGAGTATTCCCCTCATTTCCTCTTCTTCAACATAATAATCATTGATGATCAGCCAGTTAATGTGGTCTGCAGGCCACCCCGCATCGACCAAAGCTGTTTTCATATATTCCGCATCTTTGGGTACCGAATCGGCAACAAGCAGGATGGCGTATTTATTGGCGATACCCGGTGATGCGGTATCCCGCGCAGGGTTGAACTCTATATCGCAAAGTTCCACATTGGGGAATTGCTCGCGGAAAGCTATGTTCGCGGCGGAATAGGGACCTGCGCTGGACCCGCCAAAAACCTCAGGCTCTTTTTCCTCCTGCTTGGCTGCAGTCAACGGAGAATACTTCTCGCAGTCGAAAACTCTTTCTTCCAGCGTCGCGGCCCTGGCAGGGGCCTCGGCCGCCACCCAGTTCTTCTCTTCGTCCTGCCTGTAATATTCGCCTGTCCTGCTCCAGGGTGCCTGTGCCTGGGCGTCATAAATGACACGCTCATATAATCCGTCCGAATCGCTCACCGAGGTCAGCCAAATCTTGTCCCCTTCCCCCGAGACCTGCGTCTGCGCCAGCGGCAGCCATCCTTCCGAGCTTAAGCCTACTTTCAAGGGAATAGTCCCCAGCCCGCTGATCTGGTATAACTGCACGAATGAATTCTCTCTGTTCAATACGTATTCCCCGCTCTGCTTGTCGAACAGAGCGTATACCGCGCCCTGTTTGTCGCTCGCCGACTGGTATTTCGCGTACACGTTCCCGGAGTTATCGCTGTATACCTGCCGCCACCCGGATTCTTTTGTCTGCACCACTTCTACCGTCCCCAGCATGAACCCGCCAAGTCCGATCGATACATAATAGTTACCTGCCGCGTTCTTATATATCGTGCCTTCGGCTCCATTCTCAAACATCGTTATCGCGTTCCCGCTCAACACCTTAAGCCGGGAGCCGCCCAGCGCGCCCTCGTCCAGGGCCTGCCGCGCCTGATCTTCTATCTTGGCGGCTTCACGGCAATAATATACGTCCTTCCCCCCGTCGGTTTCCCCCTTGACTACCACCACGCTCGTTACCCCTCCGGAGACCTTGGCCAGCGCCAGCCCGTTCTCGCACTTCCCGGCGCCGATCTCCATCCCGGCGGCATCGGCGTAATACTGTTCAAAAGAATAATCCTCCGTATTGGCTCCCTTGCCGTAGTCCTCGGTCATGGAACCTTTTTCGCTCCAGCCGTAACCGCCGTTCAACAATTGCTTCTCCGAAACACTCCATTCCCCGCCCTGCGCTTTCTCGCTGAGAGTGCTTCCCCCGCTGCCGGCGGCCCCCTGATAAACAAACTCATAATCGTAGCTCTTGACCCCGGACTGCCGCGCGAATTCATATACCGTTTCGTAATTGAACAGGTCGACTTCAAAATAACCGCTCCCCGCCTGCGCAAAAGACGACATATCAAGAAAACCTGCGTTCAAAACGTCGTTCCCGCTGTTCCCCGGGAACAGGTAAGAGATGTCCGTGAGTGTATAGGTGTAGTCGGCTGTTACCGTGCCGTCTTCCCCCTGCATCCTGTACACTACGGACATCTCCTGTGCTTTACCTACCCCCTCCCGTCCCGCCGTTAACGTGAACTCCTTGTCCTGAAGGCCGTCGGCATTATAATCGTATCCGGCGGAATAGCTTATCAGGCCGCCCTGCGCGTTATAGAAGATATCCCGATTGTATTCTCCCGCCTGCTCGGTTCCGCTGACGATCACGGCCCTGGTTTCCTGCCTAACCTGCCCGGCCTCCCCGGCAATGAACATCGTGGTGCCGGAAAAAGTCATCTCCAGCGCATTCTCGCCTCCGCGCACGGTTATCCTGGTATTGAGCGTCCCGTCGCCCTGCGCCGCGTTGACCTCATGTATGGTTTCCTCTTTATTGTAATCTATCTCCCATCTCTCCGCGGCCAGCTGAATGCCGGTCCCTTCTATTTCCGTGAACCCGTTTTCTTTAATATAGGATTTCAGGCTGTTGTCCGGGTTCAACGCCAGGGTATCGCGCTGTAATAATTCTCCGTTCTCATAAGTATTTAAAACGTAAGTCTTGCCGACATAATCGGAGCTGTATAATACTGCGCCGTCCAGGCTTACCGTAGCCCCGGTGATCACCTTGGTCTCAACGCTGCCGTTATTATCCATGTCGGCCATGAAATAATTACGGGATATCTCGTAACCTTCTTCACTGAAACTCTCGCTCTGCTGCTGGGCCAGACCTGAAGTCCCTGTCTCTCCGCTGCCGTATACGGCCGCCGCACCGGCCCTGAAAGAATACCTGCTTTCCCCGTACTGCCAGTACGGATAGACCGCGAAAGACGTCCCGGGAGTAAAAACCCATCCCGCGGCCTCCATCTCTTCCTGGCGTTCCTGCATGCTGGACCACTGCGCTGTGCCTACCGTGACCCCATTGGCTGCCGTTTTACGGCTCGAGCTGTAATCATAGAAGGAGATGACGTTATCTCCATCCATCACCTTTTTATCCATGCTGAGCACCCCATTCAGAGCGCTTTGCGCACCCGGAGCATCTTTAGAGGGCTGGATGCTCAGCTGGACGTCGTTACCCGAGTATTTCGCCGAGCTGTCTGACCCGGTAGGTTGGACAACGGCCGATACTGCTGCTGGCGAGCCTTCTGACGGTGTCTGCGGGTTCTCCGCTGAGCTCCTGCCAGCATCCCCGGAAGTATCCCCGGACCTGTCCGCCGAGGATATAAAAGAGCCGAGTCCTTCCAAAACCGTCGCCGCAGCTGAGGAAAGTAATGCCGTCATTCGAGATAATAATGTGCCTGATACCCATGATTCGCCTCCTTCTGTTTGTGCCGCTTTTTTATTGTTTATGCCTGTTGAAATTGAATTGAATATGGACAAAATAAGGGCCGGAGCTTCTAAGTAGGGAGAAGCTTCCGGCCCTTGACCACGGAAATCGCCGTTGGATGAAGATGAAGTCTTTTTGGCGGAATCGTCTGTTGCGGTATTGCCGATAATCCTGTTTAACGAATCTATTATATTGCCGATTATATTGCCGTTGGGATTATTTGAGTCCAGGATGGATGATACAGCGGATTTGCCTGAGGAAAGGATCGAAGAAAAGAGTGAGAGTATATTCTCAGGCGGGCCGCGGCCGCTTAAAGAACCTTCAGCCCATTCGCTTACCGGTACATTATTGGAATTTAAAATACCGCCGGTGATACCGTGGTATTGGTCTATTATGCTATTGGAACCCTTTACAGGAGAATTATTGCCGTTGTTGGAGCCCGGATTGCCGGCTCCGTTGGAAGCCTCTTCTCCGGAATTATTATACGGGATATTGCCGGCGGGAGAGGCACCGGCGGATGTGGTCTCTAGCAGTTTATCTGCGGCGTCCGCTATCTTGTCCAGCGCATTTATCACTTCCTGCGCCTGCAGCAGGGGATTGTTGTTCTCCTGCGACTGTTCGTCTTTGATCTCGGCCGGATTGAACCTGCCGCTCGTTATATCATTTACCGCTTCGCTAGGCTCTTCATAATCCGAACGCAGAACATCTTTTTCAGACTGCAGGGTTATCGCATCATCGCCCCCGGTGACTATGTTAGAGCCGCCTTCACCGCGTTTGCCGGTGATGCTGACGGCTGTCTGCTGGGAGGTCGTCGGCTCCGCATCGCCGTACCGGGTTGTTATTGAATTCTCGCCCGCGTGCTTGACCGTGCTTATTGCCTCATCAGCCGCGCTGCCGGACAGGTTATTGTTCCCGGAGCTTACGGCAGCGGTGGTGGAAGCGGAAGCTGCTTTGTTCGACGCGGGGACGGCCTGCTCCGCGGCAGCGGTGCCCAATGCCTGGATAACTACCCCGGCCGTTTCTTTAAGTTCGCCGCTGACCTCTTTTACGTGTAAAGCGGCGGCACCGGTATCGGCCGCGTAATCTGCGACGTTATAGACATCCAGCCCGTTGTTGTAATAAGTGTTACCGGATATACCGGCTCCGGTGCTGTAATTAAGTATGCCTATCTCATTATTATAGAGGGTATTCTGGCGGATATCGGCCGAGCTGCTGTTATTCAGGATGCCGACTTTATTATCATATATTTCATTCCCGTATATGACGGCGCCGGTGCTTTCCTGGGCTACATATATGCCTACGGTGTTGCGGTATATGTCGTTGTCGTATATAACGGCGTCGGTGCCGGCCTCGTAAATGGCGATGGCATTATCATGAATGCTATTCTGGTATATACTGGTCGTATCGCCTTCATTCAATATCGCGATCTGGTTATTGTATATCTCGTTGCTATAAATACCGGCGCCCGTGCTTTCCTTGGTCACATACACCGCTATGGTATTGTCGTAGATGGCGTTATCGTGTATATCGGCGTCGGTCCC
>CAZAVF010000062.1:0-8120 GCA_964488935.1 uncultured Planctomycetales bacterium | reverse complement strand
GGGGCGGGGAAGAGAGGAATTACGGCAGGCCGCAGAAACCGTGGCAAAAACGTGACGAAGGCTCTCCCGCCCCTTTCAGGCGCGGAGAGCGTCCCGGAGCCGAACGTAAAGAACGCGGACGTTTCGTCAAGCCTTGGGAGAGAAGGGCTGCGGAGTCATCCGGGAACGGACGCGGGGGACGGGCAAGATCATGGAGTAGGCCCTCAGGCGGACGTCCGGAAAAGCCGTGGGGCGGGGAAGAGAAAAATTCCGGCAGACCGCAGGGGGCGTGGAAAAAACGTGATGGGAGTTCTGCCGTTCCTTTCAGGCGCGGAGAGCGTCCCGGAGCCGAACATAAAGAACGCGGACGTTTCGTCAAACCCTGGGAGAGAAGGGCTGAGTCATCCGGGACCGGACGCGGAGGACGGGAAAAACCATGGAGCAAGTCTGATGCGGGGCGTCCGGAGAGGCCATGGAGCGGAAAAGAAAAGAGCCGCGGCGGGCCAAGTAGACCGTGGAATAAACGTGACGAAGGTCAGGCTCCATTCAGACGGGGAGAACATAAGGCGGCAGGGCATAGAGGAGAACGCGGCGGTTCCGTTAAGCCGTGGGAGCGGGAAAAACGGGCTGTTTACGGTGCGCGCCCTTTCAGGCCGTCGCGCAGAAGAACAGGCGCTCCGGTCCGCGATGATAGCCGGGGTAAATCCTGGAGCAAGCCGGAAGGAAGACGCCGGTCAAGGTCCGGATAAAGTTAAGCCTTTCCCGGGACCTAAAACCCGGCACCCGAAGTGAATATGAGATTAAAGCTTAATGTCTATCCGGTGATACCGGATATGGAAGAGAAGATAGTGGAAATAGTCAACAGGGCGGTGGAGAACCGCGCCCGGCTGGTGGAGATAGCCTACGGCGAGGCCGCCGACCACGTCAAGAAACGCATCCTTAATTGTCTTAACAGGAAAGAGGTCCGCTCTCTTTATTCCCGGCTGGAAAAGACCGATAAAGGCTGGGGCAGGATATATCTGCATTTCCGCTGGTAAATACACCCGCATCATTTTCACTCCCCGATCTGTTCCGCGCTTGATCCCCTCAGTCAGTTCATCCGGCAAGAAAACGCTTTCTTTTTACCCCGTATGCTTCTTGAAAGCCTGTATATATAATAGGTATACTTTTTATAGGCTGATAAACAAACCTTCTTCCGGGGGATCCCATTAAAGAGTGCTGAAGAATACGCGTCAATTCATCTCCATATTCCTGGCGGTGCTGTTGTTGTGCGAACAGAACGTGTTCGCCCAGGTGCCGCTCCCTAATAGCGGCATATATTTCTCCATCCCTGTATTCTCCTTCGACAAATTCCGTCCCGTTCACCTGCGTTATCTGGAGGGATCCCCGGACGGTTCCCTGATGTTTTTCCTGGACAAGGGGGACATGCAAGCCGCCTCAAACGGCGAGATCAAGACATCCTCAAGAATTCTTATAGACCATTTTCTGGTAGGATTGGCCCTGCCGGACGACAGTTTCTGGGTCAACCTGCGGCCCGACGCCCCGGATAATATGATAGATCCTGAGTTCGGGAAGACCGAGGCGGGCAGGATACTTCTGGAAGCGGATCTGAATCTAAAGAAAGACATGGCGCGTCTGACTTCTCCGCGCACCCGGCAGGGAAAGTTGTATTGGCAGAAATTGTATTCGAAGGCGCAGGAATTGTTCGGTATGGAGCAGGTCGCGCTGCCGGCTTATACCAGGCCATGGATAGTCCCCGGAGAGATAATAGTCCGTCAGTCCGCCCGGAGCGCGTATATATACAAGGCTGATCTGAAAGTCATGCTTGAGGAGGATTATCTGGGCGGCGGACAAGCAGCCGTTAACGCGGACGGGCGTTTCCGCGAATTGAACGAGTATTCTTCATCGCTGCTGCGGGAGCTGGTGATCCCGGAGTTGACAAAAGAGGTGAACGCCGGCAGACGATACGCTCCCTTACGCCAGGTGTATTATTCGCTTATTTTCGCCAGGTGGATGAAGGAGAAATACAAGGAATACTCCGCCGTTCCATATAACCCGGGAGCGGACCCGGGGGATATGTTCTTTATCCTGAATAGCTGCAGCCGCAGGATAAACACCGGGGACCTGTCCGGACTGACCTCCGCCGGGCGCTGGGATAAAAACAGTTTTTTCAGGCAATACAGGGATTCTTTCCGGAAAGGCGAATATAACGAATCGGAGATCGTCAATACGCAGTACGGGCAGACCATCAGGCAGTATGTAAGCGGCGGTATCAACTTCGGACTTTCTACCGGGGCGGGGACCGCCGGAATGAGTATCTCGGTGGTTAACGCCGTCTCGGGACCGCCGTCCTTACCGTATAATACCGGGGTCATCCTTGACAGCGGCGGCGGTCTCAAGACCCCGGCTGAAGATGCCGATCTTAAAGACGGCGGGAGCGGTCCTAAGGACGGGGAAAGCGTGCTGCGTTCCCTGCTGGACCAGGGTAAAAGGATGTGGAGTTATGAGGCTGTTTCCGCGCTGCGCGGCCTTAAGGACCCCGGACAGATAGAAAAGGCCGGGATGGAAGGAGTGAGGCTGGTAAGCGGCCATGTCCTGCCGGGCGAGACCCTAGCCGCCGACTACACAGGTAAAGCAGTGATGGGCGAGTTGAAGATTGAAAAGGCCGCCCCGCTGCATTTCATGGTTTATTTCGACGACAACGGCGGCATCAGGGACATCTTCATCCGGGCGCATCAATTTGAGGAGGATATCGGGGATTTGAAAGGGCTGGACCCCCTGGGGATGTATTTTATTTCTATCATCGACCGGGAAATAGTGAACGGGATGCCTTATCTGCGCGGGAATGACAAGGCGGCTATCGCAGCCGTACGGGACAGGATCAAGGAGCTGGTCCGGGGATACGCTGATATCGAGGGCCTGGCCGCCGATAAAAGCGGAGATTATCAGATAATGCGTCCCATCGTCCATGATAAGTTCTCGAGGAAACACTTTTTGAATGTCCTTACCGGACATCCGGGACTGGAATGTCTGCGCAATTTCATGGTCAATATGGATTTTCCGGTCCCGGAACATATGGTTTACGTCAACCACGCGCACGGGCATCCCCAAAGCAAGGGATACTACGGCGGGGTCTTAGTGGGAAGGGCAATGTTCACCAACGATAAAGTCTTTCTGGCGAATACCTTTTTCCATGAGGCCGCTCATGCAATATTCTTTCTTCTGCGATCTATACCGAAACGTGGCATGGATACGGAGGTAATGGGCGAATACGCGGCAGAGCATATAGTAAAGTATTTCAAGAATTCGTCTATGCACGCATATTTGCGGCGGGACCCGCTGTATAAGGAATATTACGACGAGCAGGGGAATATAAAACCGGAATATTTGAACCTGGCCGTCTCGGAAGCCTTCGCCTATACCCTGGAATCCGTATTATCATTGAGCGGCCGTAACGCTATCGGGGCCCCGGCGAGCTGGGGAGACGTGGAGTTCTTTACAAAAGAAGGCTTTCTTCCGGAGTTCTTTTTCCCAAAGGGCTTCCCGGAAAAATACGATATGCCTAAGCAGACCGTGCTGTCCGCCGACTTTTATTATGCGCTCTGCGGATACCTTTATGCCGCCGGCCGCAAAGAGGAGGCATTCGCGCTGTTCGACGCTATTTCCAGGATATCCGTGCAAAGGACCGTCTCCTGCCTGGCCTTGGCCGCGGATAAAGAGGAAAGCCGCGTCTTCCGGGCGTTTCTCGAACGCGCGCTGGAAAAAGGCTGTCTGCAGAAGGATGGGAGCGCGGCGGCGCACCTGGGGCTGCCGGAGACCCTTTTGAATATCTATACCCTATCCTCGCGTCTGGCAGAGGATGAAAGCGCAGACCGGGTGTGGGAGTTGTTTATTAAAGAGGTTTCAAAGGCCACCCCGTCGGCGTTTATCGGTATGATCTCTGCGGGATTGCCCTATGAAGTCAACAGCAGGCTTTTCTCTGCATTTATGGCGGGTTCCGATGAGGAACAGCGTGCCGATGTCCTGAGCAGCCTGTTCCGGGAGCATTTCGGCAATAATGACGATGATCCGCTGCAGGTGATAAAGGCCGTTCAGGAGAATAACCCGGCGCCGCTGCGGTTGTTGACTGGCGGTATCGCTGCCGCCGGATTCGACCGTTATACCGCCAATGACGGCGGAGCGGCCGCGGCGGCCGTAGAAGGAGGCCGGACTTTTGATGAGGCAAGGTTATATAAAGGGCTCGCCGCTGAAAAGGATCACTTGAAACAGGCGGCGATCGCCGGGACCCTGGGAATGGACATATCGCCGCTTACGGACGATCTCTACCGTCTGCTGCATCCATTGTATGTCGCCTATGATCTGGCGGTAAAAAGGCAGATAAATCCCTCCAGCCGCAGAATAAACGGTCTATATTACGGAGCCGGAGTGGACATCTCGAACTTCCTTCTTTCCACCAATGCCGCTCACGGCGATTTTATCGCTTATTATCATAAGACTTTAAATGCGGGATCACTGGAAAAGATGCGGCAGGCGGAACAGGCGGTCTCCTCCGGGCGGTATGGAGAGAACCAGCAGGATTATATGAAATGGAAGTCGCGGCTTGGATTCGGGGCCGGTAAAAGGCTGGAGAGGGAAGAAGACATAGTGAATAACCTCGCCCTGGAATTAAGGATGCTCGGAGTGGATTTCTCCAGCTTGAGGGTCGGGAAGGACCGCAGGGGCTGCCCGGAGATAAGCTTTCGCTGGACATACCCGGGAGAAGAGGAGAAGGAATACAGCATATCTTTTATCGATAAGAGCGGGGTGGAGGATACTGAAAGTTTGTATGATCTCTACGATGTGTATTATCAAAGGGCTGGGATGGAGATAGCGTTCGGTTACCTTTCTATGGAAGGCGAACCGAGTTTCCTTTTGAAAGTGTATGAGCATATGTCCCCGGGAAGCTGTTTCGTCACCGATGATCACGCCCAGCGGATCAAGATCGTGGATATGTCCCCTGAATTCCCGCTGCCTTTCCCGCCGGAGACGGCGGCGGTAAATCCGTTGATCAGGGATTCCATTATAGGAATGCACAGGAATTCCACTCCGTCGGTATCAAGTCCGGCCGTCTGGAGTTACGGCTGGGATATGCGTATCCGCAGGGTGCCGGCCGAGAAGCCGCCGCTGAACGGGGACGGCGGGGAGAAAGGTCCGTTTGAGGACAGCGGCCCCGCCGGAAAGATGAGAGAGTTCCTTCTCGGCCGGGATGGCTCCAATTCAAGAAGCATTGATTCACTCTGGCGCGTGCTTGAGCGGGGGAGCAGGCTTCTGGAGATAGGCAGCGGCCGTACCGACGCCGCGGTTGCCATCGCCGCCAAAAACCATGATCTGGGAGTGATCGCCACAGACATTTACAATGAGAATTCCGGTACGGAGGTTTACCGTGCATACGCCGAAGAGTGGAGACAGGGCGGTCTGCTCGGACAGGAACTGCGGCTGGACAATCTTGCGCTCTTGAAGTGCGGGGCGGAAATACTGGAATATCTGCCGGATAGTTCCCTGGATTACATTTTGCTGGTCAATCCGGAGATGTCCGCCGTGGAGGAGTTGGCGCATGAGTTCAAGGATAAAGGAGGTTTGAAGAAGCTGAAGCCGGGAGGTAAAGTAGTTATCAGGTCATACTGGTGGGGGATCGATCATTACGAGGCGATTTTCGGGGAAGGGTTCGATTTTGTTCCCGAACCGCTTGATTTCCTCGGGGTCCACCTGCAGGCGGTCTCGGAATTCTCCGGTAACGGCGAGTTATATGTCTGGACAAAACAGGCTGAGAGCCGGGGACCGGGATTTGATGGAGGGGCGGACGAGGCCGCGGGGAGACGCCGGACCGTGCTGCCTTCGGAGATCACGGATAACGGAATTCTTCTGAATAATCCGTATTTCCGTTCTTTGGCGGCGAAGATATCATTGGAACTGCCGGATCCTCTGTTGTTGGGCAAGGGGGTTAAGAAATACCTCGGGATCCGGGGTAATGAATTCCCATTGTACCTGATGACCAAAGATATCATTCCGGAAAATGACCTCCCGGCCGGATATCCGACCGTGTCCGGATTAAGAGAACCGCGTCCCGCGCGGAGGCTGGCACAGCATCTCTCGGAAATAGAAAGAGTGAAGGTGACCCTGCCGGACAGGGATATTTTTATCTCCAGCAGTTATTATAACGGGAGCGGCGGATGCGTTAAGCTCGGCTTCCTGCCAGGCGGGGAACCGGCGGCATTGAAAGCGTATTTCGGCGGCTGGAGCGAAAAGGAGGCGAGAGAAAGGCTGCTGGGCAGCTATATAGCCGGGCAGATAGCCGATGACCTGGGTATCGGCCCTTCGCTGCACGGGATATTCGAGGATGACAGCGGCGTGTTGTGGATGGTGATGGATATCGTGCCGGGAGAATTCGCGGCAGGGGCCGGTGATTTTATCAAAAGCTGGAGCTCGGACGAATTCTGGAAGATAGATGAGAGGGTTAAAAAGGCCGGCCTGTTCACCGATGATTTCCAGTATTACGTCACTCCCAACGGGCACATTGTGGTCATCGATACCTATTTCGTTGTCGATCTTGTGTACCCGGGAATCGAACTGTTTTCCTCCGAGTTGTACTGCCTGCTGGAATATGCCGGGGATGGAGAGAAAGATAGTTTCCCGGGAAAAGACAAAGCGGCGGAACGTTTGCAAAAAGACGGCGGGGACGGCGGAGCGGACGGGAAATCGGAGGCTTACCGGCAAAGGCTGAGTTCCTGGGCGGGAATGGCGGCAAGCGGCAACAAGCTTCTATACGCCAATCCATACGCCCGCTCGATATTCTCAAAGACCGGTTTGCGGCGGGGGGGTGCCGATTTTATCAGTAAAGGCATTGCTGATTATATCGGATACCGTCAACTTGAGACCTGCGGATATCTGGATACGAATGATATCGTCCCAGGCAGGGACTTGCCTCCCGGATATCCGGTAACTGAGGGACTCCGCAAGCCCCGTGTCTCTTTGCGGAGATCCCCGGATAGTGTCTCCGATGTCCCCGCGGTGGACGTTATCGTGCCGGGTGTAGATATCTTTTTGGTCAGTGAATTCCATAATGGTACCAGGGCCTGCGTAAAACTCGGGTTCCTGGCCGGAGGTGAGCCTGTCGCGATGAAGACTTATTCTTCCGTATACGGACCCACTTTTTCCCTCAATCAGAAACTGCTTGAGAGCTATCGATCGGGGCTGATCGCCGATGACCTTGGTATAGGCCCGCGGGTGCACGGCTTTTTTAAGGACAAAGAGGGCGTGCTCTGGATGGTAATGGACCTCGTTCCCGGGGATTTCTCCTGGCGGGCCGGAAGGTCCATCACGATAGATACTGCCGGCGAATTGATGGAAGTGAACGACAGGATAAAAGCTGCCGGATTGTCGGCGGAGGATTTCCAGTATTATGTTACGCCTAACGGGCATATCGTAGTGATAGACACTTATTTTACGCCTGCGATCGACGCGGGGATAGGGGATTTCGATACGCAGATCGATAATCTGTTGAAATGCGCGTCTGCCGGCGTGCGGGAGCAATTCGCGGCGTCGGCGCGGGACGGCGGAGGGCGGAAACTGCCTGATCCCTCCGCCCGGTTCTCCCCGGGTTCAGATGAAAAAGGCGGAATTGATTTCCGCAGTCTGCCGGTGACCGGACGGGATCCCGTGCCCCCGCCGGCGGACAAGCAGTTGCCGTCCTTCCCGGACAAGGTCATGAGCGCCGGGGAGCTTGAGAAAGAATGGACCGGGATCAACGATTCCATCCGCGCCGGGAATATCCCTTCCGCGCAAAGGTTGAGAGGATGCCTGGTTCCCTCCGCTAACGGCCGGCCGGAACGGAGGCGGGTATTGTGCTGTATTATGGAGATACTGCGTATTGAGGAGGAATGCGCGGTGCCGTGCGAGCCCGCTTTGCTGGAGCTGGCAGCGGCGCTTGAATCCCCTCATCCAGAAATCCCCGGGTTTTAACCCGGTTGTACCTTGGCCAATTGGAAGGCCAAGTATTGCACCCGTGTGCTTATACCCTGGCCAAAGCGGAAGGCCAAGTATTGCACCCGTGTGCTTATACCCTAGCCAATCGGAAGGCCAAGTATTGCACCTGTGTGCTTATA
>CAZAVF010000061.1:2387-8275 GCA_964488935.1 uncultured Planctomycetales bacterium | reverse complement strand
GAAGCCGGTGCCGCGCGGGTCGGCCCAGGGATTGAGGAACGCCAGTATGCGCATCCTGCGGTAAGGCACGCGGAAGATCAACAGGTAAAGAGCCGGTATTGACATCAGGAACAGCGACAACAAATAGGATACGCGTATACCGGCCGCGAAAAGCATGATCAGCACGGTTGCCGCCAGCGCCACCACCGTCCCGAGGTCGGGCTGGGCGAGTATCAACACCACCGTGCAGCCCATCGCCGCCATGGGAGGGAAAAACCCTTTCCAGAACGAACGCAGCAGGTTATCCTTGCGGGAAATGAAATCGGCTATATAAGCTATCAAAGCCAGGTTGGCCAGCTCGGAAGGCTGGAAACTTATGAACTTGAAACGGAACCACCTGCGCGCGCCGGAAACCTCGCGGCCCAGGCCGGGGATCAGCACCAGCAGCAGCAGGACCAGGCAGACCAGAAGCATGGGTTTTGAATAACGGGAAAATTTCCGGTAATCTACGACCATGGCCAGGAACGACAACAGCATCCCGAACAGCAGGAAACAAATGTGCCTTTTGACGAAAAAAAGGCTGTCCTTATACCTGTCCAGCGCGTAGATACTGGAAGCGCTGTATATCATCACGATACCTATGCATATCAGGGCCACGGTCACGGCAAAAAGCGTTATCCTGATGTTCCTTATCATGGCCGGTCCCCCAGAGCGGAAACCTCTGCCTTGAAAACCCTGCCGCGCTCCTCGTAACTGGTGAACATATCGAAGCTGGAGCACATGGGGGAAAGCAGCACGTAATCGCCGGCGGAAGCCTCCTTGAAGGCCTTTCGCACCGCGTCCGGCATATCTGCGGCGTATTCCACCGGCACGCACCCGCCCAGGATATCCCTAATCTTCTCTTTCGCCTCGCCTATCAGCAGCAGCTTCTTAACTTTCCCTTTTGCGGCTTCCGCTATCACCGAATAATCGCACCCCTTGTGCCTGCCGCCGGCGATCATCAATACCCGCCCCTCCAGATTGTTCAACGCCCACAGCGCCGACTCGGCGGTGGTGGCCTTGGAATCATTGATGAACTTCACGCCGCCCTTCTCGCCCACGAACTCAAGGCGGTGTTCTATGCCGCGGAAATCATTGAAGACCCCGGCGCAGACCTCCGGGCTTATCCCGAGCAGGGAAACCGCGGTCTTTACCGCGCTCTGGTTCGGGTTCAAACCGTCCTCCCCGCGGAAATAAACCACCCGCGCGCGCGTCTCTTTCTCCAGGCCGCTCAAATACCCGTCCGAGGGATTAAGCAAAAGAAAATCATCTTTTTCCTGGTTCAGATAAATGCGCTTCTTGGCCTCCAGGTATTCATTCATCCCCGGGTACCTGTCGAGGTGGTTCCTGCTCAGGTTCAATATGACCGCTATCCGCGGCCTGAAAGAACGTATCGTCTCCAGTTGGAAAGAACTGACCTCCAGGCAGACAAGATCATCCGCCGACATCTTCTCCACCTCGCCGCAGAAAGGGGCCCCGATGTTGCCGCAGACAAAAGCCTTCTTCCCGGAGGCCCTGATGGCTTCCCCTATAAGCGTGGTCACCGTGGTCTTGCCGCTGGAACCGGTGACTGCGATCACCGGCGCCGGACAAAGCATATACGCGGCCTCTATTTCCCCTATGACCGGTATGCCCGCCTGCGCGGCGAAACTGAAGACCGGGCTCTGTGGCCCCACGCCGGGAGAGACCACTACCATATCGCTTCCGGCAATGAACTCGCGCGTGTGCCGCCCGAGTTCCACCGCGATGTCCGGGGAGCACAAGCCGCCCGCCGCCGCCCTGGTGAACGCGTTGTCGCAGGCATCCGTCACTCCGACGCGCGCTCCTATCCGGTATAAAAGATTGGCGCAGGCGACGCCTGAACGCGCCAGTCCCGCGACCGTGACCTTCTTCCCCTTGAAAAATTCCCGGTTTTTCATCCCTCGTTCTTCATCCTTGTAAAATAAGTTCTGAATGCCTGAGAATCGGAATTAGACCGCGATCGGTAACTTCCACCGGATCAAATCCCGATCCTCGGCTCTCGATCGCTCCGTGCGCTGCTTAAATAATTTTCATGTAACAGCGCACTACCTCAATTTTAGCGTGACCAGCGTCAGCAGCGCCAGCAATCCCGCAACGATCCAGAAACGCACGATCACCTTGCTTTCCTGCCATCCCAGGAACTGGAAATGATGGTGCAGCGGGGCTATCTTGAATATGCGTTTGCCGGTCAATTTGAAAGAGGCCACCTGCAGTATCACCGAAAGCGCCTCCATCACGAACACTCCGCCGATGACCACCAGAAGCAGCTCTTTCTTTATCAACAGCGCCACAGTCCCCAGCGCGCCCCCCAGGGCCAGGGACCCCACGTCGCCCATGAAGACCGACGCCGGATAACAATTGTACCATAAAAAACCCAGCCCGGCACCGAGTATGGCGGCGCAGAAAACCGACAGTTCCCCGGCCCCTCTTATATAAGGGATGAAAAGATAACTGCTGAAACGGATATTGCCGGCGACGTAACTCAATACCCCCAGCGCCAGCGCCGCCATCACCACGTTCCCCGCGGCAAGGCCGTCCAGACCGTCTGTAAGATTGACCGCGTTGGACGACCCGGCGATGACCAGCGCGGCGAAAAATATGTAGAATACACCCAGGTCTACGGCTACGTCCTTCATAAAGGGAATATCCAGGCCGGTCCCGTACTGACCGTCGGCGAAGATGACCAGCCCGGCTATAAGCCCCACCGCCAGCTGGCTCACGAGCTTCTGCCCGGCGCTCAACCCCTTGGAACGCTTCCTGACCTGCTTCAGGTAATCATCTGCGAAACCGGTGATGCCCAGCCAGAGAGTCACCGTCAGCGCTATGAGGATGTTCTTGTTCAGCGCCTCCGACCAGAGCAGCGTGGAAATGAAGACCGCGGCCAGTATGAATATCCCGCCCATGGTCGGGGTATCCTGTTTTGTCCTCTGTAGGTCGTAAAGCTTCGCGCTTTCTTTTGTGCGTATGTTCTCCCCTATCTTCTGGCGCCTGAGCATATTTATTATGCGCGGGCCGAGAAGCAGACTGAGCAGGAACGCCGTCAAAGCGGCCATAGCCGCCCTGAAAGTTATGTAACGGAATACGTTGAAAAGCGCTATCTCCCCGTGCAGCGGATAGAATAAATAATATAACATATGCCTCCGTTCAAAAAACCGGTCCCGGGTTCTTATTCAGCGTCGTCGCGGGCGTTTTTCGCGAAGCAATCCGACACCTTTTGTTTTTACTCTCTATACTATACTCTCGACTCTATACTTCTTAGATCGAACACTCTTTCCATCCGCATCCCGCGCGAGCCTTTGACCAGCACGATGTCCCTGCGGCCGATCTTGATGGTATCGCGGAGCAGTTCCCCGGCCCGCAAGGCATCCCGGCAGAGAAAAACCTTGTCTTTCGCCAATCCGGAATCCAGCGCGGCCCCGGCGGCTTCGCGGGCGAGACCGCCCACCGCGACGAAAATATCGCACACCCCGGCGGCCCGCGCCCCGGCCATACGGTGGAACTTCCCCGAAGACGGGCCGAGTTCCAGCATATCCCCCATCACGAAGATCTTTCTGCCGCCGGAGGCCATCGCCCCGAGCGCCTCCGCCGCGCGGTCCAGCGAAAGCGGATTGGAGTTATAAGTGTCGTCTATGAACACCGCGGCGCCGCTCCTTAACAGCCTCATCCTGCCGGCCGGGAAATTAAAACCGCCGAGTTTGGCGCATATACTGTCGTAATCTATACCGAGTATCCTGCCCGCAGCAGCAGCCGCCAGGGCGTTATGGACGTTATGCGTTCCCACGGTCCTCAACCGGCACGGTATTTTCCTTGCGCGCCCGAGCAGGAATTCCACTCCGCGCCGCGTGGTCTTGATCCCGGAAGCGGTGAAATCCGCCGCCGGCGTTGTCCCGTAACCGAAAGCCCGGCGCCTTTTGACCAGCGGGGCGAGCATTTTGTCGTCGGCATTAAGTATCGCTGCCGCCGGGCGGCGCAGGAACTTCAACAGGGACGACTTCTCCTTCAGCACCCCGCGCAGGCTGCCGAAATGTTCCAGATGGGAAGGCCCGATGTTGGTGATAACCGCCATTGTCGGCCGGCAGACCCCGGCCAGATAAGCGATCTCTCCCGGGTGATTGCTCCCCAGCTCGAGGACGGCCGCCCGGTGCGACGCCCTCAAGCCCAGCAGCGCCAGCGGCATACCGATATGGTTGTTTTTCGTGCCCTGGTTCTTCAACACCCTGTAACCGGCGGACAGCACGCAGGCGATCATCTCCTTGGTCGTGGTCTTGCCGTTGGAGCCGGTCACGGCTACCACCGGGATATCGAACCTCATCCTGTGGAAATGCGCGATCGCGGCAAGCGCCCTGACGGTATCCTTTACCACGACCACGCCGGTCCCTTCCGGTATCCCGTGGAGGCCGCCCCGCGCAGCCACCAGGCAGGCGGCGCCTTTTCGCGCCGCCTCCGCCAGGAAATCGTGCCCGTCGAAATTGTCCCCTTTGACCGCGATGAAGACCTGCCCCGGCATTACGGAACGGGAATCGATTGAGACGCCGCTCATCACCCTCCCGCAGCGGCAGGGACGTGCCAGTCTGCCGCCGGTCGCCTTCAGGATCTCTGCGAGCGTAAACATTCTCTCACGGCCTCCCTGTCGTCGAAATGCAGTTTATCCGCGCCGATTATCTGGTAATCCTCGTGTCCTTTGCCGGCCACCAGCACGATGTCCCCGGGCCCGGCCATTTTCAAGGCCGCGGCTATCGCTTCTCTCCTGTCCGGTATCACGCGGTAATTGTCGTTCTTCATGCCTTCTTCTATGGCCGAGATTATGGAAGACGGGTCCTCCGAACGCGGATTGTCGTTGGTGAGCAGCGCGTAATCCGAGAACTCCGAGACGACCCCGCCCATAAGAGGCCGTTTAAGCCTGTCCCTCTCTCCCCCGCATCCGAACACGGTGATGATGCGTCCCTCCGACAACTGCCTGAGGGAAGAAAGGACTTTTTCCAATGCGTCCGGGGTATGGGCGTAATCCACGTAAACGGAAAAGCCGCGCGGGGAATCTATGCGCTCCATCCTGCCCGGGACGTAAGAAAAACTCTCCAGCGCGGTCTTGAGCGTCTTACTGTCGATGCCGGAACACAGGGCCCAGGCGGAAGCCGCCAGCGCGTTGTAAACGTTGTGCCTGCCCACCAGCGCCGTCCGGAACGCCTCCCCGCAGTCCGCCCCTTTCACCGTTATCCTGAAACTGCTCTCCTCCCTGGAAAGCCGGATATCCACGGCGCGGAAATCCGCGTCATCCCGCAGGCCGTAGCCGTTAACCGCGGCAGCGGTCATCCCGGACAGCCTGCGGCCGTAAGCGTCGTCGGTGTTTATGACGCAGAACGCCCTGCCGGAAAGCCCGGAGAACAACAGCGACTTGGCCCGGAAATATTCCTCTTCAGTCTTATGATAATCCAGGTGGTCCCTGGTCAGGTTCGTGAAGACGGCGGAATGGAATTCCACCCCCTCCGTCCTGCGCTGGTCCAGCGCGTGTGAGGAGACCTCCATCACCGCGTAAGACGCCCCCCTCTCCCGCATGGACGATAAAAGTCTCTGCAGTTCCACGGCTCCGGGCGTGGTATTAGTGGAAGGCAGGACTTCCCCTCCCAGCCTGTAATTCACCGTGCCTATCACGCCGGACTTCTCTCCCGAACAGGAAATTATGTGCTCCAGCAGGTACGTCAGGGTGGTCTTGCCGTTGGTGCCGGTTATTCCGGCCACCTTTAGCTTTAAAGAAGGCTCCCCGTAGAAACGCGACGCCAGCCTGCCCGCGGCCGCCCTCGAATCGCCCGTCACCAGGCGGGCCACGCCCGCCGGCAGCCCTTCCAGCGTTT
>CAZAVF010000061.1:0-2377 GCA_964488935.1 uncultured Planctomycetales bacterium | reverse complement strand
AGGTCCTCGACGGCAACGGCAGCGGAGCCCTTGGAGACCGCTTCCGGGATGAACTTATGCCCGTCGGTCCCGCAGCCGCGCAGCGCTATAAAAAGCCCCCCGCGCGCGGCGCGCCTGGAGTCCGCGCATATCCCGCGGATGTCAAGGTCTGGACCCCCGTCAATCCTCGATACCGCCGTTCCCGAAATCAGGCTGCTTAACTTCATTTAATTTCCAGACCTCCTCGACCGACTGTTTTGTCTTCAAGTACCTCAAAGTGTCGGACACGACGTTCCTGAACACCGGCGAAGCGACCACTCCGCCGTAATAATAAGGGTGCGGCTCGTCGAGCACCACCGCGACCACCAGCGCCGGCTCCTCTGCCGGCGCGAAACCGATGAAAGAAGCCATGAACTTGCTGTGCGAATACCTGCCGTCCGGCTCCAGTTTCTGGGCGGTCCCTGTCTTGCCCCCGGCGGTGAAACCCGGGACCTGCGCGAGCTTGCCGGTGCCGTTCTCCACCACGCCGGTGAGTATCTTGCGCATCCTGGCCGCCGTCTCCGCAGTGATCGCCTGCCGGACCGGCTGCGGCTTGAACTCCCTGATGGTCTCCCCGTATTTGTCCCTCACCTCGCTTACCAGGTAAGGTTTCATCAAAGTCCCGCCGTTGGCTATAACGGAAAAAGCGCACGCCAGCTGCAGCACGGTCACCCCGATCTCCTGCCCCATCGGCATCGTCGCTATCGATATCTTCGACCATTGTCTCGGGTTCTTCGCCACGCCGGCGATCTCCCCGGGGATATCCACCCCGCTCCTGGCGCCGAACCCGAACAGCTTGACGTAACGGTAGAACTCGGCGGGACCGAGCTTCTGGGCTATCTTGGAGGTGCCGATGTTGCTCGACTGTTCTATCACCTCGCTGAAAGTCAGCCATCCGTGCGAACGGTGGTCGTGCAGAATGTGGGTGGCTATGCGGTAGGAGCCGTTCTCGCAGAAGAACTTCTCGTCCTCCCGGCACTTTTTCTCATCCAGCGCCCCGGAAGCCGCTACTATCTTGAAGACCGAGCCGGGCTCGAACATATCGCAGACCGCGCGGTTACGCCTGCTGTCCCGCGGGGAGGACGAATACTCGTTGAGGTCGAAGGTCGGCCTGTTCGCCATCGCCAGTATCGCCCCGGTATGCGGGTTCATCACCACGATGCTCCCGCCTTTGGCGTTGCTCGATTCGTAAGCCTTCTGCAGCTCGCGTTCCGCGATGTACTGGATCACGCCGTCTATGGTCAGGACGATGTTGTCGCCGTCCTTGGGCATGACCATATTCTCCCATATCTCAAGCCGCTTCTGCCTGGCGTCGCGCAGAAAATAAGCCCAGCCCCCCTCGCCCTTTAGATATTTATTGAACAGGAGCTCGTTCCCCTCCAGGCCGTTGTTGTCTATACCGGCGAACCCTATCAGGTGGCTGGCGAGGTAACCGTTGGGGTAGCAGCGCTTGCTCTCTTTGACGCAGCCGATCCCCTTGATATTCAGTTTTTTCACCTCTTCGCTCTGCTGCGGGGTCATCTTACGCTGCAGCCAGATGAAATATTTCTTCCTGCCCAGGCGTTCGCTCAAATAAGAACGCTCGACGCCGAGTATAGGCGACAGCTGCTTTACCGCGCGTTCCTTGTCCGCGGCGGACATGCCGGCCGGAGAGGCGAAAAGAGAATCGGCCGGTATGTTGATGGCCTGCGGACGCATATTGATGTCGTATATCGTCCCGCGGCGCGGTTCGAGCTCAACGTAAAGATTATGCTGTTTACGCGCTATTGAAGCCAGGTATTCCGAACGGAAGAATTGGATGAATAACAGCCGTGCTACGCAGAGAAAAAGGAAGATAAAGAACAGAAAAAATACCGCATTAAAGCGGCGGCGGTAGGTGGCTATATACACAACTATATGATAAAGATTATACCGGCGTCTGGTCCCGCTCCGCGCCGGTTTACCGGGGAAGAAACGTTTTCTACCCTCCAGCCGGTAATCGTCTGATTATCGGAAGATCCGTCCGCCAAGCCCCCCAGGGCCCCGCGGCGAAATATCCACCCCGGATGTAACCGCAGGATGTTATACAATGAAACTCTCCGGACTGTGCTGCCCTGCCGCAAAACGGAAAATCAATGCTGGATCGTGTGCGCTTCCGCCTGTCTCTTGATGCTGAATATCCTGGATGCCAGCGTGAGAACGCCGCCGTCCTCCCTGCCGGCCTGGGATGCTCCGGGACCGCTCCCGACTTTCACCACACGGCAGGTGTCCGGCATCTGGAACTGGTCGTCCCTGGAGACCTTGTTGCCGATCCGGATCAAAGAGGCGCTCTGTTCTATATTGTAACGCAGGACGTTGTTCTTATCGAGAAGTTCCTGGA
>CAZAVF010000060.1:0-8359 GCA_964488935.1 uncultured Planctomycetales bacterium | reverse complement strand
TCCAGGAAAACCAGCTCATCGGCGCCCTGTCCGTCGTAAATGGCGGCGACCTCCACCGGGTCGCCGGCATCCTTCAGACCGAGGAACTTCACGCCCTTAACCACCCGCCCGTCTTTTATGTCCAGGCAGGGAATGATCCTTTTCGTCAGCATTTCTATGAACCGGCCCTCTCCGCCCGGCCCGCTCGCCGGGTAACCGGGATTTAAAGATATTTGCGCAGCGACTTCCAGGTCCTCTTGCCGACTTTCCCGTCCGCCTTGAGGTTATTGGCCTTCTGATAGTCTTTTATGGCTTCCCTGGTCTGTCTGCCGAATTTTCCGTCGACGCTTCCCGGGTTATAGCCGGCGTTCTTGAGCGCTTTCTGTATCTGCTTGACGGTCGGCCTGGATTTGACTTCCCTTTTTTCCGCGGTGTCGGCGGGAGAAACGGACTGTTCCTGCATGCGCCCGAGCTCGTCCCTCAACCCGGCTATCTCCTCGTCCCTGGACTGCACCTGCGCGTTCAACGCGGAAAGCTGCGTATGAAGCCTTTGTATCTCCATATCCTTCTGCCTCGCGCCCGTGGTCACGCATCCCGATAATAATAAAGACATCGCTGCAACCGCCGCCAACATCATTAACCGCATCTCTTCCTCCTTTTTACGCTCTGCCGGAGACCCTCCGGCATATTCCCCGTAGACTGTAAAGCCCCGCCGCCCGCGGCCCGGATCGCCTGCCGCAGGGTGAATTTCTTTTCGTAGATCGCCTTGCCGGTAATGATCCCGCTCAAGCCTTTTTTCTCCAGCACGCAAAGTTCCCTGATGTCCCGCAGGCTGGATATGCCGCCGGAAGCGATGACCCTCATCCCGCTTTCCCTGAGCAGTTTCCTCACCGCCGGAAGGTTCGGGCCTTTCAAGGTCCCGTCCCTCAGGGTGTCGGTGTAGATCATCTCGCTGAAACCTGTTTTCCCGAGCGAACGCGCGAAATCAACCGCATCGGGACCGCGATGGCTCTCCAGCCATCCTTTCACCATTATACGGCCGTTTGCGGCGTCCACGCTGATGATCACCCGCTCCCCGAACCTATCGTAGGCATTCTCCAGGAAAACGCGATCTTCCACCGCCCTGGTCCCGAGGATGACCCGGCTGATGCCTGCTTCCAGGACCCGCTTGACGGCCTGTAAGGTGCGTATGCCGCCGCCGAGCTGCACCGGGACGCCCGCCGTCCTGGCTATTTTTGCGGCGAGCGGAAGATTACGCTGCCTGCCGCTCTTCGCGCCGTCAAGGTCCACGATATGTATCATCCGCGCCCCCTGGGCGGCCCATTCGGCGGCCACCGCGGCGGCGTCGCGCGAATATTCCTTGCTGCGGCCGAACTCGCCTTTCACCAGCCGCACCACGCGTCCATCCTGCAGATCTATAGCCGGAATTATGTCCACCATCAGTTAAGCGCGATAAAATTCCGCAATATACGCAAGCCGGTCCCCTGGCTCTTTTCCGGGTGGAACTGCACTGCGTAAACGTTGTCCTTCCAGGCAACGGAGGTGAAGTCTATCCCGTATTCCGTTACCCCCGCGGAAACCGGAACCTCGCGCGGCGCCGCGTAATAAGAATGGCAAAAATAGACGTATTCCCCGTCTTCTATACCGCGCAAAAGCGGACAGTCGCGTCCGGAGACGCCCAGTTTTATCCTGTTCCAGCCCATATGCGGGACCTTAAGTCCGCCGCGGAACCTCAGCACCCTGCCGTCCAGGACGCCGAGCCCCTTGTGCGAGGAAGCTTCTTCGCTCTCGCAAAAAAGCACCTGCATTCCCAGGCAGATACCGAGGATGACCTTGCCGGAAGCCGCCTGCTTCTTCAACAGCGCGGCCCCGCCGCGGTCCAGATATTCCATGGCGTCGTCAAAAGCCCCGACGCCGGGAAGCACGATCTTGTCCGCCGCCGCAAGCTCCTCTTCTTTACAGGTCAGGACCGTCCGCGCGCCCAGCTTCTCCAGCGCCTTGCGCACGCTGTGTATGTTCCCGATCCCGTAGTCGAATATCGCTATCATATTCCCTCTACCAACGCATATACCGAACTTCGTATGCTGAAAAGCCCTGCTTTAACCAGTCTGCTAAGGACAACGCAGATGAGGCTTTTTCAGCATACTGCTAATCGATCACTCCCTTGCTGGAAGGAACACCCTCCCTGCGCGGGTCGATCTCGGCGGCGGAACGCAAAGCAAGCCCCAGCGCCTTGAAAGCCGGCTCAAGCGTGCTGTGCAGGTCGCTGCCGGAACCGTTTATCCTCACGTGCAGGTTCATCCCGAGCTGTTTGGCGAAGGCGTCGAGAAAATGCTCCGCGTCGCCGAAACCATACCCTTCACCGCCCTCCGGCTTTAATTCCGGCGGGAAGATGAACTTGAAATACCCGCGGCCGCAGATGTCGGCGGCAACGTCGGCGGAAACTTCCTCCATGGGGACCGAGGCCCATCCGATGCGCCTGATCCCGCATTTATCGCCCAAAGCCTCCTTGAAGGCCTTGCCGAGCGCGATGCCTATATCCTCGTTGGTGTGATGTATGTCCACCTTGAGATCGCCTTTGGCGGATATCTCCAGGCCGAATATTCCCCAGAAAGAGAACAATTCCAGCAGGTGGTCAAGCAGACCTATGCCGGTATCTATTTTGCTTTCCCCGGAGCCGTCTATATCCAGCTTTACGCCTATATCGGTTTCCTTCGTGGCCCTTTTGATCTCCGCTTTACGCATGGCTTATCCCTTTCCCGGCTCGCTGTGGAAGCGCGCCTTCACGGAATCCAGGTGGTGCGTCATTCCCTCTATGGAAGCCACTTTCTCCAGCGGCTCGCGGATCCTTTCCAGCGCCTTCCTGGAATAACTTATTATATGCAGGCTCTTGACGAAATCAAGCGTCGACAACCCGGAGAAGAACCTCGCCGTGCCGCCGGTAGGCAGGACGTGGCTCGGTCCGGCGACGTAATCACCCACCGCCGCCGGGCTGTAATGCCCCAGGAACACCGCGCCGGCGTGCCTGACCTGCTTAAGCAGCGGGCCGGGATCGTTCACGAGTATTTCCAAATGCTCAGGGGCGATCAGGTTGGATATCTCCACCGCCTGCTCCAGGTTCTTGGTCAGCACTACGTAGCCGTTGACCGACGGTATCTGGCCCACGACTTCCCTGGCCAGGCTCTTAGAGTTGGTCACCAGTATCGCCAGCCCCTGCGCGTGCTCGGCCTGCGCCCTGAGATCGGCGATGATATGCCGGTGGTTGCTGTAACGGTTGGCGATGATCACCAGTTCGGTCGGTCCGGCGACCATATCGATGTCCACTTCCCCGAACACCTGCCGTTTGGCCTCGCTGACATACATATTCCCCGGCCCCACGATCTTGTCCACCCTCGGGATGGTGCGCGTGCCGTAGGCAAGCGCGGCTATACCCTGGGCGCCTCCGACCCTGTAGATCTCGTCGACCTTCAGGAGGTTCGCCACCACCAGTATGTGCGGGTTGATGTGCCCGCTCTTGTCCGGCGGGCTGATAAGCGCTATCTTCCTGACGCCGGCCAGCCTGGCGGGCAGGACGCTCATATAAACGCAGGATACCAGGGGAGCGGTCCCCGCCGGGACGTAGATGCCCACCCTCTCCAGCGGCACGTAGTTCTCGCCCAGCACCACGCCCTCGTTGTCGCGCAGCCTCCAGGACTTGCGCTCCGTCCTGCGGTAAAAACGGGTGACGTTATCTATGATGACCTTCAGGCTGGAGACGAAATTGGAGCTGATGTTCTGATATGCCCCGCTGATCTCTATTTCGCTCACCTTCAGCTGCCGCGGCGTCATCTTCACGCCGTCGAATTTCTTCGTGTATTTCAGCACCGCCTCGTCGCCGTTGAGCCTGACGTCGTCGAGTATGCGGCGCACCTTCTCGTCCACGCGCCTGGAACGGTAAAAACGCCTGTTGTATATCTTCTCCAGCACTCCGCTGTTGGAACGTATTATCTTCATATCTTCAGCTGCTCCGCCAATTCCCTGAACTTAAGCAGCGCTTCCTCCAGTTTGTCGGGACGGCTGCCGCCCGCCTGCGCGAAATCCGCCCTGCCTCCGCCGCTGCCTCCGATCACCGCCGCCACCTCTCCTATCATCCCGGAGACCTTGAATCCTCCGGAGCAAAGGTCCTGCGTCGCGCCCAGCACCAGGAAAGCCCTGCCCGCCTTGACGCTTCCCAGCGCGAACAAAGTCGCAAGGGGACTCTCTTTCTTGAGGCTGTCCACGGCCTTGCGCAGCACTTCCGGGTCGGCCTCGGGGATCATACCGCTTACCAGCTTGAAATTATTTATCTTCTGCGCGAAGTCCAGCAGTTTCAGGGCCGAACTCCTGGCGTTCTCCATTCTGAACGCCGACAGTTCCTTCTCAAGATCCCTGATCCTGGACGCCTTCTTCTGCGCCTCTGAGGCGAGCGCGTTCACCGGCACGCCCAGCGCCTCGGCGGCGGAGGATATGACGGCCTCCTTCTCTTTCGCCAGCGCGTATGCGGCGCGGCCGGTCACCGCTTCTATCCTGCGCACTCCCTGCGCCACCGAACTCTCCTGCAGTATCCTGAACTGACCGATCTGGCCGGTGAAATCAAGGTGCGTGCCGCCGCAGAGTTCCTTGGAGACGCCCGGCACGCTTATCACGCGCACCTTGTCGGCGTATTTCTCGGCGAAAAAAGCCAGCGCGCCTTCGGCCTTTGCCTCTTCAAGGGACATCTCCCTCTTCTCCACCGCGGAGTTATCCAGCACGAACCCGTTCACAAGCTCTTCCACCCTGTCCAGTTCTTCGCGGGAAAGCGCGGAGGGATTGACGAAATCGAAACGCAGCCTGTCCTCCGCCACCATCGATCCCTGCTGCCTGACCTGCGCGCCGAGCACGGAACGCAGCGCCGCCTGGAGAAGATGCGTGGCCGTATGGTTCCTGGCGACGTTGAGCCTACGCTCCTTATCCAGAACGCAAACGACGTCCTCACCTTTGCGCAGCACCCCGGATATGACCCGGCAATCGTGCACGACCACTTTATCCATCCTGCGGGTATCTATGACCTGGAGCTGCGCGCCGGCGCCCTTTATCGTTCCCGTGTCGCCGCACTGGCCGCCGGATTCGGCGTAAAAGACG
This sequence comes from uncultured Planctomycetales bacterium, assembly GCA_964488935.1. GTDB lineage: Bacteria > Omnitrophota > Gorgyraeia > Gygaellales > Profunditerraquicolaceae > Undivivens. Next base: position 3,241 of record CAZAVF010000060.1, on the reverse strand, counting down.
CTGCGGTCGAGCACCACTCCCACGCGGCTGCCCTGGCCGGCTTCTTCTATCTCGTCGTCACCGGCTATTATCTTCAGCACGCGCCCTTGCGTCTCGTACAGCGCGTAACCCAGGAATTCCGTCGCCGGCAGCCCTTTCTGCCAGGCCCGCTCCGCGCAGAACACGTCCCCCTGCATGACGCTGCCCGCCTTGGAACGGTTCTTCTGCAGTTCCATCTCCTTCTCGAAAGACCCGGCGCTGAGCTCTATGCCCTGCCCGGCGGCCCATGATGAAGTGAGCTCGAAAGGAATGCCGTAAGTGTCGTAAAGCTGGAAAGCCGCGATACCGGCCTTATGCGCGTCGGGAGAAGAACGGAAAACCCCTAGCTTGGTCTCCAGCATGGTTTCGCTGCCGGCAAGAGTGTTCTGGAACGACCGCTCCTCCGCGGAGATCACCGCTTCTATCTCGGCGGACCTGCCGGCCAGATCGGGATACGGCAGCCGCATAGCCCGGACCACCGCCGGCACCAGCTTGTGCAGGAAAAGCCCGTCTATCCCCATACCTCTCAAATGAAGAACGCTTTTGCGTATCAGTTTCCTGACCACGTAACCGCGCGCCTCGTTGGAAGGAAGTATCCCGTCGTAGATCGAGAATACCGTCGCGCGCAGGTGGTCGGCCACCGCGTAAACTTCGCTCGCGCCGGCCGCAGCGCCTCCGCCTGGACAGCCGGCCCTGATCGCCCCGACCAGAGGCATGAAGGCGTCGGTCTCGAAATTGCTCCCGACGCCCTGCATTACCGCGGAGATCCTCTCCAGCCCCATGCCGGTGTCGATGTTCTTCTGCGGCAGCGGCTCCAGTATCCCGCCTTCCCTGCGGTTGAACTGGGTGAAAACAAGGTTCCATATCTCCACGTACCTGCCGCAGCCGCAGCCCGGCCCGCAATCCTCGGAAGAACAACCGAGCCCGGCGCCCATATCGAAGAATATCTCGGAGCACGGCCCGCAGGGTCCGTTAGGCCCTTTTTCCCTGGCATCGGCCGGCCAGAAATTATCCTTGTCGCCCAGCCTGGCTATGCGCGATTCCGGCACGCGGACATCGTCTTTCCATATGCCGTACGCCTCATCGTCGTCCTTGTGCACCGACACGCTGAGCTTCGCGGGGTCTATGCGCAGTTCGGCGGTGAGGAATTCCCAGGCCCAGTTTATGGCCTCCTTCTTGAAATAATCGCCGAAGGAGAAATTCCCCAGCATCTCGAAAAAGGTGTGGTGGCAGTCGGTCCTGCCGACCTTATCCAGGTCGTCCGTCCTCAGGCAGCGCTGGGCGGTGGCCGCCCGGCTGAAACCCGTGAGGCAGCCCATGAACTGTTTCTTGAACTGGTTCATCCCGGCCGGGGTGAAAAGCACCGTCGGATCGTCCGCGGGCACGAGGGAATCGCTCTCCACCACGCGGTGCCCGCGTTTGGAGAAAAAATCCAGGAATTTTGTCCTTATTTCGTCAGTCTTCATATTCGTCCCCGGCTGGGTTTCCGCCGGTAAATCTCTCCGTCACGTCCGCCACCACCCCGGGGGAAAAGCCCCGCCGGGACAAAAAAGCGAAAAGTCTGCGTTTACGTTTTATCCTGTCCCCGCCGCGCAGCAGTGAACCTTTCTTGGACAGAACAAGATCGACGGCCGCTTTTTCCTCGGAATAACCGCCGGCCGCCAGATTCTCGAGCGCCCTGTCCGCCAGATCGCGCTCCACGCCCCTGGAAGAGAGCTCCCTGCCTATGCGGGAGATACCGTAGGAACGCGCCGCCCTGCTCTGCGCCCAGGCGCGGGCGAATGACGCGTCATCCAGGAATTTCTTGTCCCGCAGAAAAGCTACCGTCTCGGCTGCGGCCGCAGCCGAGAAACCTTTTTTCTGCAGCCGGAATTCCATTTCCCGCACGCTGCGCGGCCTGAACTTCAGAAGCAGGAAGGCATAACGCAGCGCTCCATCGGATTCGTGGGTTTGAAGGTGGATTCCGGCGGTCATTTAAGCGGGTTTAAGATACGAAAAAAGAAAAAAGGACCGGGAAAGACCGACGTATCATTTCTTCGCTTCTACCGGCGCGCCGGCGCTGCCCGAGGAGATCGCCCGGCGGAACTCTTTTTCCATCTCCTGGAAAAGCTTCGGCTGCTCTTTCAACGCCTTTATCGCCGCGTCCCTGCCCTGTCCGATCTTCTCGCTCTTGAAAGAGATCCAGGCCCCGGACTTTTCGGCCAGCCCCAGGTTCATCGCCGCGTCCAGCAGGCTCCCCATCTTTGAAATACCTTCACTGTGCAATATGTCGAATTCCGCCTCGCGGAAAGGCGGCGCCACCTTGTTCTTCACCACGCGCACCCTGGTCCTGTTGCCTATCACGCGGTCCGCCTCTTTCAGGGAGGCTATCCTGCGGATGTCCAGCCGGACGGAGGAGTAGAACTTCAGGGCCCTGCCGCCCGGGGTTGTCTCCGGGTTGCCGAACATCACCCCGATCTTTTCGCGGATCTGGTTGATGAAAATAACGCAGGTCTTGGAGCGGTTGATGGAACCGGTAAGTTTTCTCAATGCCTGCGACATAAGGCGGGCCTGGAGCCCCATATGGGAATCCCCCATCTCGCCTTCTATCTCGGCGCGCGGCGTGAGAGCGGCCACAGAATCTATGACCACCAGGTCCACGGCGTTGGAACGCACCAGGGTCTCGGCGATGTCCAGCGCCTGCTCTCCGGTGTCCGGCTGGGAGATCAACAGCGCATCAAGATCCACCCCTATCACGTTACCGGCATAATTGGGATCGAAGGCGTGTTCGGCGTCTATAAAAGCGGCCACCCCGCCTTTTTTCTGGATCTCGCGTATCACGCTTAAGGTAAGGGTGGTTTTCCCCGAAGCTTCGGGGCCGAATATCTCGATCACCCTCCCTTTGGGCAGTCCGCCGACCCCCAGCGCCCAGTCAAGGGTGTAAGAACCCGTCGGGATCACCTCCACGTCGATCTTCACGTCTCCGCCCAGGGTCATGATGGATCCCTTGCCGTGGTGTTTCTCTATCTGTGAAAGCGCCAGTTCCAGGGCTTTCTTGCGGTCGTTTATCTCTTTGGATTCCTCTTTTTTCTTTTCAACAGACATAAATACCTCCGCGTTGCTGCGGTATTAGTAAATTTTCCGCTTTTAAAAGCCGGCAAACCGGGGGCGTTTATCCTAACGCCCCGCACAGCAAGACGTTATTATAACCCACCCCTTTTGCCGTGTCAAACAAATAATCCCC
>CAZAVF010000059.1:0-8404 GCA_964488935.1 uncultured Planctomycetales bacterium | reverse complement strand
CGCACGCGAAAGATACCGGCTCGGCCGATGTTCAAATAGCTCTTCTTACCGAACGTATCAACAGTTTAGGCGATCATTTCAAGCTCCACAAGAAAGATCATCATTCCCGCAGAGGCCTGCTTTCCCTGGTCGGTAAGCGCAGGCGGCTCCTCAATTTCCTTAAAAAAACGGACATAAAGAAATACGAGGAGATGTTAAGTAAACTCCATTTGCGGAAATAACCCCCCAATATTAGAAAGGCAGATATTATGCAGTGCAACACGATGAGGATAAAGATCGGCAATAATGATTTGGTGCTTGAGTCGGGATCTCTGGCAAAACAGGCCAACGGTTCGGTGACCGTCCACTACGGCGGAACGGTGGTGCTGGTGACGGCCTGTATGTCCAAGACGGCAAGGGAAGGTATAGATTTTTTTCCTCTTACTGTAGAATATCAGGAAAAGACTTACGCCGCGGGCAGGATCCCGGGCGGATTCTTCAAAAGGGAGGGGAAACCCTCCGAACGGGAGATACTCGGCGCCCGTCTTATCGACAGGCCGGTGCGGCCGCTGTTCCCCAAGGGGATATACAATGACGTGCAGATAATGGCGATGGTCCTTTCCAGCGACGGGGAGAATGATCCCGATATCCTGGCCGTCACCGGGGCTTCCGCGGCGCTTACCATGTCCGACATCCCGTTCAACGGGCCGCTGGGCTGCTGCCGGGTCGCTTACGTGAACAACGAGTTCGTGGTCAATCCCACTTACAAACAGACGGCGGAATCGGAGCTTGAAGTGGTGATCGCCGCCAAGACCGACGGCGTGGTAATGCTTGAATCCCGCGGGAGGGAGATCTCCGAGGAACTCTATATGCAGGCCGTGCGGATCGGGCTTGAGCAGGTGCAGCCGATCATAAAGCTGCAGCAGGAATTCGCGAAACAGTTCGGCAAGCAGAAACGGGAGGTCTCTTATAAACTTCTGGACCAGGAGCTTTGCGCCAAGGTGAAGTCCCTTTCCGTGGAGAGGCTTAAGGAGGTCTACAAGCTTTCCAAGAAGGAAGAGCGCGAGGAGGCGGTGAACATCCTCGCCAAAGAGCTGGAGGCGACCCTGACCGCCGAGGGCTACGAAGCCGCCGATATCAAGGAAGCGCTCGTGGAAGTGGAGAAAAAACAGGTCAGGAGCATGATCCTGAACGAGAATAAGCGTATAGACGGCCGCAGTTTCACCGAGGTCAGGCCGATAACCTGCGGAGTCTCGGTCCTGCCGCGCACGCACGGTTCCAGCCTTTTCACCCGCGGACAGACACAGAGCCTCGCCGTCACCACCCTGGGCACGGGAGACGACGAGCAGATGATCGAATCCCTCGAGGGGGAAAGATATAAATCATTCATGCTGCATTACACCTTCCCGCCTTTCAGCGTGGGAGAGACCAAACCTGTGCGCGGACCCGGCCGCAGAGAGATCGGGCACGGCGCGCTGGCCGAGAAGGCATTGCTGGCCGTGATGCCGGGCAAGGACAAGTTCCCTTACACCGTCAGGCTTGTTTCCGAGATCCTGGAATCCAACGGATCGTCGAGCATGGCCACGGTCTGCGCCGGGACGCTTTCCCTGATGGACGCCGGCGTTCCCATAAAGGACGCGGTGAGCGGAGTGGCGATGGGACTGGTGAAGGACGGGGACAAGGCCGCGGTGTTGACCGATATCAGCGGTCTGGAGGACCATTTCGGCGATATGGATTTCAAGGTCGCCGGGACAAAACAGGGCATGACCGCGGTCCAGCTGGACCTCAAAATAGCCGGCATAGACCTCGGCCTGCTGGAGAAGTGCCTTATGCAGTCTAAAGAGGCGAGGATGTTCATCCTGGGCAAGATGAAGGAAGCGATCGACGCTCCCAGGGCGGAACTTTCCGCGTACGCTCCCCGCATCGACGTGCTGAAGATAAACACCGAGAAGATCGGCGAACTTATAGGCCCGGGAGGAAAGACGATAAAGAAGATCATCGCCGCCACCGGGGCCAGCATAGATATAGAAGACGACGGCACCGTCCTGGTCGCCTCCAACGAACCCGCGAAGTCGCAGGAAGCCATCAACATGATCAAGGCGATAACGGACGACGTGGAGGTCGGACGCGTCTATTCGGCCAGGGTCAAGAGGATAATGAATTTCGGCGCCTTCTGCGAGATCGCTCCCGGTAAAGAGGGGCTTGTGCACGTTTCGGAGCTTTCCGATCATTTCGTCAAGAACGTCGAGGACGAGGTAAAGGTCGGGGACCAGTTCAACGTAAAAGTCACGGGAATAGACGAACTGGGCAGGATAAACCTGAGCCGTAAACAGGCTCTTCCGGGCAAGGAAGCGTAATCGGTCTTCCGCTCCCGCAAATTATTGTGAGCAGAGGTGAAAGAACGCAGGCTCAACGAGATCAAAGGGATAATTCTACTCGCGGCAGGCCTTATAATACTGGCCGGTCTGGTCTCTTTCACGCCGTTCGACCTGTCGTTCTACACCACGCATCCCAACATACCGCCTAAGAACTTCATAAGGACATTCGGGGCTTATTTCTCGGGTGTCCTTTTCTTTTTCTTCGGCATTTCCAGCTATTTTATACCTTTGTTCGTGCTGTCCGGGGGAGTGATGCTGTTCAAGCAGAGGGAGCCGGACTGCAGGCTGCCGCGCATGCTGGGGATGCTCTTCCTTATGCTTTCCGTCAGTTCCATCGCCGGCATATTCATCTCCGCCAACCGCCACGCCGCTTTCTCGGCTTCGGGATATTTCGGTTTCCTGCTTTCCGGCTTCGTGACTTCGTATTTCGGCAAGCTGGGAGGGTACATATTGTTTATCACCCTCGGACTTCTTTCATTCGCGCTGGTGACCGAAGTGCTGATCTCGACGCTGGTGATGAAGACCGTGGAAAAGGCCGGGGAGGCCGTGGGATCACTGCGGGCGGGAAGGTCCGCTTCCGGGAAACGCCCCTCCGCGGTCTCGCGCAGGAGCAGGGATTCCCGCCCGGAGATACACGGCGGTGACGCCGGCGAAGAAAGTCCGCGGCCGAAAACCAGGCAGGAATCTAAAGAGAACCTGATCGAGAAGATAAAGAAAGGTTTCGCCCCGGCGGAAAAACCGGAAAAGAAGGTCCAGGTCACCGTCAAAGTCCAGCCCGCGGCCGCCAGGCAGGAACCTGTTCCCGCTCCCAGGCCGGTGAAGGTGGGCGACTATCAACTCCCGACCTACGAACTGCTGGATTCCCCTCCGCCTGTCGAGGCCCGCCAGATAAAAGAGGACCTCGCCGGCAACGCGCGCATACTGGAAGATACGATGAACGATTTCGGCATTTCCGTCAAGGTCACCAACGTGGAGCGCGGCCCGGTGATCACCCGCTACGAACTGGAGCCGGCTCCCGGGGTCAAGCTGAACAAGATAGTGGTGCTCGGGGACGATATCTCCCTGGCGATGAAAGCGCAGTCCGTGCGCATAGTCGCACCCATACCGGGCAAAGGCCGGGTGGGGGTGGAAGTCCCGAATATGCAGAGCAGCCTGGTCTATCTGAAGGATATACTTTCTTCGCGGGATTTCACCGAGACCAAGTATAAACTGCCCCTGGCGCTCGGTAAGGACATCACCGGACAGCCGGTGGTGGCGGACCTGGGCGATATGCCGCATCTTCTCATAGCCGGGACCACCGGTTCCGGCAAGACGGTCTGCGTGAACTGCCTGATACTTTCATTGCTGCTCAAGTTCTCCCCGGACCAGCTGAAACTGTTGATGGTGGATCCCAAGATGGTCGAGCTGGCGCCTTTCAACGGGATGCCGCATCTGTTGTGCCCGGTGGTCACCGAGGCCAAGAAAGCCGCGGTGGCGTTGAACTGGCTGGTGGGGGAGATGGAGGAGCGTTACCGTATGCTGGCCAAGGCCGGCGCCAGGAACATCACCGCCTACAACGAGCAGCAGGCGGGCCCGGAGAAGATGCCTTACATAGTCATCATAGTGGACGAACTGGCGGACCTGATGAGCGTGGCCAGGGACCAGATAGAGAGCGCCATCGCCAGGCTGGCGCAGTTGTCCAGGGCGGTGGGCATACATCTTATACTGGCCACACAGCGCCCTTCCGTTGACGTCATCACCGGCGTCATCAAGGCCAACTTCCCCTCGAGGGTATCCTTTAAAGTCCCCTCCAAGGTGGATTCCAGGACCGTGCTGGACATGAACGGCGCCGACAAACTGCTCGGCAAAGGCGATATGCTTTTTCTGCGGCCAGGCGAGGCCAAATTGATACGCGCGCAGGGGGCGCTGGTCTCCGACAAGGAGATCGACCACATAGTGGATTTCATCAAGAAGCAGGCCGAGCCGGTCTACCGCGACGAGGTCCTTAAGGAACAGGGAAAATCTTTCACCGGCGGCGGGGACGACAAGGACGAGATGTATAGCGATGCGGTGCGGGTCGTGATGGAGACCAACCAGGCCTCCGTTTCCATCCTGCAGCGCAGGCTCAGGCTGGGCTACAGCCGCGCCGCCAGGATAATAGATATGATGGAACAGGACGGGCTGGTCGGCCCGTTCGAGGGCAGCAAACCGCGCAAGATAGTCATAGACCGGGAAGAATGGCTGCAGAAGGATATGATGGCAAAAGAGGGCAGGGAAGAAGAAAGCGTTTCTTCCTCTTGATATGGAGAAGGCCGGGATGGATTCGCCGGGAGCGAGGTTAAAACAGGTCAGGCTGGCAAAGGGATGCACTCTTGAAGAGGCGCACCGGAAGACCAGGATAAATATACATATCATACAGGCGATAGAGGAGGACAGCGTCGCCAACATAAATCCGGTCTACCTGAAGGGCTTTATCAAGATATACTGCGCTTTCCTGGGGGTGGATCCCGCGGAGTATTTCAGCGCGGAGACCCCTGCCGGATCCAGGCCGCAGCAGGAGGTCAGGCAGCCGTCCGTTCCTCCATCCCGTCCGGAGCCGGCGCAGGCCGCCCCGGCGGAGGAGAAAGTGACCAAGCCTTTGCACGGCACGGGGCTTAAGGTCACCCCGCGCAGCGCCCCGCGTCTTCGTCCGGATCCCCGGATGATCAGAATAGCCGCGGCCGTCGCGGGCGCAGTGTTCCTGCTTTTTATCGCCGGCAAGATCGGGGTTTTCATCAAGAACCGGCCCGCCAGACGCAGCAGCCGGCCGCCCGCCGTGCGTTCCGCTCCGGCGGTCAAGCCGCGTGCCGCGAGCCGGACGCAGCCTAAACAGCCGAAAAGCGCCCCGTCCGCCGAACAGTCTTTTCCGCAGTCCGCGGATTCCGAGATCCGCCTGGTGATCAGGGCTAAAGAGGACTGCTGGGTAAATCTTAAGGCCGACGGCAAGGTGGTTTTCCGCAGCCTGCTGCGCAAAGGCAGGTTCGAGAATTTCACTTTCAAGGAAAGAGGAGAGCTTTCCCTCGGCAACGCCGGCGCGGTGGAACTCGAGATAAACGGCAAATTCATACCGAACCTGGGCCGGCGCGGGCAGGCCCTTAAAAACATCGTCATCAGCCGCAAGGGGCTGGAAACAGGCAGATGAAACCCGCCGTAGGCATACTGAGCCTGGGATGTCCCAGGAACCTGGCGGATTCGGAGGCGGTCTGCGGCAGGCTCTTGCGTAAAGGTTACAGGATCACCGGTATACACGAAGCGGAGATCGGGATAGTAAATACCTGCGCTTTCGTCAACGACGCCAAGCGGGAGTCCATAGACGCGATACTCGATCTGATAGAGCTCAAGAAAGAAGGCGCCCTGAAAAAGATCGTCGTGCAGGGGTGCCTTGTCCAGCGCTACGCGGATCAACTTATCGGGGAATTCCCGGAGATCGACGCTTTCGTCGGCAGGATATCCCCGGACTGGCGCGGCGCGCGCGGCCTCTGCCGTCTGACCCCGGAGCATTACGCGTATCTGAAGATATCCGAGGGATGCGTCAGCCGCTGTTCGTATTGCGTAATACCGTCCATAAAGGGAAGGTTCACCAGCGTCCCGGAGAAAGAGCTGCTTGAGCGGGCCGGGCGGCTGGACGCTTCCGGGGTCAAAGAGATGAACATTGTCGCGCAGGACCTGACGGCCTACGGCCGCGACCTGGCCGGCGGCGTCACTCTTTCGTCGATGTTGAAGAAACTGGTCCGGCGCTGCCCCGGGACAAGCTGGCTGCGGCTGCTTTACCTTTATCCGGGGCCGGAAGTGGAGAAGGTGGTGGAACTGATGCGCCGGGAGGAGAAGTTCTGCCGGTATATCGACCTGCCTCTCCAGCACATAAATTCCCGTATCCTGAAATTGATGGGGAGGCGCCGCGGTAGAGATTATCTGTCGCGCCTTGTGGAACTGGTGCGCGGCAGGCTGCCGGGGGCGGCGGTAAGGACCACTTTCATCGTCGGGTTCCCCTCGGAGACGGATAAAGAATTCCGGGAACTTGCGGATTTCGTCAGGGAGACGCGTTTCGAGCGCCTCGGGGTGTTCATGTATTCCCGGGAAGAAGGCACGCCGGCGGCGGCCATGCCGGGGCAGGTGCCGGAGAAAGTCAAACGCGCGCGTTTCGACGAATTAATGTCCCTCCAGCAGGGGATATCCGCGGAGAACAACCGCGCCCTGCTCGGCAGGGAACTGGAAGTGCTGGTTGAAGAGGAGGCGGCCTTGCCGGAGGGAAAGATTCCTTCCGGTTCCGCTTACGTTTACGCCGGCAGGAGCGAATACGACGCGCCGGAAGTGGACGGCATGGTTTACGTGAAGACGCGCAGGCCGCTTAAACCCGGGAGCATGGTCAGGGTGCGCGTGGACGGTGCTTTAGAGTACGACCTTACAGGAGAAGCCTTATTATGAATTTAGCCAATCGTCTTACGGTCCTGCGGATAGTGTTCACCTTCGTGTTCATGTTCTTTCTTTTCATCCACGGCCTCTGGGCCAAGGTCATCAGCCTGGTGATCTTCGCGCTGGCCGCCGTCTCCGATTTCCTGGACGGCCGCATCGCGCAGAAACGCAATATGGTGACGGATTTCGGCAAGCTGATGGACCCGATCGCCGACAAGATACTGGTGCTGGCCGCTTTCGCCGCCTTCGTGCAGATGCAGCTTGTGGACGCCTGGATGTTCGTCATCATCATCTCCCGGGAGATATTGATAACTTCGCTGCGCCTCTTCGCGCTCAACAAGGGCAAGGTGCTCTCGGCGGCAAAGGCCGGCAAGCACAAGACCGTCTCCCAGATGTCGGTGATCGTGCTGATATTGATCTTCGTTGTGCTGAAGGAAGTGATGCTGACCTTCTTCACCTGGAACCCTTCCTGGGAGAGCTTCTTCCGGCAGGGCATCTACGTGCTGATGATCGTCACGGTGGGGTTGACGCTTTATTCCGGCCTCTATTACCTCTGGGAGAACCGCCGTATAATCACGAAACTATAATCCGGGATTTGCAAGAGGCTCTATCGCAAATCCCGCTCTGTCGGTTACGGTGCCGGTCCCGTCTATCGTTAAGCGGCTGCGGCTTCTAGACGTTACCGTGACCGGAAACCGATACCGGCTGCGTTACCTTCGCCGTTTACCGAGGTTCTTATGCGCATAATACCTGATTTCCTCACCAAGCCGGTCATAACTTTTTTCTACACCGGTTATTTCCCGGTGGCTCCGGGCACTTTCGGCAGCCTGGCCGGGCTGGGTTTATATTTACTTGTCAAAGGAAGCCCGCAGCTTTATCTTTCGGTCTTCGCGTTGGTGACCGCCGCCGGTATATTGCTCTCCGGGGAAGGGGAGCGTATCTTCGGGCGCAAGGACCCGAATTGCGTGGTGATAGACGAGGTGAGCGGCATGCTCCTGTCGCTGGCGTTCCTGCCGTACGATATCCGGATCGTGGTCGCGGGGTTCATTCTTTTCCGGGCTTTCGACGCCCTCAAGCCGTTCCCGGCGGACAAACTGCAGTTCCTCAAAGGCAGCGCCGGGATAATGAGCGACGACATTATGGCGGCCTTGTACACCAATGTCCTACTTCAGATAGTTGTGAGGCTGAACGTTCTCAGGGGAGCGTAAAGCGGGCCTGAAGCGCCGGTCGTGCTGCGCAGGAGAGTGATAGAGCGCAGAGTGTAAGCGCTGTCCGTAAGCGGTCCGGCTGTTCCGGGGTCTTTCAGTAATTCCTTCAATGCCGCTATATTGCGGTCCTCTTTTACCCTGCCTAAAGTTGCGTGGGCGCAGAAGCGCCTTTCTTCGGCCGGTTCTCCGCAGCCTTCAGGAAGATATCTCAGTTTCTCCGCTATGCCGCGCAGTTCATCGGCGCCTTCTTTTATCCCGGCCCAGAGCACCCTCGGGCATCCGCGCCCGGGGAAACTTCCCAGTCCGCAAAGCGAGACGCGGAACGGTTTTACTCCGTATAGGGCTTTCTCGACCGCGCCGCAGAGTTCCCCGGTCTTATTGTCTTCCGTTTCCCCCAGGAACCTCAAT
>CAZAVF010000058.1:0-8577 GCA_964488935.1 uncultured Planctomycetales bacterium | reverse complement strand
TTCTATAGCCATATCACTGCAGTTTTATGCCGTTTAAAAGAAAGAGGGTGATTACCAGGCCGAGAATGGCGTATGTCTCGACCAGCGCCCCGTAAATGAGCGCCCTCATGCTCGCCTGCGGCTGCTTGGCGGCGACCCCGATGCCGGCCGCGCATACCCTTCCCTGGTACATGCCGGAGAACAATCCGGATACGGCGATGGGAAGACAGGCCGCCATGATCTGCAGCCCCTGCCCCGCGGTCACATGCGGCACGTTGCCGGTCAAAAGATTCAATTTGATGATGCTCGCCCAGAAACCGGCCACGAAGCCGTAAATACCCTGGGTCCCCGGCAGGGCGACCAGGAGCAGCATGTTCCCGAACTTCTCGGGATCTTCGGACAAGACGCCGTTGGCCGCGTCCCCCACGGTGCCGACGCCTACGCTCGATCCGATGCCGCATAAAAACACCGCCAAAGCCGCGCCTAATAAAGCATAAAAAAGCCCCATCTCCATCTTTACACCTCCGTTATTTTGTTGTTACCGGCTGAGCGGCTTGGTCCGCCGCCGTGGTTATATACGTGTATTTCCCTTCCTGGCGGAACGCCTTGAACGGCCTGCCGCCGGCTTCGAAGAACTTGCCGAAGAACTCCAGATACTGCAGCCTGCTGGTGTGCACGTAAGCCCCGAGAAGGCTGATCGCCATGTTCAGGATATGCGCGGCGAAAAGAACGCCGATGGCGACCGCCGCGCCGATAATCCCCCCGATCCCGTTCACCGGGCCGGAGGGGAAAAGCATGGTATTGATCGCCGTGCCGAGCAGGCTCCCGGTCAGCCCCAGCGCGAATATACGGCTGAAAGAAAGGGTGTCGGAAAGAAAATTCCCGGTAATGATCGAATAAAGGCCGAACCCAGACCAGAATATCTTGAGGCTGATGTCGTTATTGGAACGCCAGTTATAAAATATGATCAGGGCCCCGGCGGCGCAGAATGAATATAAGGCGTATCCGGCCAGCCATCCCGGGCCCATGCCGGTAAAAACAAGGCATAACCCCAGCATGCTGAATTGGACGAACAAAGAAGGAAGATCGAGAGCGAAGGCGGCGAACATGTCTCTTTTCAGGTCGCGGCAGAATTTGACCGCCACCCCGCAGGCAACCTGCAAGAAGCCGAAGATCAGGGTGGCCCCCAGGAAAAGCATGGAATCCTTGACCGGATCCATAAGCGCCAGCCTGCGCTGGAGTCCCTTGGCCCAGGCGAACGACTCCGGCAGCCTGCCGATCAGGTCTCCGAAGAAACTCCCCGTGACCGCTCCGGCTATCACCGTGAATATCCCCATCCAGACCATCAGCCGCAGGAACATCCTTTCAGCCGCCGGAGGCCGGCGGCTGAAAAGAAAAGCGGCTATGGCAAGTATGATCAGCCCGTATCCGGCATCGGCGATACAAAAGCCGAAGGAGACAAGGAAAAAGGGCGCCAGCAGTCCGGAAGGATCGATCCCCCCGTAAACAGGCTTGCCGTAAAGGTCGGTCACCACCTCGAAGGGCTGCAGCAGCGGCCTGTTTTCCAGGGCTGAAGGGACGTTCTCCCCGGGCAGCGGATCGGAAAGAAAGACGGCGGATTCCGGGAATTTCCCGGAGAGGTCTTCTTTCAATCCCGCGATGTCCTTCCGTCTTACCCAGGCGCAGAGGGAAAAAGTGTACGCCTGTTTTTCCAGTGTCCCGGAAACGGCCATCCTTTCCCTCAAACAGAAAAGGTGATCGTGGACGAGCATCAGCCGCAGGGCCTGTTCGGACATGCGGCAGAACTGCCCCCGGAGATCGTGCATCTTATCGTCCAGGATCAGGATCTCGATGTTGACCTCAAGAAGCCTTTCCCTGACGGTCTCTTCCCCCGTTCCCAGGACGGTGAAATTGAATTTCCTGTCCTTCAGCAGCGCTTCCATCTTCTCGAAATCCCTTGCCAGATAAACAACGGCCGCGTATACGGTATCGTCAGAGATATTGACGGTCTCCATGTGCGCCGGGACCCCGGCCCCCGATATATCGCGCAGCAGATTGTCTTTCTCCCGGAGATCTACGGTCCCGAGAAAGATACCGCACGAGGAAGAAGGGCTTCTCAGATCGTCCAGCCTCGTCTCCAGAAAACGCCACGGCATAAGGGAAATCCGCTCCTGCTGGAAACGCTCTTTCCTGCGCTGCAACTCCTGGTACTGAAGGCGGAAATTGTTCAATTCATCCAGAAATGACCTGACGTCGAAAGCGGCGGACTCCTGCCTCAGCTGCGCGGCGGAAACCATCACCCGCTGCTTGAGCATCTTTGAGAAAGAGCCTCCCGGCCTGGAATGGGCGCCGAGAAAAGAGATCGCGTCCTCGAGTTCCAGGGGCTCCACGCCGGCCGTTTTCCCGATGCCGGACTGCGGGGTCCCCGAGGAAGGGGGAGAAATGATCTCCAACTGCCCGCGGTTCTGCAGGAAAGAAAGGATCTCCATCCTGTCGCGCTCGAGACCTATCAAATCTATTTTTTTAATACGAGATACCGCCATGACTTTCTTTCCGCCGGTTCAACTGCCCGCTTTTTCCCTGAGGAGTCTCAGGGCTTCCTGGAAACGCCCGCCGGCCTTTTCTTTCAACAATCTTATTTCTTCCCCGGCGGAACGGAATATTTCCTCTTTCTCTTTTTCCACTTCCGCCAGCATCCTCTCCCTGATGACAGAGCTCTCCTTTTTCGCCCGCTCGGCCGCGGAAGCCACTTTTCCTGAACGCTCTTCTTCCGCTATTCTCAAGATATCCGCCGCTTCCCTGCGGGCATCCTCTATCATGCCGGCGGCCCTGGTTTCGGCTTCCCGGATATCCTGCAGCGCTTTTCCCAAACCCGCCGTTTTTTCGCTCTCGTTCACTTTTTCAGCTCCTTTAACGCGGACAGCGGATCTTCCGCCTCCAAAACCGGGCGTCCGACGACCAGGTAATCGCTTCCGGCCGCGACCGCTTCCGCGGCGGTGGCCGTCCTTTTCTGGTCCTGGACCGGAGATCCTTCCGGACGTATCCCCGGAGTTACTATTTTAAAACCTCTCCCGTAGGCCGCCCTTAGTTCCGCGGCTTCCCTGGCCGAACAGACGATGCCGTCCAGCCCGCATTTCAGACCTTCCCCGGCCATTCTCACGACTTCCCCGGGGGCGGCGTCCCGGCTCGTCAGAACGCTCACCCCCAGAATGAGGGGACGCGCCAGCCCTTTTTCCGAAGAACACTCGCAGGCGGCCCTGACCGCGGCTTCCATCATCGCGGCCCCGCCGCTTATATGCAGCGTGAGCATCTTGACCTGCATAAGCACGGCCTGGCGCACCGCCGCGGCTACGGTATTGGGGATATCGTAGAATTTAAGGTCGAGAAAGACCTCTCCGCCTTTTTCTCTTATCCATCCGACGATCTCCGGACCGGATATAGAGAACATCTGCAGCCCTATTTTAAAAATGCCGGCCTCCGGATACAGTTTGTCGACGAAATACCGGGCGCGCTCCTCTGAAGGCAGGTCCAAAGCGAGGATGATCTCAGCGGACATATTTTATACCTTTTCTCAAGACGCTTATGCTGCCGAAACGGTTGTCCTCCATATATCTCCGGATCCCTTTCACTATCTCCGCGGAGAGAGAAGGTTTGAGAAAATTCCCGGTGCCCACGGCCACCGCCGAAGCCCCGGCCAGAAAAAACTCAAGGGCGCTCTCCGTATCGCAGATACCGCCCATCCCTATCACGGGTATGCTTACCCTCCGGGAGACTTCCCAGACCATACGCACCGCTACCGGCCTTATCGCCGGTCCGCTCAACCCCCCGATCACGGCGCCTATCTTAGGCTTACGCGATGCCGCGTCTATGCTCATCCCGGTTATCGTATTTATGAGGGCCACGGCATCGCTGCCGGCTTCTTCCGCCGCCGCCGCTATGGAAGCGATGTCCGTAACGTTGGGGGAAAGCTTGGTGATGAGGGTCTTTCTCGTGGCCGCGCGCACCGCTCTCACCAGCCTGTAGGTTGCCCCGGCATCCTGCGCGATAAGGGAAGTCCCCCGCCGCGCGGTCTTATGCCTGATGTTGGGACAGGAGATGTTCAATTCTATCGCCGCCGCCTCGCGGCAGCGATCCAGGCGGCGCGCCAATTCTACGAACTCGCGGTTGTCCGATTCAGACGCTATGCTGACGATCACCGGCACCTTGTACCCGGCGAGAAAAGGCATTTTATCTTTAAGAAAACCCTCTATGCCGGGGTTCTCCAGCCCCACCGAGTTAAGCATCCCGGCAGGCGTCTCGCAGGTGCGCGGAGGGACATTGCCCCTGCGCGGCCTTAAAGTGATGGTCTTGGTGGTCACCGCGCCCAGCTCCCGCAGATTGAGAAAACCGGAGAATTCCGAAGCGTACCCGAAGGTCCCCGATGCCACGGTAACCGGATTGCGCAGCACCAGTTTCCCTATCCTGACTTCCGTCCTGGCATGGGCCATGCTACATCTTCCCCCAATCCGGCTCCTGCAGCGGGAAAACCGGTCCGTCGTGGCAAACCCTCTTGTAGGATTCCTTCCCCCCCTCCGCCCGCACCGGGATAACGCATCCCATGCAGGCCCCTATTCCGCAGGCCATGTGCGCCTCCAGAGAGCAGTATCCGGGAACGCCGTACTTACCGGCTACGAACGCGGTCGCCTGAAGCATAGGCCTGGGGCCGCAGGCGTAAACAATATGCGCCGAAGGAACTATGCCCCGGGTATTAAGAAAAAAGTCCAGCAGTCCGGAGACGTACCCCGGGCTGCCGCAGCTGCCGTCGTCGGTGGAAAGCCTGACGGAACACCCTGCCGCGGTAAATTCCGCCGGGCGGCAAAGCTGATGCTTCCCGCAGGCCCCGATCAAGGCGTATGTCCGGCGCCCGCTTTTCTCAGCGGCCAGCCTTGAGGCGAGAAATAACAACGGGGCCGCCCCCATCCCTCCGGCGACGAGAATGACGTCGCTGCCTTTCTCCGGGAGGGGGAAACCGTTTCCCAGCGGGCCCACGATCTCCAGGAAGCTGCCGGGAGGACATTGGGAAAGGAACCCGCTCCCCGGTCCTTTGACTTCGAACAACACCTCGATGCGTCCGTCTTTACCCGCGCAATTATGGATGCTGAACGGCCTGCGCAGCAGCGGGGATAACCCCCGGGATGCCTTTACCATCAGGAACTGCCCCGGGGACGCCGCCCCGGCGATCTGCTTGTCCTTGAAAGAAAGAACGAACCGCCCGTTCTTCAGGTCCCGGTTGCTTATTATTTTCACGCTCTTCTCGAAGGCCTTCATAACGTTACGCGTCTTTTGCTTCCACTTGTTATTTCTCTCCGTAATTACTTTCCCGGGACCCGGCACTCAAAATCTGTCCTTAGAAATTCACTTCTGGCACCCCGGGCAGAAATACGTGCCCCGCCCGCCCAAAGAAACCCTTTTTATCCCGCCTCCGCACTTTCCGCATTCCCGCCCTTCTTTACCGTAGACCTTGTGGAAACGGACAAAATCCCCGCGCTTGCCGGAGGGGCGCACATACTGGTCCATAGAGGACCCCTTGTGTTTTATCGCCTCCTTCAATGTAGCGGTAATAGCGGCAAGCAGGGCCCCCGATTCCTTCCCTGACAAAGAACGGGCCTCTCTTGCCGGATGTATGCCGGCGCGGAATAAAGCCTCGGCCGCGTACAGATTGCCTATCCCGGCGATAAAAGTCTGGTCCAGAAGCAGCGGCTTTATTTTCGCCTTCCGCCCGGAAAGCATGGAATGAAAAACGTCCGGCGTGATATCAAAGGGTTCCGGGCCGAGGGATTTGACGAAAGAAATCCCGCGCCAGTCATCCGTCAAGCCTATCTCGGCGAAAAGCCGCCGGTCGTTGAAATCAAGGTATTCGCCTCCCGACAGCAGGAAACGGACCCTGCTGGCTTTCCCGTCCCCCGGATAAACAAGCTGTCCGGTCATCTTCAAATGCACGGTGATCGCTTTACCCCCGGAAAGCTCGATGATCAGCAGCTTCCCCGCTCTTTTTATGTCGGTAATGGAAGCCCCCGTGATCCGGGAGGAAAAGGACTCCTCGGATATTCCGCGCAGCAGGCGCGGCGCGTTCACTATAACTTTTTTTATGGTCCTGCCGCCGACGCGCTCTTTCAGTTCCCTGCGCACGGTCTCCACTTCGGGAAGTTCAGGCATGTTTCTTTCTCCCGCAGGCGTTCTTCTGGTATTCCTGCAAGGACTTTACCGACAGCCCTTTTTTCGACAGAATGGAGATGCCGTTGACCGTGGCCTGCGCCCCGGATATCGTCGTGGTGTATGGGATGTTATACAGCACCACGTGCGACCGGATCTTCACCTCATCCTGCCTCGGCGTCCGCCCCGACGGGGTATTTATGACCAATTGTATCTTGCCGTCCTTCATAAGATCCAGCACGTTCGGCCTGCCCTCGGCGATCTTGGACAGGGTCGTGACCGGGATGCCGCTGCGCTCCAGCGCCCCCGATGTCCCCTGCGTGGCAAAAATATCGAACCCTATCTCGTGCAGCTGCTTGGCGATCATCACCACGGAACGCTTATCCCTGTCCCTGACCGAGATAAAAACGTTGCCTTTCAAAGGGATCTTCTGACCGGCCGCGATCTGGCTTTTGATATAGGCGCTGCCGAAATCGGTATCTATGCCCATAACCTCGCCGGTGGACTTCATCTCCGGGCCCAGTATTATATCCACTCCCGGGAAACGGCTGAAAGGAAAAACCGATTCCTTCACCGCGACGTGCGCGGGAACTATCTCCCGCGTGAATCCCAGATCCTTAAGCGTCCTGCCCAGCATTATCTTGGTGGCCAGTTTGGCGAGAGGCACACCTATCACCTTTGATACGAAAGGCACGGTGCGAGAAGCCCGCGGATTCACTTCAAGCACGTAGAGCTTGTCGTCTTTTACGGCGAACTGCACGTTCATCAGTCCCCGCACGTTCAATTCCCGCCCCATCCTGCAGGTAGCCTCCCGGATGCGCGCAAGGATATCCTCCGACAGCGTATATGGAGGCAGGGCCATGGCAGAGTCCCCGGAATGTATGCCGGCTTCTTCTATATGCTCCATGATCCCGCCGATGACGAAATCCCGCCCGTCCCCGATCATGTCCACGTCGACTTCTATCGCGTCCTCGAGGAATTTGTCTATAAGCACGGGATGCTCGCCCGAGACCTGCGCGGCAGCGGTGATGAACTTTTCCAGATTGCTCTCGTCATAAACTATCTCCATTGCCCTGCCGCCGAGAACGTATGACGGCCTGACAAGCACCGGGTAACCGATCCTGGATGCGGCGGCCCTGGCCTCTTTGAAATCGAAAGCGGTGCCGTTCTCCGGCTGCAGAAGGCCCAGCTTGTCCAGCATCTGCTTGAAAAGCTTCCTGTCCTCTGCAACGTCGATGTGCTCGGCGCTGGTGCCCAGGATGTTGACTCCCGCCCTGCGCAAAGGGATCGCCAGGTTCAAGGGCGTCTGCCCGCCGAACTGAACGATAACACCCATCGGTTTCTCCGCTTCCACGATGTTCAGGACATCCTCCACGGTTATGGGCTCGAAATAAAGCCTGTCCGACGTATCGTAATCCGTGGATACGGTCTCCGGGTTGCAGTTGACCATCACACTCGCGATCCCCTCTTCCTTCAGGGCATACGCGGCGTGACAGCAGCAATAATCGAATTCGATCCCCTGCCCTATGCGGTTCGGTCCTCCGCCGAGTATCACGACCTTGCCGTTTTTGCAGGAAGCCCCGGCGGCGTTTTTATTCAATCTGTCTTTTCTGGGGGTTCGCACTTATATATCCTCCTGAAGAATGATATCTCGCTTACAGTATACGTTACGGATTCCGGCGGCGGAGCAATAGTAAATATACCGCGCGCGGACAGGGGCGGGATATTCTGCGGCAGAATCCGCCCGGGAACGATCACCGGGCAGGATCAACGGCGCTGTTCACAAGGATTCTGTTTCTCCAGTATCTCTCTGACCCTATCCACGGCCTCGGGAATGGTTTCCGCTTTTATCACGCCCGGGATATCCCACGAATTCAAGCTGATCACCGGGATGTCGAACTGCAGGCAATAGGCTATCTCGGAAAGTGTCCCCGACCGCCCGGGAAGAGCCACTACGACATCGGCGCTTTTGACGACCAGGAGATTTCTGGCCAATCCCAGACCTGTAGGGATCACTATATCCACAAAATGGTTGGCGTCTTCCTTGTTATAGCCCGGGATGATCCCTATGGTCAATTTCCCTTCCTTGCGGAAACCCCGGCAGGCCGATTCCATCACGCCGCCCAGTCCTCCGCAGACCATGGTGTCCGCTGTCTCCGACAGGGCCGCCCCGAGCCGCTCCGCCAATTCATTGGTCTCTCCCGAACAAAAATGTCCGCCTATTACTCCCACTATTCTTTTTCGCATCGGTATCCTTTGGTCTTGATCTTATGCTTTGTGCGCCCAAGGACTTCGCCTGGCGGGAATCGATCTCCTCTCCAGTTTCGGAGTACGGAGATTCTCGCTGCTTCTGCAGCGCTTATCTCTCCCGCCGGATTATTGCTCTATTTCGATACTTTGTGCGCC
>CAZAVF010000057.1:0-8625 GCA_964488935.1 uncultured Planctomycetales bacterium | reverse complement strand
CGATGATAGACCTGATCAACAACGAGCGCGAAGCGCATATAGTCTGCATAGAAGACCCGATAGAATTCATCCACAGGAACAAGAAAAGCGTGATAAAGCAGCGCGAGGTCTACAGCGACACCCATTCTTTCTCCAACGCCCTGAAGCACGCGCTGCGCCAGGACCCCAACGTCATAGTGGTGGGGGAAATGCGGGACCTGGAGACGATATCCACCACTTTGACCGCGGCCGAGACCGGGCATCTTGTCCTTGCCACCCTGCACACGCCGGACGCGCCCCAGACCATACAGAGGATAATAGACGTGTTTCCCCCGTACCAGCAGCAGCAGGTCAGGCTGCAGTTGTCGGATTGTATCCAGGGGATAGTTTCGCAGCTCCTGCTGCCGGTGGCTTCAGGCGAAGGCAGGGTGGTGGCCACCGAAGTGCTCACCGGCACCCCGGCCATCAGGAACCTGGTGCGGGAACAGGAAATAGAGCAGATCCCGACGCTCCTGCAGACCGGCAGCCAGTACGGCATGCATACAATGGACAAGTCGTTGAAGGAGCTTTTTCAGAAGGGGTTGATAAGCCTGGAGACCGCGCTGTCCAAGGTGAAGAACCCGGAGGAATTCAGGCAGTTGTAGATCGGTCCACACTCCGCGGCTTTGATCATATTACGGCCGCGGTTCCGCTAAAGGAGTAGAAATGAAGTTCAATGCCGAGGCCATAAAACTGGGCGATAACATAAATACCGATTTCATCATCTCCGGCAGGTATAAATTCGCCATAACGGATATGAAGGAATTGGCTAAGCACATAATGGAGGATATCGACCCGGCTTTCCCTTCCAAGATCAAGCCCGGGGCTTCGGTGATCGTAGCCGGAAGCAACTTCGGCATGGGATCGTCGCGCGAGCAGGCGCCGCTGGTCATCAGGGAAAGCGGCATAGTCGCCGTCCTCGCCAAGTCCTTCGCCAGGATATTCTACCGCAACGGTTTCAATATCGGCCTGCCGCTGATCGAGACCGACACCTCCGGCATAAACGAAAAAGATTCCCTGAGCATAGACCTGGACGCTGGCATACTCAGGAACCTCACCCGGCACAGCGAATCCGGGATCAAACCTTTCCCGGCTTTCATGCAGACGCTGCTGAGCGAAGGCGGGCTGGTCAATTACTACAAGAAGCACGGCGGATTCAAGGTTTAGAGAATAGCGCGTAAGGGCGAAGGATAAGAGGGGCTGGAAGCAGGGAAAAGCTCAAGCCTTTTTCATTCATCCTCCGCATTTTATGCTTATAAAGGGGACGGCATAATGAAATATACGGTCACGCTTATACCGGGCGACGGGATAGGGCAGGAGGTCAGCGGGGCGGCGCGCAGGTGCGTAGACGCCACCGGGGTGCAGATCGAATGGGAGACCGTGATCGCCGGTCAGGCCGCTTTTGAGAAATTCGGGGAGGTGCTGCCGCAGGCGGTGGTGGATTCCGTCAAGAAGAACAAGGTGGCGCTGAAAGGGCCGATCATCACGCCCATAGGCGGGGGGTTCCGCTCGGTGAACGTCGCCATACGCCAGGCGCTCGATCTCTACGCCTGCGTGAGGCCGGCGCGTTCCTGTCCCGGGGTGCGCAGCGCGTTCAGCGACATAGACCTGGTCATTGTCCGGGAGAACAGCGAGGACCTTTACGCCGGGATAGAATTCGAGGAAGGCAGGGAGGAGACCAGGGAGATGATCTCGCGGATAACCGCGGCCTCCGGAAAGAATATCCGCCCGGATTCCGGCATTTCGATAAAACCTATCTCGCGTTCCGCCTCGCAGCGCATCGTGCGCTACGCTTTCGAGTACGCCCTGAAATACGGGCGCAGGAAGGTCACCGCCGTGCACAAGGCGAACATAATGAAGTTCACCGACGGACTTTTTCTCAGGACGGCAAGGGAAGTGGCGCAGGAGTACGAAGGACGGGTGGACTTCGAGGAAGCGATAGTGGACAATATGTCGATGCAGCTTGTGCAGCGCCCGCGCAATTACGACGTGCTGGTTCTGCCTAACCTCTACGGCGACATCCTTTCCGATCTCGCCGCGGGGCTGGTGGGCGGCCTGGGGGTGGCCCCTGGCGCCAATGTCGGGGAAGATTACGCCGTATTCGAGGCTGTGCATGGTTCCGCCCCGAAATACGCCGGCATGAACAAGGTGAATCCCACGGCTATGATACTTTCCGGGGCGCTGATGCTCAGGCATATGGGGGAGGACAACGCCGCGGACAGGCTTGAAAAAGCCGTCCGCCTGGTGATCGCGGAGGGAAAGAGCGTCACCTACGATCTGAAGGCGGAGAGGGACGATCCGTCGAGCGTGGGGACGTCGCAGATGGCGGACGCGGTGATCGCCGCCATGAAGAGGGCTTAAGATCATGAAGATATCAGTCATAGGCGCCGGGAACGTGGGCGGCACGGCCGCCATGCGCATCGCGCAGGAGCGCCTGGGCGACGTCGTGCTTGTGGATATCGCGGAGGGGCTGGCCAAAGGCAAGGCTGCAGACATCAACGACGCCGGTAACGTCCTCGGTTACGACTGCCGGGTCTCCGGCTGCGGGGACATTTCCGCGGTGCAGGGTTCCGATATAGTGGTATTCACCGCCGGGCTTGCGCGCAAGCCGGGAATGACCCGCGAGGACCTTTTGAACAGGAACGCCGCCATATTGAAAGAGGCCTGCCTGAAGATAAAAGATTCGGCGCCGGGGGCGGTGCTTATCGTCGTCACCAATCCATTGGACCTGATGACGGCCCTCGCGCTGCGCGTCACCGGTTTCGGCCGGGGCAGGGTCTTCGGTATGGGGATGACGCTGGACGCCTCGCGTTTCGCCAATATCCTGTCCGAGATGACCGGGGCCCCGGTCTCGTCCATAGACGCCCGCGTGATCGGCAGCCACGGGGAAGGAATGATACCGCTGCCCCGTTTCACCACCATAAACGGCAAACCGCTGAGCGGATCGATGGACGGCAGCGCCGTTGAAGAAGCGGTGAAACGCACGGTAGGCCGCGGGCAGGAGATCGTTTCTTATTTCGGCAGCGGGAGCGCGTATATAGCCCCGTCGGCCGCGATCTGCGATCTGGTCAAGGCGGTGGTCATGGACAGCCGCAGGGTAAGAGGCGTTTCCTTTATGCTGGAGGGCGAATACGGCCTGCGCGGTATGTGCATAGGAGTGCCGTGCCGCATAGGGCGCTCGGGAGTGCAGGAGGTAATAGAGCTGGAGCTTGACGCGGCGGAAAGCGGCAGACTACGCGCGTCGGCCGAGGGATTAAAGAAGCTTTTTTCGGGAATAGCGCTTTAAAGAGACGGTAAATCGTATCAGTAAATGATCCGAAATTGAACCGCAAACGCATTGCTCGGGAAAGGCCTTCTTTATGAAAGAGGTGCTGCGCGTCATCGATCTCGGCCGGACAAGCTTCGACGCATCACTGCAGGTGCAGAAGGAATGCCTGTCCGAAGCCTCCGTAAATCCCGGTATGCATTTTCTCATCTTTTGTTCCCATCATCCGGTGATCACCTGCGGCACCTCTCACCGCGCTTCCGACATACTGGTGGATTACCGGACCCTCAAAGAGATGAATATACACCTGCGCCAGGTCAACCGCGGCGGAGGCGTGTCGTATCACGGGCCGGGCCAGATTACCGTATATCCGGTATTCAATCTGGCCTGCCTGGGCAGGGACATAGCCTGGTTCATAGGCAGGCTGGAGGAGTGCGTGCTTGGGTTCCTGGGGAATTTCGGTGTCGCCGCTTCCCGCAGGGAAGGTTTTCCCGGCGTCTGGACCGACAACCGTAAAATATGTTCGATAGGGGTCGCTTTCAGCAGGTGGGTCTCTTTTCACGGGTTGTCGGTCAACATACGCAGGGACGACATGCAGCCGTATTCGCTTATCAGGCCCTGCGGGATGGACATAAAGATGGCCTGTCTCGAGGAGGAGGCCCCGGAGGGGCGCGAATACGTTTATTCCCGCCTGCTGGCGGAAATGCAGAGATCATTTCTCGGGGTTTTCTGGCCGCGCGGCATAAGGATCGAGGAGACCGGTAAATGAACATAGAAGTGAAAGTCCCGTACCTGGGCGCGGGGATCGAAAAAGCCAGGGTAACTTTCATCTACTGCAAACCCGGCGATATGGTGGAAAAGGACGCGGATCTGCTTGAGCTCACCGCCGATAAAGCCGCATTCAACGTCCCGTCACCGTGTTCCGGCAGGATAGACACGTTAACGGTCTCCTGCGGGGATACGCTCTCCGTGGGGGAGACGATCTGCCGTATATTATCGGATTAGTTTTTTCGCATAACGGGGGAACCGGGGTTTCCCGGGGCGCCCCGCAGAACATATACATCTCGTTATGTCCTCGCGCCGGTTCAATCCCCTAGCCCAGGAATCCCCGGGTTTTAACCCGGGGATGAATGGGGGTAGGCTTCGGGGAGGTCGCCGGAATAAGCAGTCAGCCGAATAAACGCTGTGTACCGGCGAAGCATTGGCTTCGCCGGAAAATAGAAGGAGCCGCGGGCGCCTGTCCTGAGCAGTTCGACAGGCTCACTACTGAAGCTTGTCGAAGGATTAGCCCGAGGGGCTCCACTTTCTTTTAACTCTCTGGGACTGTTTGAGAAAAAAGACGAGCGGGGTCCTTGTTTGCCAGTTGGAAGACTCCTGTTTAAGGATAGCGGGTCTCTCGCGCCGCAGGAGCCGCAAGAGGTTTTTATGCCTGCTGGCCGAAGAACGCCTGCCGCTGCGCGCCACCGACGCCGAACTCTCCCGCGACATACAATCCGCCATAAACAGACTGGTCCCGATCGTCCCCGAACGTCTGATCGTTTCCCTGCCCCGGAACCGCGTAACATGGAAACATCTCAGGATCCCTTCGAATTCCGCCCGTGAAATAGAGCAGGCGGGCCGCCTGCATGCCGGCCGGCTGATGTTCCTTCCCGAGGAGCAGGTGGTTTCCGTATGCGAGGTGATAGGCCGGGACAGGAGTTCCGGAACTCTGGTAAGCCTTATTGCGGCAAGCCGGGCCGAGATATCCAGATACTGCCGTCTTTTCGGTTTCCTCCCCCGGGACAACATATATTTTTATCTTTCCACCCGCGGCGTTGCCGGGGTCTTCCGGGAGATACACGGCCGGAGCCAGGAGGTGTCCCTGGTATTGGTCCCGTACCGGCATTCCTGTGATGCGGTCCTGCTGAATGCCGGGGTCCCGGTTTACGCCCGCAGTTTCAGCGTCCCGGCTTCGGGAAATTATTTCGGTATCCTCGCCGCCGAGACGCGCGCGGTCCTGGATTATTATTCCGGGGAGGTGGATGGAGGCCGGGTCGGGGAGATCTGTCTGCTGGCCCGCCCAGGGTGGTCCGGCGCGGGAGACGCGGCGGCGGAGATTTCCAGGCTTATGGGGGTAAAGGTGGAGATCATCCCCTGCGGCGGCGCACTCGCCGGCGCGCGCTGCCGGGGCGGAACGGGTGGAAAGGATGGTAACGCTATTTTCTACGTTCCTCTCATAGGGCTTGGTCTGGAGTCGGAGAAGGGACGGTATGAAGGTCCCGGAGATTTCTCGCTGCCGGAGACAAAAGCGCGGAGGTCCGCCGGTATCCTGAGACGGCGCGCCGCCGGTTTCATCGTCTCCGCCGCGGTCCTGACTCTGGCTGTTTCGGTATATTCAAGCCTTCTGTCCGGCAGAGTGAGGCAGAGAACGCGCGCCCTTTCAGCTCAACTGGAGAAGATGGAAAGGGACGCCCTGCCTATCCTGGAGGCCGGCAAGAGGACCTTTATTTTGCGGGAACGTGAATCGGCGCGGGAAGAAAGCCTTTCGGGGCTCTTCTCGGGAATAAGAGAGGCTGCCGGCAGCAACGGCATAGTATTGCTGGACGGGTTCGTTTATGAAAGGGGGAGAAGGATCATTCTTAAAGGCCGCCAGTCCGGCTGGGACTCCTTAAAAGAATTCGTTCCGGCGGTTTCCGGCAATCCGGTCTTGCGTTCCTGGAAAACCGGGGAGTTCAGGATGGACCGCTCCGTTCCGTCAGGGAGCATAATCTTCAGCGGGGAGTGGGTCAAATGAAAGCAGCGTCCGCGGTCCGCAGCATATGTTTATACATACGCGGCCGGAAAACCGCGCCATTTATGGCGCGGATGAGATTTTGGCCGTTTCCTTCTTTTAAGATTTCGAAGGACAACGCAATACTCCGCTTTGGGAAACCGCGGTCGCCTGTCCTGAGCAATTCGACGGAATCACTGCCGGTTTTTGTCGGAGGATCAGCCCGCGGAGCTTTATTATCGTGCGCGGCCGCCGTTCTTCTATCGGCCGCCTGTATTTACCATTACGCCGGCTCTTACGCCTCGGCAAGAAAGGAACTGTTCAATGCGCGAAGGAAATACGCCGCTTTGAGTTCTTTGCTTTCTTTGAAGGGGACCGTGTCCTCTTTTGCCGCCGGGGGAACGGTCCGTTCTTACGCCGCTTCCGCCGCGGAAGAACTGGAGCGTCTTGCCGGCTGCTGCGGGGTCAGGGTGGTTTCTCTGCGCGCCGGCGTTTCCCGGTCCGTTCCCGGGACGGTCGTGCTCGAGCCGGAAATATCCGGTAATGAAGCAGGATTGCTGTCGTTCGTCTCGGAGCTTGAAAGGTCTCTTTATGTCTTTACCATAGAGAAAGCGCGTATAGACCTGCCGGCCCGGGATGGCGGACGGCTCAGGGCCAGGTTTACCGTTTCCTCGGCCAGAGACCTCCCGGTCAACGCCGGCAGCGACCCTTTGAATGCCGTTGAGCTGTTTTCGCGTCCCGTCCGGGAGGCTCTTAAAAATGGTGATACCGGCTGCGGCCGTTTGTTCCGCGATGCCGGGCAAATGGAAACCGAAGCGCTCCCCGCCGCGGCGGCCGGGGAAGACGGCGGAAGCGGGGGCCTGAAACTTACCGGCGTGATACTGGGCGCTAAACCGGCGGCTTTCCTGCGGGATACGTCTTCCGGCAGGGAGTTCCGTCTTTATCCCGGGCAGCAGATCAACGGGTTCAGGCTTGAACGCGTTATGAAAGGCAGGGCCATTCTGTCAAAGGGGGATAAGCTGTATGAGCTTTCTTTTTAGGATCACCTGTTTTCCGCTGTTCATTTGTCTTTACGCTTCCGGCATCACCGGCGCCGATGCGCGGGACGAAGGCGGGCTTATCACCCTGGAGATGAACGATGCCGATATCACGACGGCCCTGCGGGAAGTGGCGGAGAAGGCCGGGATGAACATCGTCATCGGCGGCGCGGTGCGCGGGAAGACCACGCTTTTTGTCAGGGATGTCGGGCCCGAGGCGGCTTTCGAGCTGATATTGATGTCCAACGACCTTGCCTGCGAGCGCAGGGACGGGATATGCCGCGTGCTTACCCAGAGGGAATACGAGGCGCTGCACGGGGAGAGATACAATTCCGGGCTGGGCCGGGCGACCGTGAAATTGAGATACGCCTCCGCCAGGAGCCTTGTGGATCAGCTCCTGCAGATCAAATCGCCGCAGGGCAGGGTGGTCGCGGATAACGTCTCCAACATACTGCTGATCGTGGACGACCGCCCCAGGCTTGCCCAGATGCTGGAGTACCTCCGGCAGGCGGATATCCCCGGCACGGAGACCAGGGTTTTTGCCCTGAGTTTCGCGCGCGCCGCAAAACTCGCCTCCAAACTGCAGGATAGGCTGACCCCCGGCTGCGGTTCACTGCGCGTGGACGAGGAGAGCAACAAGATCGCGGTCACAGACTATCCGCTCCGCCTCGCGGAGTTCGCGGCGCTCGTCTCGGCGTTCGACGAAAAACCGCGCCAGGTGCTGATAGACGCCCAGATAATCGAGATCAGTCCGGAAGACAAATTCGAGATGGGGGTGGATTGGGATTACTGGATCAACAAGCATTTTCGCGTCAGCGGGCAGCTGCCCCTGGGCACGGCGGACCGTTTGTTGATCGGCACTCCACAGATCTCGCCGCAGGAACCCGGCCAGTATAAGGCGGTCATAGATATGCTGCGCACCATAGGCAGGGTGCGCATACTCTCCAGCCCGCGCATAATGGTCCTCAATAACGAAGAGGCCAAGATCATGGTGGGGACCAAGGACGCTTATATAACCTCCTCCATCTCGGTGCTGGAGAGCGACGACAGCATATCCGCCCAGAGCGTTAATTTCATCGACGTGGGGATAAAACTTTTCGTGACCCCTTTCATCAACGGCGAAGGCTGCGTGCGGATGCGCATACATCCGGAGGTGAGCTCCTCCCGTAGGGAGGACATCATATCCGAGGGGAAGGTGACGCAGGTCCCGGTGGTCAGCACTTCGGAGACCGAGACCACGGTAATGCTCAAGGACGGGGTCACTCTGCTCATCGCCGGCCTGAACAGGGAGGAGGAATCCTCCACGCTCAGGAAAATACCGCTGCTGGGGGATATCCCTTTCCTGGGGGCCCTTTTCCGCAGCACCTCGCGGGAGCATAACCGTAAAGAACTGGTGGTGCTGTTGACTCCGCATCTGGTGGATAACGGCATCCCGTCGGCGGCGGTACCGCGCCCTATGAAAGGTTTCTCCTCAAGACTGACGCTTAGCGTGCCACTGCCGGCGGTACCGGAGGATACCCCCGCCGGGGAAGCCTCCGGCGAGGAAGCCTCCGGCG
>CAZAVF010000056.1:7899-9300 GCA_964488935.1 uncultured Planctomycetales bacterium | reverse complement strand
GCCGTGGTATTAATGTTTGCGGTATTGTTTACCGTAGTGCTTGCCGTATGGGTAACAGCAGCTTCCTCTGCCTTATAAGCGGTGGTGTTTCTTCCCGACATATCAAAGCCACACGATGACAAAATGCTGCTGACCGCTTTCCAATTCTGGTTTCCAGCTGCTTCAAGCAATGCCCTAGCCGGGTTTTTTCCCATGGGTTGGAATCCGCATCCCAACAGTATACTGCTTGCCGTTTTATAATCCCTGTTCCCGGCCGCAGTCAATAAGGCTCTCGCAGGGTTGGCCGCCGCTTGCGCATTGATAGTGATGATGATTAATGCGGGGGCAAACAGGATCGACAGTCCCTTCAACATGATATTTGCATGTTTTTTTGTGTTCATAGAACTACTCCTTTTGTATTAAATTGGCGTTGGTGACGTTACTCCAACCCGTATTACCGATGTACGATACCAGCCGTCCACCCTTCCGCATCACTGGTTGTAGACCCTATCTCTATTCCTGTAGTACCGGTGTATGGCGCTATCGTCCATCCTCCCGCATCACTGGTTGTAGACCCGATCTCTATTCCCGTAGTACCGGTGTATGGCACTGCTTGCCAACCCGCATTTCCGATGTACGGCACTATCGTCCATCCTCCCGTATCGCTGGTTGTAGACCCTGTCTCTATTCCCGTATCACTGGTGTACGGCGATAGAGTCCAACCTTCCGTGACGGCATTTGTTATATAACTTGTATTGGTTGTAGGTGCCGCATATGCGGCACCGTTTATGATCGACCCCACTGAGTTAGCAGGAGTTGAAGCGCTATAAGTATAGCCCGGTGTGGATGTTCTCAACGTTGTGCTGTCTATGCCGTATATCGCAGAGGACGCCGCGGTATTACCCGTTCCCGTACTTGCATATCCCACGACGGCGTTTCCCGATGAATCTGATTGCCAATATGATCCGTCTATCCCCACAGAAGTTCCGTCAGCTAAATCTTGCGTCGTTTCATTACCTTCGGAGTCGGTAAATATAAGTTGATGACTTCCATCACTGTAGTTGGTAAAAGTTAATGTTTCTCCGGCTTTTGAGGTAAATGTATTCTCCGATGTCACTGTTGCAGCACTTTCCGAGACTTTTTTTAAGGTTGCTGCTGTGCCGGCCGCATCCTGGACAGTGATCTTTCCACTGACAGCATCGGCGGCATAACTTGAGGAAACGGTCGTGCATGTTCCCAACGATATGACGGCTGCGAATAATAGAGTGATCACTGTAAAGATTTTCATCACTTTCCTCCTTCTATATCTATCATTGGTTGCAAAAAAATAACCGGCATTCCTCCTAGCCATTACTGAGGAATATACCGGCATAGCAATAACAAATTATAAATGTAAAATTTGTCATCAAACGATCCGTGGCT
>CAZAVF010000056.1:0-7799 GCA_964488935.1 uncultured Planctomycetales bacterium | reverse complement strand
TGAATGACCGTAACCGGCTCTTTCTTTACTATCATAGCGGGCTTTGTGTTCCCTTTTATAACATACATTTTGCCGACATCCTTGCGGATATCCTTGACTAATTTTCCGATCAGGATGAAAATTTTTCCATCCGGTGTCTTTATTCCCAGTTCTTCCCAGGGTGTCGCCGGTTCGTCCGATTCCCGCATTTTCAGTTTTATAAGCTCCCCTTCCACGCTTATTTTATGCGTTTGGAAAGATTCCAGCATCTGATCTTCTGTCTGCGGTTCTGCCGCGCGAAGGATCCCCGCCGGCAATACTGAAAGATATGTGGATAATAATACCGTTGCCACCATGAACGTTCGTGAGAGCATATTTCCTCCTTTTGGCTTTTATAGCACAGGCCGCGCGGTATTGCAATGTTTATCAAAGAAAAAGCCTCTTTAGCCGTTTTGCCGGATTCTTATAATGTTCCGGCGCTTTTACAAGCTTGGCTATAGAGGCTTTTTTATCTGTGCGCGTCAATCGTTAAGCGCGTCAAGCATTTCCTGGGCTCTTTCCGCTATTTTCAGCCAGGTTTCGTTATCCGATGTGCTGAGCATATACGAATATTTATAGCTGTCGATTATGGCGTTCAGGTGTTCTGTTTCTTTATCGGTGTTCCCCAGATTCGCATAATAGTTCGCCAATACCCAGTGGGCTATGCCGACCGCGTTAAGTTCCGAGTTGGCATCTTCGTCCTCCGGATATGCGGAGAGCGCCGCCTCCTGAGTGTCCGCGGTATCCGTGTAATGGGTCAGTATCTCTACCGCGAAGGCCAAGCTCATCGACCAGTCGCCGCTATCCAGATAACTCAGGGACTGCGAGCTGAGCGAGGACGCGCTCGTGTACCCTTGCGCCGCCCAGGCCGCCTGCATCCCCGCGTCACCGTATTTGCTTATGTCGGAAGACGTGAGCCCTTTCTCCTTGAGTACGCCGGCCAGCACGGAATAGAACCTCGCGTAGCTGATATTGACGTCGGTCTCGTCCTCTACCTTGGTGAAGGTCGTATTCAACGACGCCCAGGCTTCGTCTACGGCCTCCGCGATGTCCTCCCAGCCGTCTATAAGTGTTTCGCCGTCCTCGACGATATCCACGACCTCGAATCCCTGCGCCTGCTCGCCTTCGTAGTAAATGTCGATCTCGTTGTTGTTGGAATCGGTGATCTGTTGTCCGCGCACGGTTATTGTCTCGCCCACATATTCCGACCAGTCTATCTCCGACATCTCGTCGGCGCCGGAAGTATTATCTCCGTCGGCGTCAAAACCGTCCATAGTCGTGGTCAAAAGATACATGGTCCCGTCGTCCGCCTTGAGAAAATAGCGGCCTTCCGAGTCCTGGACCACGGTCCCGGTCAGCGTCGGGTCCCAGTAGGTCGGGCGGGGATCGTTGTAATATGTGGTGTCCGTCAGCTCGCCGTCCGCATAAGTATCGACTCTGTACATATAGCGCGAATACATCGCGGCATCGCCTCTCCTCGGGCTGTTGCCGGCTGTCCAGGTGAAATATTCCACGGAAGTGAGATTGCCGTCGCTGTCGTAGTTATAATATTGGCTGATATTATGCCCGTCGGTTCCCTTTCCCGGGTCCTCCCTGTCGTAATCGGAATAGCGCCAGGTGTAATCGCGGGTGGATTCGGCTGTGATATATTCGATCTTGCCTTTCAGGTCCCCGCTGGTGTAGTAAAAGCTCATTTGGTGCGAGTCTGGATTATAGGAACAGACAAGGTCCCCGTCCTCGTTGTATACGCTGAGTTTTGTAACGGCCCCGCTGTCGTCCAGCGTCACTTTTACCGTGCTTGTGTCCGCGTCATAGCCGGCGGCGGTAAGCCAGTCGGATGTCAGGCCGGAGACATCGGCTATGTCCACCGTCACGTCGTTGCCGTCCTGGTCGGTTGCTTCCACCGAAGTTATGGCCGCCTCGGTTGAATCGCTTGTCGAGGTGCTGGCCAAAACGTATCCCGTGCCTACCTTTTTATAGGTATTTTGGGCAGCTGCGTCCTGGGTCGTTGAGAAACCCGCGATCCCTTCGGCGGCGTAACATGTCCGTTGGCAGCAGATTACGCCCGAGATCAGCGCCGCGATCAAAAGCAGAATTATTGCCGGTTTTTTACTCATCTTGTCCTCTCTTTTTATGGTTGCTCCAAAAAAATAACCGGTATCCCTCTTTCGCTATAGAAAGAGATACCGGTATTGCAATGGAAATTATGTTTTTTTGTTTCGTCATCATACGATCCGTGGCTGTGCCATTTGGGATGGCAATCGTAGATTAGACAACCTCTTTTGCAAAGTATTTCAAAAGCATTTCAATTATAACATTGCCTTTAGCCACAATCAAGCGCAAAAACTAACTTTTGCTTCGTTTTATGGAATAACCTGGGAAGCCCTACCTTACCGCGGCTATTTTATGCAGTCACTTCGCCAGCAGCACAAGGTCTGAATGCAGCTTTGTTTGGCAGAAGTATCGAAACAGTCGAAATTTCCCTCCTGTTTCTGGATACGGTGGATCAATTCTTTCTTGGAATATCTCCAGGTGTCTTTTATACCGGCTTGTCTGGCCTTGTTCTCGATCTCGGAAAGTCTCATATATCCCTCCTTGTCATCGGAAAAACCGGCGTAAACACGCGCTAACGCCTTTTCCTGCTTCCGTAGCGGGATCGACCCCTCTCCCCCGCGCGGAATGGAACTTCCCCGGCCTGAACCCGGGGATTTATGGTCAAGAGGATCAAATGTTGATCTTTTGCGATACCTGGTAAATGACCGGGATCCTGCTGTATTTACCGCGCAGGGACTGCACGGTGCCGAACAACAGGCATAACATATAGATGAAAAGGGTAAGTTTGTAGAAAAGAACTCCTATTAAAGGCAATATGCTGAAGAGGAACCCGGCCGAAAGGAAAATAAAAAGGACCAGTCCCTGGCGTCCGTGAAAGACCGCGAACTTATTGTCCTTTTTTAAAACGAAAGGTATAATACACAAAAAGAACCAATAAGCCATCACGGCGTATATCTTGCCTTCCAGTATCTCGTTCTCCTGTTCAGGTTTGGCGTTCATAGTATATTTCGCTTTTTACTTTATGTTAAGCAGGGAATTAGTCTGCCCGAAGGGATTTGTTTCCTTCCGCGGGTTATCCGGATCATCCATCCAGGTCCCGTCCACCACGAAACGGTAATGGTATGCGCCGGGTTCCAGGGTCATTTTCTTGAACCATTTCCCGTCATTCCTGCTCATCCTGCTGTTTTCCGATATCTGCCAGCGGTTGAAATCACCGGCCACGTGCACTTCCCTGGCCTCCGGACAGGACATGGAGAACACCACTTCCCGCAGACGCGGCATGTTCTCTTTTATGCTCTCTTTCATCTTCTTGTCCAGGGAGGCCATTTTTTCTTCCGCGGACGGCGTTTCCATGCCGCTTCCCGATATCATCTCGCGCGAGAGGGTGAAATAATCTTTTGCTCCCCTGCTGTATTTATCGTAACTGAGTATGTGCGAACCGTAACTTTGCGCCTCTTTGAGTTTTACGTTGACGTGGATGATCGTGCCGAAGACGTTCTCTTTGAAAGAATCCTTTATCCTGTCCAGCATGGAGAATGAATGCCGCAGGCGGGAATCGAAATTCGTCACCAGTATCTTGTATGAAACATTATGGTTCAGCCTGTCCTTGATGAGCTCTATGATCTTCAGCAGTTGGTTTACCCCTTCAAGTGAAAAACGGCTGGCTTCCACCGGGATGATTATTTCCGACGACGCCCGTATGGCGTTTACGGTGAGTATTCCCAGGTTCGGAGGCAGGTCTATGATCAGGTAATCGTAGCGGGCAAGTTGTTTGTTTTCCTGCAGTACCTCCCAAAGGCGGGATTCCCTGCCTATCTCCCCCGCCAGTTCCTGTTCCAGGGTGCTGAGGACTATGGCGGAGGGGGCGATGTCGAAACCGGGAGTGACTTTCTTGATTATCGCTTCAAGGGAGGTTTTCCTGCCGGATATCTTCGAGAGCACGTTGTAAATGCTGGCTTCGCTGCGGATATTCAGCCCGAGAGTGGCATGGGCCTGAGGATCCAGGTCCAGGAGCAGCACCTTCTTGCCGTTTGCCGCCAGGCACGCGGAAAGGTTCACAGCCGTTGTCGTCTTGCCGCAACCACCCTTCTGGTTGGTAACCGAAATGATCCTCATTTGTGCACCCTCCCGTTAGGTTTGCTCAGCGAAGGAACTTTATATTATCAATGTACACAACCCCTTTTTTTCGGGGACTGTTCCATTCTTCCACTATGAATGTCAGGGATTTAATGCGCGACCAGTCGCTTAACCCGGGCTTGAAGTCAGAGAACGGGATCTCGTATTGCTGCCATTTCCTGCCGGCATCCCTTATATAAACAAGGCCTGTTTCCCCGGTTTTATTCTGTATCTCGACGGCAACCGCCGGCATGGAACCGGCCGGGGCGTCCGATCTCGCGTTAAGGACCAGCGACTTGTAAGAACGCAGATCGAGACCGTTAAGGGACAACGTGGACAATTCTTTGCTGCCCGCCGAAAGATTATATGTTATCTTAACAGGATTGTTGCTGGAAAGCAACAATGCATTTTCGGATACGGGCGCTTTTTTATGCGGCCCAAGAAAAATAACGGCGATGATCGCGCAGAGAACGGCGGCCCCGCCCAGTATCCAGCCGGCGGCACCGTTGAGACCGCGCTTGCGCGGCTTCTTCTTTTTCGTCAGCGAGGCATCAAGATATATCTCTGCCAGATGTTCGTAGATATCTTTCTTTTCCATGATTTGCATATTTTATATAGCATAAAACCCGGCGGGTGTCAACTCTTTAGCCGGGACCGGAATACAGCGAACGCTCCAGGTATTCCGGAGGCTGTTTTCCTATGATAACGTAGAAATTGGAAAGGTGCACGCGGTAGAGGCGGTCAAAGTCATACTGGTAATCCCCGTACCACCAGAACCAGTCGCTTCCCTCGCAGATCATCATCTGTTTCCATGCGGCTTCCTTGTCCTTTTCGGAGCCCGCACCGGAGAGCAGAAAGGCATCCAGCTCTTTTCTCGCCTCCGCCAGGTACTCCCAGGCTTTGTTCTTGTACTGGTTCCCTATCCATTTCCCGAATTCCCCGTAGATCCATGATCCGGCCGCCAGCCGCCGTATCCTGCTTTTCGGGATATTCTGCCGTAGATAATCTTCCACCGTCACCGTCCGGACCACCTTGCTGTCAGAAAGACGCTCGTAAAGCAGATTCAGGAACGGATGCCCGTCCTTCTTGTAATATTCCCAGGCATTCTCCCCGTCCATGGCGATGGTTACCAGTATGTCCCTGTCCTTGAAAGCTTCCGCCGTGTTCTCCAGGTGGCGCATGAAGTCGGAGACCGCGTCCTTCGGGTCCCACTTATGATAGGTGAAACCTATGAGATCGGAGAGGTTCCTGTCGCGGAAAGTCAGGTGTATGTGTCCCTCCTCTTTTTCAGCCGTGTGCATCTGGTAAAGAAGGGCCGTGTCCCTTTTCTTTCTGCCGAAAGAACGGAAAAGCATCGCTTCATCGCTGACGATCCATTTGATACCGTTATTGATCAGGATCGGCAGAATGTGGTCGCAGACGGCCTCTTCGGAAGGCCACATCCCCACTGGCGGACGGCCGAAACGCCGCGTATAGAAATCCACCGCCTCCCGGACCTGTCTTTCGGCGTCGCCCGGATAGGAAAAACCGCGCGACGGCAGGGATACTTTATGATTAGCCTCTCTGGCGACGTTGCTGTTGTAGAGCAGCGGCAGTATGGGGTGATAATACGGACTGAGTATGACCTCGACCTGACCGCTCTCCGAGAACTTGCGGTAGGCGGGAATGATCTCCGCGAGTATACGGCGCTGTTCTTCTATCATAGGCGGCTTATCCGATTCGCTGAAACCGCGTCCTTTCCGTATCAAATCCCTGAGCGCCGGACGCTCCTGCAGGAAAGTGGGGTCGAACCAGGCCAGATTGAACCACATCTGAAGGTCGCGGTAATCAACGGCGGAGAAATGCTTACCGGACTGTTTTTTCAGGAAAAGCTCGTAATAACGCGGGTGATTCGCGATGCAGTTCTCGGCGTTGATCATGAAAAAGTTTTCCTGCAGGAAGTGCCTCTCACCTTCCGTTAGGGAATCTGCCGGCCGCATCGTCATATCTATGAACCTGTCCTTTACCGAGGAATCCACGAAAGATTCCACCTGTTCAAGAAGGGACGGGACGAAATTGAACGTCTGGCGCATGCGGGGGTACTTGGCCAGGATCTGCACCATGTCCAGATAGTCTTTTATGCCGTGAAGCCTTACCCACGGCAATTCCGTCTCCCTGGTCAACAGGTTGACGTAATAGGGCTGGTGCATATGGTAAATGAAGGACAGGTTAAGCATATTTTTTGTGAAGAAAGGTTCCGAGCGTCAGGTCCCGGGTTCAGGGAAGAGCAAAAGCAACAACTTCAAAATTCCCGCCTCCCTGCCTTATGGGAGGAAACAAAAAAATAAGGATCTCGGCTGTATCGCGCGGGGAGTTTTAAAAAAACCCCCCGGGAGAATCGCTTCTCCCGAGGGGTCCATTGATGTGACTGTTCCTTAGAAGGAGACCTTCATGGAACCGATCAACTGCGTCGCCGTGCGGTCGTTGCTGCTGGCGAACGCTTTTCCGGGAGCGAACATTCCGGCGGTCAGGCCGAACTGCACGTCTTCGGTGTAGTCGTATGTAGCGGTGATATCCAGGGCGTTGCCCAGGGATTTCTTGCTGGTCATGGAATAACCGCCGAAGGTGTCACCGTCGGCTACCTTTTTGTCCAGCATATAATATCCATATACCGCCGACAGGGAAATATCTTCCATCGGTTTCAACCCGCCTTTGACGTTGACGACCTTAAGGTTGCTGAAAGGCAGTATGGCATACGTGATATTGTTCAACGCCTGGTCATAATACATCGAATTCCAGGCCTTGTTCTTGCTGTCGTTGGTATCCTTGTCTCCGGAGAGATAAGTGTAACCGAGACCAACGGTGGGTTTCATGGAGACGTCGGCCAGCGTGTAATCGGCCATGGCCTGCATCGCCCAGGCGTTGCGGTGTTTCCCGAGAGACCTGTCGTTGCCGTTCTGATAGGCGATTTCCAGCGAGGTGCTCAGGTTCTCCACCATTTCCGCCGAGAGCAATGTCCCGAACGTGTTGGTGATGTCGTTCTTGTCGGCGCTGGAATCGTTCTTGCTGAACACGTAGGCTTCGGCCTTCGCGCCTTTGGTCCCGAAATCATAGGCGGCGTTGACGCCGTAGAGATCGGTATCGTCGTTGTCCGTAGAGACGCCTTCGTCGATCTTGGCGTAGAAAGTATCCACCACCAGAGGATCGTAGTTCAAGGTGGCCCTTAAGGCGTCGAACGATTTGCGCGCGCTTAAATCAGCGGGCAGACCGTTCAGCACGGTGGCGCTGTAGGTGTTGGTGGCGCTGTAGGTGTTGGTGGCGCCGATGACCAGGGCGTTGCCGAAACGCAGTTCCTGACGCCCGATCTTCAAGGAGAGGGGCGAATAAAGGAACTCTTTCAGCGTGACATAGGCCAGGTCAAGGTCGATGTCGGTAGAAGCGTTATCTTCCCCTGTCCAGCTTCTTTCGTTGATCAGACGCAAGGTAGCGGTGACGTTGTCCGTCAGGTCGCTGTCGATCCTGACCCTGGTCTGGGTGGCGAAGAAACTCGACTGGTCGTTCTCTTTATCCCCGGCGTTTCCGTTCGAGAGGTCGAAATTGCTCCTGGCTACCCCCAGCACGGTGATATCCCC
>CAZAVF010000055.1:0-9746 GCA_964488935.1 uncultured Planctomycetales bacterium | reverse complement strand
GTTTACGCCACGCGCAGCAAGCGCATCGGGGTCATCGGCACCGCCGGCACCATCAAGAGCCGCGCCTACGAGAAGGAGATCAAGCATCTGGACCCGGCGGTCAAAGTGACCGCGCTGGCCTGTCCGCTCTTCGTGCCTTTTGTGGAGGAGGGCTGGCTGGACGGGGAAGTGGTGGAAAAGGTGGTGAGGCATTATATGCAGCCGCTTAAAAAGGCCGGGGTGGACACCGTGGTGCTGGGCTGCACCCATTATCCCCTGCTGAAACCGATGCTCAAGAAAGTGCTCGGCCCGGAGGTGACGCTGATAGATTCGGCCAAGCAGGTGGCCATAGAGGTGAAGAAGATACTCGCCGCCGACGGGGAACTAAACTCCGGGGCGGAGAGAGGCAGGAGCAGGTTCTGCGTCAGCGACAATCCCCAGTGGTTCAGCAGCCTGGCGAAACGCTTCCTGGGGAAAAAGGTCGACGACGTCAGCAAAGTGGTGACGTTCTAACCAGGACAGGGGACCGGCCAATGTACACGATAAAGGTGGAAGGGCACTTCAGCTCGGCGCACAATCTGCGCGGATACAAAGGCAAATGCGAGTCGCTGCACGGGCATAACTGGAAGGTGGAAGCCGCCGTGACCGCCGCCGGCCTGGATTCCTGCGGCATGGTCATGGATTTCAAGACGCTGAAACAGGAGCTTGAGGGGCTGCTCTCCGGGCTCGACCATAAATATCTGAACGAGCTGCCGTATTTCCGGGAGGTCAACCCGACCTCGGAGAACATCGCCGGGTATATCTACGCTTCTTTGAAAAAAACCGTGCCCGGCCTGAGTTCCGTGCGCGTCTGGGAGTCGGAGAATTCCTCGGCCACTTATTATGAGTAAAAAACGCGCGGTAGTATTGCTTTCCGGCGGGATGGATTCCGCGGTGACGCTTTACCTGGCGCTGAAGCGCGGTTTCGACTGCCTTTGCCTGTGTTTCGACTACGGGCAGAGGCACGCAAAAGAGACTTCCGCCGCGGCGCGTCTGGCCAGGGCCGCCGGGTGCCGCCTGCGCGGCGTCAAACTCAGGCTCTCGGACAAGGGCTCGGCGCTTATGCGCGGGAACGCTTCTTTGACCCGCGGCTTGAGAAAGAACGGGAGCGCTATCCCGGCCACTTACGTGCCGGCGAGGAACATCGTTTTCTTGAGCTGCGCGCTCTCGATCGCCGAGGCCGAGAAGGCCGGCGACATCTTTATCGGCGCGCACGACCAGGATTACAGCGGTTACCCGGACTGCCGCCCGGAGTTCTTCGAGGCGTTCCAGGCCGCAGCCGACCTGGGGACAAAGGCGGGCTGCGAGGGGCGGCCGGTGCGTTTGAACGCCCCGCTCCTGGGTATGAGCAAAAAAGAGATAGTGGTCCTCGGTTCCAAGCTCGGCGTCCCGTTCCGGCTCACCTGGTCCTGCTACAAGGGCGGGAAGAGACCGTGCGGCAGATGCGAAAGCTGCCTCTACCGGGCAAAAGGCTTCGCCGAGGCGGGGATAGAGGACGGAGCGTTGAAATAATTCCGGTCCGGAGTAGTGAGTATAGTGTATAGAGTGTTGGAAACAGGATTAAGCGGTATTGCCCGATACTCCCGGCACAATACTCGATACGTTACCGGATAATCGTAATTCTGGAGGTGCGAATGGGCGGGAAGATCTCGGAAGTCTTCGACAGCGTGCAGGGGGAGGGTATTTACCTCGGCGAGCGCCAGCTCTTCGTGCGCTTCTACGGGTGCAATCTGCATTGCCGGTACTGCGACACCAAACCGGATTCTTTCCTGGAATACGAACCCGAGGAACTGTTCCTGGAATTGCAGCTTTATCCCAAGGGCTACCACTCGGTCTCTTTCACCGGGGGTGAGCCTTTGACGCAGCACGATTTCCTGAAGTCGGTGATGCGCCTCAACCGCATGGCCGGGGTGGTCAATTACCTGGAGACCAACGGCACCCTGCCGGAGGCTTACGAGAAAGTGCAGGATTTCGTGGACATCATTTCCATGGACATAAAACTGCCGAGTTCCACGGGGCAGCAGGATTTCTGGCAGGAACACAAGCGTTTCCTGGCGCTGGCGGACAATAAAGAGGTTTTTCTTAAGGCGGTGGTCTGCGAAGGGACACTGGAGACAGATCTCCTGAAGGCCATAGACCTACTGAAGGGCGTCAACCGTGCGCACACCCTGGTGCTGCAGCCGGACAGCTGCGCGTCGCCCCACGGGAAGATCGGGGAGAAGATGGAGAAGTTCAAGGCGGTATGCGCCGCAAAAGGTATAATCGCCTGCGTCATACCGCAGGTGCATAAAAGCGCGGGGATAAGATGAAGAAGAACGTTTCGCCGACTTACGAAGGACTGCAGGAAAATGTCCGGCGGCTCAGGACGCCGGAGATAGAGGTCTGGGAGAACAAATACCCGGAGAAGATATACACGGTGCAGCTGGACATCCCGGAGTTCACCTGTATCTGCCCGAAGACGGGTCTGCCGGATTTCGCGGTCATCCGCATAGAATATTCCCCCGCGAAGTTCTGCGTGGAGTTGAAGTCGTTCAAGATGTACACCATTTTCTACCGCAATGCCGGGATATTCCATGAACACCTGGTGAACCGTATGCTGGATGATTTCACCTCCGCCTGCAAACCGCGCTGGGCGAGGATCTCGGCCCAGTTCAACGCCCGCGGCGGCATCACCACCAGCGTCAGCGCCGAATACGGGCGCAGGAACGGACGGTCCGCCAGATGAGGAAGATACCGGCGGCGAAGATAACGGACACCGTGGCGGAATTGTGCGCGCGGGCCAATATTATCCTGAGACAGGATGTGCTGGAGCTGCTGCGTTCCGCGCGCAAAAACGAGAAGAACGGGCTTGCCTCCGCGGCGCTGGATGCCGTGCTGGAGAACGCGCGCGCCGCCGCCGAAGAGCGAATGCCGCTCTGCCAGGACACCGGACTGCCTTACGTTTTCCTGGAGATAGGGCAGGGCGTCCTCATAACCGGAAAGAGCCTGGAGGCGGCCGTCAACGACGGCGTGAAACGCGGCTACGCTTTCGCCTCTTGCCGGCAATCGGTCGTGCGGCATCCCTTGTCGCGCGCCGGCAGCTCTTACGTCCCGGCGGTTATCCATACCGATATCGTCCCGGGCAACAGGGTGAGCGTCACGGTATTTCCCAAGGGTTTCGGCTCGGAGAACAAGACCGGATTGAAGATGTTCCGGCCCACCGAGAGCGCCGGCGCGGTGATGGATTACGTGGTCTCCTGCGTGGCCGGAGCCGGGGCGGACGCCTGTCCTCCGTACATCGTCGGCTGCGGCATAGGCGGCGGCGCCGACACCGCCTGTTTATTGGCCAAGAAGTCGCTGCTGCGCGACGCGCGCAGACGCAGCCCGGATCCGTTGCTGCGGAAGATGGAAAAAGAGATATTGAGCAGGATCAATCGTCTCGGCATAGGACCGATGGGGCTGGGCGGAAAATGCACGGCCCTGGCGGTGAACATAGAAGCTTTTCCCACGCATATCGCCGGACTGCCGGCGGCGGTGAACATAAGCTGTCACGCCCTGCGAAGCGCCTCGGCGGTGCTCTGACGGAACACAATGATGAAAAGATTACGTACCCCGCTCACCAAAGACAAACTGGCCGGGCTCAAGGCCGGTGAACAGGTCTTGCTTAGCGGGACGGTTTACACGGCGCGGGACCAGGCGCATAAACTGATCGCCGGGGCATTGTCAAAAGGCGGGAAGCCGCCGATAGACCTTTCTTCCTGCGTGATCTATTACTGCGGGCCGGCCGGGATTCCGGAAGGAAAGGTCATCGGCTCCTGCGGTCCGACCACCAGCGGCAGGATGGACGCCTTCGCGCCTCTTCTGCTGGAGGCGGGTGTGAGCGCGATGATCGGCAAGGGCGGGCGTTCGGAAGAAGTGCTCAGGGCGATAAAACGCAACAAGGCGGTTTATTTCGTCACTTACGCCGGCTGCGGCGCACTGCTGGCGAGGTCGGTGCGCAAGGCTGAAACCGCGGCTTATCCGCACCTGGGGCCGGAGGCGGTCTACCGGCTGGAAGTTGAAGATTTCCCGTTGATAGTGGCTATAGACGCCGCGGGGAGAAAACTTAAAAGGTTGTGAACGCGCCGGTAGAAAACCGGCCGGGACAACACCGAGAAAGGACACTTGTCATATATGGCTACCAGGATAGACGGCAGGACGGCCGAAGCTCTGCGCGGCATCACGGTCACCAGGAACTGTAATAAATACGCGGAAGGTTCGTGTCTGATAGAATTGGGCAATACCCGGGTGATCTGCACCGCCTCCATAGAAGAGATGGTGCCGCTTTTCCTCAAAGGCAGCGGCAAGGGCTGGATCACCGCCGAATACGGTATGCTGCCGCGTTCCTGCGGCAAACGCATCCCGCGCAACAAGGATTCCGGCAGGACCTACGAGATACAGCGCCTGATCGGCAGGTCACTGCGATCGGTAGCGGATATGACGATGTTCGGCGAGCGCACCATCTGGATGGACTGCGACGTCCTGCAGGGGGACGGCGGGACCAGGACCGCCTCCATCACCGGGAGTTTCATCGCACTGGCGGACGCCATGAATACCTTGAAGGCCAAGGGGATGATCTCCTCGATACCGTTGAACGACTTCCTGGCCGCCACCAGCGTCGGCATTGTCGGCGGGGAGCTGATGCTCGATCTTTGTTACGAGGAGGATTCGCGGGCGGAAGTGGATATGAACATAGTGATGACCGGCGACGGCCGTTTCATCGAGATACAGGGGACGGCCGAGCAGAAGCCTTTTTCCAAGGAGACGATGGATAAGATGCTCGCCCTGGCCGGCAAGGGGATCGGCGAGCTTATCGCGGTCCAGCGCAGCGCCCTGAAGGGCATACTGTGAAGCGGGTCGAACTGCTGGTGGCGACGAAGAACGCCAAGAAACTTTCCGAGATCAGGGAATTGCTGCGCGGCCTGCCGGTGAAACTTACCTCTTTGGCGGATTATCCGCTGGCCCCGCGCATCGTAGAGAACGGCAAGACCTTCGCCGAGAACGCAGGGAAGAAGGCGTTGAAGATAGCGGCTTTCAGCGGCAGGCTCACCGTGGGGGAGGATTCCGGTCTTTGCGTGGACGCCCTGGACGGCGCCCCCGGGGTGCGCTCGGCGCGTTTTTCCGGAAGCGGCAAGGACGACGGGGCCAACAACCGCAAGCTTTTGAGGCTGTTGAAAGATGTGAGACCTTCCGCCCGCGGGGCAGGATACGTCTGCGCGGTCGCCATTGCCGACAGGAACGGACTGCTGGCGGTGGTGGAGGGCGCCTGCCGCGGCA
This sequence comes from uncultured Planctomycetales bacterium, assembly GCA_964488935.1. Taxonomy (GTDB): domain Bacteria; phylum Omnitrophota; class Gorgyraeia; order Gygaellales; family Profunditerraquicolaceae; genus Undivivens. The sequence continues at coordinate 4,433 of CAZAVF010000055.1, read as the reverse complement.
GGATAGCTTCGCAGCCGGCCGGTTCAAGCGGTTTCGGCTACGACCCGCTTTTTCTCATCCCGCGTTACTCCAGGACGTTCGCGCAGCTGGGGGAGAAGGTCAAACATACAATGAGCCACCGTTACCGCGCCCTGAAGAAAGCCGCGCCGGTGCTGAGGAGATATATTGAATTAAATTGTAAGTAGAAGTATTGAGTAGTGTGTATAGAGTATGAAGTGAAAGACTGATAATAACGGGGCGTGGCTCAGCTTGGCTAGAGCGCCTGCTTTGGGAGCAGGAGGTCACAGGTTCAAATCCTGTCGCCCCGACTGATAAAAGCAGTCCATAGTCGATAGCCCATGGACAATAGTTTTAAAGATAAATCCCCGGAGTTATATCTTGAGAAACAAAAACCCGGGATTATAGTTTAAAGCTATTGATTATTGTGCCGCTTGTGTTTGAATTAGAGAGTAATTTTTCAAGAGAAATATGTTTTGAGATATCAATTCTCGGATTGTCATTGTGAGGAAGCGAAGCGACCGAAGCAATCTTAAAAAAGGGATTGCCGCGCCCCTTCGGGACTCGCAATGACGCTTAAACTGGATAGTAATGATTTGTTCACCATAGACTGTTTTTAACTGTGGACTATGGTCTATGGACCGTGGACTGTTTCTAAAAATTGTCCCTGTAGCTCAGTTGGATAGAGCAACTGCCTTCTAAGCAGTCGGCCGCGTGTTCGAATCACGCCAGGGACGTTTTTCTTACTTTTACAACCATGAGATTATTCTCGCGCATACTTATTGCGGTCATCATTTTTCTTCTGGCCGCCGTTGTCTGTTCTTATTTCTTCTTTTTATTCAACGCCGGTAAAGTCATCACCGGCGTCCTGCGTTCCTACACCGGCAGCGAGGTCACCTATCGGCATTACCGCGTCAGCCCGGCCCTCCTGGTGAAGATGAAGGAGATCAAGTCGGGCGAGGCTTCCATCCAGTCCCTTGTCTGCCGGATCAATCCGGCAGGGATACTCTCCGGGAGACTGCTGATCGACAGCCTGGAATTGAACGCGCCGGAGTTCTATTATCATAAGGAACCCGGCGCCTATTCCGTCCTGTCCGCGGGAAAGCTTTCCGGGAGCGCCCCATCTTTGCCAGGTATCCGCTGGCTGAAGCGCGTAATGTTCACCATCGGGGAAGTCTCCATCAAAGACGGTATCGTCCATTTCAGCGACGCCCCCGGAGGCAAGACGGTCAAACTGGAGGTGAAAGGGTTTTTCCTGAACGCCGTGAACGTCGCTTTTCCCCCGCAGGACCAGGACATCGTATTTGAGATGGGAGGCAGCGTCCCCTGGGAGAGTTCTTCAGAGCAGGGCATATTTGAAGGCCGGGGCAGGGTGAATTGGGTCAGGAAGGATATCAAGGCCGAATTCAAGGTCCGCGATATGGACGCGGTCTTCTTTTATCCTTATTACGACAGCTGGATAAGCCTGGAAAAGACCCGCATAGAGAAGGCCAGACTCGCTTTTTCTAGCGAACTCAACGGCAAGGACAACAATGTGGCGGCAAAGTGCCGCCTGGAGCTGGACGATATTCATTTCAAGCCGTATCAGGAGGGGGAGAAACCTAAAGTGAGTGAAAAGCTGGCCAAGGCGGTGCTGGACGTGTTCAAGGGGGAGGATAATAAGCTTGAACTGGATTTTACCATACATACCACCCTGGACCGGCCGCGTTTCGGCCTGCAGGACATAAAAAGCGCGGTCGAAGAAAAGATAGAACAAGCCAGGCCGCTGGATAAATTCCGGCCCTCAGATGCCGCGGCTTTGTCCCGCACAGTGGTGCAGGGGACGTTCAAAGGTATCGGCGATCTTTCCAAGGCGGTTGTCTCCGGGGTAGGCGGCATAGGCAAGGCCTTCAAGACCATCTTTAATACCTGTACCAAAAAAGAGTAAATAACCACTTTGCAAAAGTGTTTAGCGGTCAAAAAAATGCTTCCCAAAGAAATATTTTGTGATAAAATAGCTAAATCGTCAATTAACCCAAGGAGGGAACAAATGAAAAGCCAATTTTTCACAGCCTTATTGGCTGCTGCATTTTTAGTTGCAGGATGCAACGTGCAGCAAGAACAGGGAAGCAAAACAGGGGACAAAAGCTCGACCACCGCGGTGACTGAAGCCCAGAAAGCGGTGGAAACTGCCGCTTCCGACGTGAAGAGTGCCGTTGAGAGCGGCACCCAGTCTCTGGAGGATTCCATCGGCGAAGCAAAAGAAGCCGCGCAGGAGATGGGTGGAGAACTGGAAGGCGCCGCCAAAGAGGTAGAGGGGGCGATCAGCGGTTCTTCTTCCGATTTCCAGTCCAGCAGCAGTATTCAGCAGTTCGTAGTTTACAAGGACAAGAACCACAAGGACAATCATTATATCCCTTCCGGGTGGATGGGCGATTACGGCGACGTGCAGATGGATGAACAGTCGGCCGAGAATCCTCATTCCGGCAAGCATTCGCTTAAATTCACCTACACCGCCAAGCAGTCACAGAACCAGGGCTGGGCCGGTATTTACTGGCAGAACCCGCCCAATAACTGGGGCAGCAAGAAAGGCGGCTTCAACCTGACCGGTATGACCAAGCTCGTCTTCTGGGCCAGGGGTGAAAAGGGCGGAGAGGTGATCCAGAAGTTCGTGGTCGGCGGCATCAAGGGCGCTTATCCGGACAGCTGCGCCGTGGAGATGGGGCCGGTCACTCTTACCAATGAGTGGCAGGAATACAGCATAAATCTCGCCGGCAAGGACCTTTCCTATATCAACGGCGGGTTCGGCTGGACCACCAGTTCGGAATTGAACCCGGACGGCTGCGTCTTCTACATCGACGACATCTCCTATCTCGCCGACGAGACCGTCCAGCCCGAGGGCAAGAAGGTCGAAGAAATGCCGTTCATCGTCTATGTCGATAAGGGATCGGTGAAGAACCACTTCATCCCTTCCGGGTGGATGGGCGATTACGGCGACATCAAGTATGATTCCGCCAGCTCCGACAAACCGCATTCCGGCACTTCCTGCCTGAAGATAACCTACGGCAACAAGGCAAGCCAGGGAGCGCGCTGGGCCGGTATGTACTGGCAGTATCCCGCCAACAACTGGGGGAATATGGACACCTCCTATAACCTTTCCAAGGCGACCAAGCTCACTTTTTGGGCGAGGGGAGACAAGGGAGGGGAGCGCATAGAGGAGTTCAAGATGGGCGGCATCACCGGCGAGTATCCGGATTCTGATTCCGCAGGCATAGGTCCGGTGGTTCTCACCACCGAATGGCAGCAGTATTCCATCGATCTGCAGGGGAAAGACCTTTCCTCGATCATCGGCGGTTTCTGCTGGGCCTCCAACATCGATGTCAATCCGGATGGAATGGTTTTCTATCTGGATGATATCCAGTATGAATAATCCCCGGTCATCCCGGGAAAGCAACAGTTGAGTCTGCACCGGAAGGGCGGGCAACCGCCTTTCCGGTGTTTTTAATTATCGCTCCTGGTCTCAAAGCGTGGTAAAATAAGAAACAAAGGCCGGAACGTTTGCCGGCAAGAGGAGAGCGATGAAACAACTGGGTATTCTGTTTTTCGCGGTGGCTTTAGCGGTGGGCAGCTGGTTTTTCATCGGGCCGATGCTTGAGAAGACCCCGGTATTCAACCAAGACCAGCAGAGCGCGGATTTCATAAACCGCCGCCTTTCTCTCTCCAATATCGATCTGGAGAAAGAACTGGCGTTCTTCCTGGCAAAGCAGTTCGGCATATTCGAGGGCTCTTTTGAAATAGTGGACATAGTGAACCTGAACACCACCGGTATCACCGGCACCGATTACCTGCTTGTGACCTTCAAGGCGCCGGACGGCAGGTTCTGCCAGGTATCGGTGGCGCGCGGCACCGGACCGAGGGCGGATTGGGAGATACTGCCGGATAGCTTCAGCGTTTCGCAGTTCGCGTCGTACCAGCCGATAATGCCGGTATGGATGAAGGACCTGGGTATCGCGCCGGAGCAGCTGGACGAGTATTACCGCGCGCACCCCGAGGCGGTGGCGCTGGGGGAGAAACTCTTCAAAGACCCCCAGACAGGCGGATACATACTGCCGACGGACTGGTTCCAGACGGTAAAACCGGTGCATAAACCGTATTCCATCGTCCTGAACCAGGGGAGTAAGATAACGATCAACCCCAATATGGTTTCCGGCACCCAGTCCGAGATGGTGAATTCATACTGGAAATCCGATTACCCTTCCGATAACATAGGCCCGGGATACAGGGCTTATCTGTATGGCAAGGTAAGAGGCAGCGAATAATCCCCGGAAGACCGGCTCCGCTTTACAAAACTACCGGAATAGATTATAATACCCCTTTCTATGGTGGGTGTAGCTCAGTGGTAGAGCACTTGACTGTGGCTCAAGATGTCGCGGGTTCGAACCCCGTCACCCACCCCA
>CAZAVF010000054.1:0-10030 GCA_964488935.1 uncultured Planctomycetales bacterium | reverse complement strand
CGGTACTTCTCCTGCGCCGCCCTCATATTATCCCGGTATACTTTAACTTCCTCCTCCGCCGCCTTCAACGATTCCAGCGAATCCCGCAGCCCCAGACAGGCCTGCCTCAACTCGGTGGCTATATCCTTCAGCGCCTGTTCGCGCTGCGCTTTGGAAGCCTTTAACGCGGCGACGGCCGCTTCCACCTCGGCCCTGGCCCGGCCTCCGTCGAACACCGGCCAGGAAACGGTCAGGCCGGCCACGCTGTAGTCGTTATCGTTCCTCTCGGTGCCGGATATCAGGCGGTTGGAAGAATAATAATCGAGCGTAGCCTTTAACGACGGTCTGCCGGAGCCCCTGGCGATCTTCACCGTCTCTTCCGCCGAACGTTCTTCTGCCTCATACAACTTCAGTTCAGGCCTGGATGCCGCTGCTTTCAGGAACGCGGCGTCGTAGGCGGCGTCCCTGAAGGCGTAATAAAGCCTGCCGGAAGCGGTGACCTCGTCCCCGGACTTCAGATAAATAAGGTTACCGAGGATCTCTCCGGCAGACCTCTTCTGCGTGGCCGCGTTGGAATAAAGATACGCCGCGCTGCTCCAAGACGATCTTTTGCCGATGAGCTCCGACTCGGAAGCCTGCCCGCGCCTGTACAGTTCCGAGACATACTCCAGATGCCGCCGGGCGTTGACGGTGATGAGCCTGCTCAATCTGAGGTATCTTTCCGCAAGCACCAGGGTAAAGAAACTCTTTTTTACCTTCAACAGCACTTCTTGTTTGTCCCTGCTCAAGGATGCCTGCGCAGCGGAGAGGTCTAATTTGCTCTTGCGCATCGCCGCGCTGATCGCCCCTCCTTTATACAGATACTGCCTGACCGACACCTGTTCCGACAATTCTCCGACGTCCTTGGAATAAAGTCCGCGGGTCTCCCCCAGTGTCCCTGATATATCCACGGAAGGCAGGACGGCCGAATTTGCCAAAGATACCCCCGCGCGCGCCATTTCTTCTCCGGCCCTGCCTTCCGTCAGCTGCCTGTTCTCCCGTAAAGCAGCCTGCAGCGCTTCATCCAGGGTCAAAACGACTTCCCCCGCTCCGGACTGAACACAAGAGATGACGCATAAGAATACTGCGATCACCGACGCTTTAATATATTTCATCCTCTTTTCCCGCCGCTGACGATACTGTAGACACGTTTGAGAATGCGCAGATAATCGTTCTGCTCCTGCGCGGACAACTGCCCGAAGACCTCTCCCAGATTAAGCCTGCGCTGGCGTATGACCGACTCCATCAATTTACGCCCCTTGCCGGTCAAGCCGACCTTGATGACCCTCCTGTCCGAACTGTCGGACTCCCTCATCACGTAACCGCTTTTCACCAGCCTGTCCACGATCCCGGTGGCCGCGGCGGTGCTCACGGAGAGGGACCGCGCCAGCTCGTTCATCTTTGCATGCTCGTGGGAAAGCAGGAAATCCAGCACATAGAACTGCGGCAGGGTCAGTTTCCCCCTGGAGATGTCGTTGGAGTACCGCCTGGAGAACTCTCTCATGACCATAGGCAATAACCCGGATATTTGTTCAATGAAAGCCGCCGACATCGCCCTTCCTCCCGATATTGTTAACTATGTTAAATATCAACTATGTTAAGTATACAACAACGGGCCGGGGCCGTCAAGAAAAGTTGTGTTCCCGGGTTTTTGCCGGAAGAGGAACGGGGAAAGGCTATTTTTTGTCTTCCAGGATCCTGCCTATTTTGCGGAATTTATCGTACCTGGAATCAAGAAGGGATTTTCTGTCCTGCTTAAGGAGTTTCTTAAGATACCCGGATACTGCCTGCTTTACGCTGGCGGCGGTCTCCTGCGGGCCGCGGTGGGCGCCCCCCATAGGTTCCGGGACCACGCAATCTATCACGCCGAGTTTCAAGAGGTCGGCCGCGGTCAATTTGAGGACTTCCGCGGCATCCGGGGCCTTCAAGCCGTCTTTCCAGAGTATGGCGGCGCATCCTTCCGGAGAGATAACTGAATAATACGCGTTCTCCAGCACGCAGACCGCGTCCGCCACGCCGATCCCCAGGGCGCCTCCCGAGCCGCCCTCTCCGATGACCGTGGCTATTATGGGCACGCCGATGCAGACCATCTCCCGCAGGTTCAAGGCTATGGCCTGGGCCTGCCCGCGCTCTTCCGCTCCTATGCCGGGATAGGCGCCCGGAGTATCTATGAAAACTATCACCGGCAGCCCGAACTTCTCGGCCAGCTGCATGACGCGCAGCGCCTTGCGGTAACCTTCAGGATGCGCGCAGCCGAAGTTGCGCTTCAGGTTCTCTTTTGTGTCCCGGCCCTTCTGGTGGCCGATGACCGCCACTTTCGTCCCTTCGAAGACGGCGAAACCGCAGATCATCGCCTTGTCGTCGCCGAATATCCTGTCCCCGTGCAACTCGACGAAATCGGTCATCAGGGCGGAAATGTAATCCATCGTATAAGGACGCTGGGGATGCCTGGCTATCTGCACTTTCTGCCAGGGAGTGAGGCTGCCGTAGGTGCGCCGCCTCAAAGCGTCGAGTTTCTCCTCCATCTTCTTTATCTCGGCGGAGAGATCTATTTTCTTTTCCGAGGCGAAAAGCTTCAGCTCCTCTATCTTCTTTTCCAGCTCTACGATCGGTTTTTCAAAAGGGAGTACATTCATATTTACGCCGCCTTCTCCTCGCCCGTCTTCAGTCTACGATGACCACTTCCGTTCCGACGGGTATTATAGTATACAATTCCTCCGCGTCGGAATTGGCCATGCGCACGCATCCCTGGGTCACCTGCTGCCCGAGTTTCTCAGGTTCGGTGGTGCCGTGGATGCCGTAGCCTGAGATGTCGAATCCCATCCAGCGGGTCCCCAGCACGTTCTCCGGGCTGCCCGGAGGGACAACCGCCCCGGATTTGAACCAGGTAGGATTGACGATCTTGTTGACTATCTTGAAGGTCCCCACCGGGGAGGAATTGTTGGCACCGGTGGATACCACGTAAGTCTTGACTATTTCTTCGCCCGTCTTCAATATAAGGATATTCTGTGATTTGTCCACGAAAACGCTGAAAGGGGCAGTGCATACCTTGATCTTCCTTCCCGGCATGATCCTGTCCCCCGATATGCTGTTGCTTTTCATTATCAATTCCGGGGTGGTCTTGAATGATTTCGCTATCTTTATCAGATTATCTCCCGGTTTTATCACGTAAGCCGTGCTGTTGGCAGTGATGACCGGGGAAAACAATAGTTGAATGTTAAGATCATCCGCCTTCTTCTGCCATGACACCACTTCCGGGGAATTCGGATATTCCGAAATAAGCCCCTGGTAGACGGCGGAGGCTCCCTGTATATCGCCTTTTCTCTCTAGTTCCTGGGCCTGAGACAGCATCACGGAAGGTTTCTCGGACACCCGCTGCCCGCAGTTCCGCCCCTTATGCGTTCTTACCGCGGCTGCCAGCAGCAGAACGGCCGCAAGCGCTCCAATAATGACTACAGGCAAATACTTCTTCATTGCTTCCTCCGTTCAATCCTTATTTGGTCAAGACGGCTATCAGAATGCCCAGCAGGCACCCGGCGATAACTTCCAAAGGAGTATGTCCCACCAGTTCCCGCAGCCTGACCTCGTCTATCTTACCCTGCCAGTAGATATCTTCCATTATCTTGTTCAGGATGCGGGCCTGTTTGCCGGCCGCCCTGCGCACGCCCTGGGCATCGAACATGACCACCAGCGCGAAAGCCGCCGCGAGAGCGAAAAGCACGCTGTCGAACCGGTAAGAGAATCCTACCGCGGCGGCCAGGCAGGAAGCCCCTGCGGCGTGGCTGGAAGGCATCCCGCCGGTACCCACGAACCAGCGGAAATCTATCCGGCGCTCCCTGATGACCCCCATAGTGACCTTTATCGTCTGCGCCACTATCCAGGCTGAAACGGTGGTCATGAATATCTTGTTCGCAACGAGTTGACGGATGATCTCGCTCATCGGGAAGAAGTGGGGACGACTTCTATTCTGATCGTTTTGACGAAGGTCGGCTTGCCGTTCTTTACCAGGAATCCTTTATTCCCTTCCAGGATCTGCCCCTCAACGGTCTTCTTCGGTCTTTCCTTACGGACTAATGGTGCGGGGGTAGCGCGAGTTTTCTTTTTTTTTAGTCCTCTTATGGCCTTCTTCAGTTCCGGGAGAGAGGTCATGCTTAACCGCAGCTTTGCCTCTTCCTTCACCACAAAGAACAACTGCGCCCTTAGAGCGGAATTTTCGCAGCGCAGCAAAGAATATCCGGCGTTCAATTCCTCCAGCCTGCCGTTGGTCTTTTCAAGCTCTGCCGTCAAAGCCGAGATGTGTCCGCCCTGCTCCTGGACCGTCCGGCTAAGAAGCGCGTTGTCGTCATCCAGCTTTTTGACGGCTTCCCTGCCGGCGTTCAAGGACTGCACCAGCTGAGCCTTGTCTTTCTCCAAAGCCAGGACGCGCGCGCGCACTTCCTCAAGCGCGCGGGAAAGGCCGGCTTTTTCCTGCAGAAGAAAGGAATAATGCACGATGCTTACCAGTCCGGCCCCGATAAGAAATGCGGTCAACGCATTGCGAAGTTTTAGCATGGTCCCTCTCTGCTCAACGGTATTTTACTCTTAGAATTATATAAATACCCGGCCTAAAAAGCAAGAACTTTCTGGATCCCCGGGCACCGCGGTAAAAAACGCGTTAGATCCCCCCCCTTTTTACCGTCTATTAATAGTAGGGGAACGCGCACACACCGTCAATAGAGGAGGATATATGCTGGCAAAAACGCTGAGTTACGGCCTTAACGGGATCGAAGCTTATCTTATCGAGATTGAGATCGACGTGAGCAGGGGGCTGCCGTCGACCAATCTGGTGGGTCTGGCGGATACCGCCATCAGGGAAAGCAGGGAACGCGTAAAATCGGCCATAAAGAATTCCGGTTACAAATGGCCCGGCGGACGCATCACGATAAACCTCGCGCCTTCCGACATCAAGAAAGAAGGGGCCGGTTTCGACCTGCCGATAGCGCTTGGTATACTTGCGGCAAGCGGGCAGATACCGGCGGAGCCGTTAAAAGATTATTTCATACTCGGGGAACTCTCCCTGGACGGATCGCTGCGCGCCGTCCAGGGAGTCCTTCCCATCATGATCTGCGTCTCCGAGAAAGAGGACATAAACGACGTGATCGTGCCGGCGCAGAACGCCCAGGAAGCCGGCGTGATCTCCCCTCTTAACGCCTGGCCGGTCAGGACACTGAAACAGGCGATCGCCCTGATGACCGATCCTTCGCAGATGTCCCCGTATAAAGAAGACATAAACCGCCTGTTCTCCCGCAACTCAGCCTACGCGCATGATTTCCAGGAAGTTAAAGGACAGTATTTCGCGAAGAGGGCGATCGAGATCTCCGTAGCCGGCGGCCACAACCTGCTGATGATCGGCCCACCCGGCGGAGGCAAGACCATGCTCGCAAAAAGGATCCCGACCATCATGCCGGACCTGAGCCTGCCCGAGGCGCTGGAGATCACCAAAATCTATTCCGCAGCCGGCCTTCCTCCGGCCCAGGGCATCATCGCCCAAAGACCTTTCCGCTCCCCTCACCATGACATATCCGACTCGGCCCTCATAGGGGGAGGATGCGTCCCCAAACCGGGCGAGATCAGCCTGGCCCACCACGGGGTGCTCTTTATGGACGAGCTGCCGGAATTCAACCGCAATACCCTTGAGACCCTCAGGCAGCCGCTGGAGGACGGCTTTGTCTGCGTCTCTCGCGCCGCGCGCAGCTCGGTATTCCCATCTTCCTTCATGTTCGTCGCCGCCATGAACCCCTGCCCCTGCGGATATTACACCGACCCTAACAGGAACTGCCGCTGTTCGCCAGCTAAAATTGAGCGTTACGCCGGCAGGATCTCCGGCCCCCTGCTGGACCGTATAGACATACACATAGAGATGCAGCCGCTGAGCTTCGAGGAGCTCTCCGGCAAAGGCGCCGGGGAACCCTCCGCGGCCATCAAGGAAAGGGTTGATCTGGCAAGAAAAACGCAGGCCGAAAGGTTCAAGGAGGAACGTATCCTCTTGAACTCCAGGATGAACAATAAACAGATAAGGAGATTCTGCCGGCTCTCGGGGGAGGCCGAAAGCCTGCTGGAGAAGGCGATGAAAGAGCTGAAGCTTTCCGCCAGGGCCTACAGCAAGATACTCAAGGTGGCGCGCACCATCGCCGACCTCGCCGGCGCGGATACACTCCTGCCGGAGCACGTCGCCGAGACGGTGCAGTACAGGAACCTGGATAAACAGTGGTAGAACGCCTGCGTACGGCGTGCACCGGCTAAGGCAGAGGATTTTCAGCGGATTGTTAACTAAAGCAAAATTCGGCTCCCTGCCTTGTTTTTAAGAGACTGCCGGTTTATACTTTAATGTGTGGGTATTGAGAAGGATTGGAATATCGACAAAAAAGGAGGGAAAATGAGAAAACTCTTCTTGTATATGGTTGTGTTTATGTTAAGTCTTTGCCTTAGCGAATTTGCTTATGCTTGGGGAGACGGCTGGGGAAACGCATACAGCAGCACTAGTTCCAGTACTCAAGAGATATCCGGTTCGAGCAGTTCCTTGCAGTCCTCCTCAACATCTTCAACAATATACAGTGATCCGGCGTCTTTTGTAAAACAACACTCCGATGCTTCAACTCTTTCTTCTTTGGAATTGAAAACCGGGGCTGCGATATCAGATGGATATAGTTATGACCTTTATAACGCAGGGACTCAAGTCGGCACATACACAGTTAAGTATGCTAGGGATGTGGGAAACAATATCCTCTATATGAATCTGCGATTTTTCCCTTCCTCGACATCAGATGGCGTGGTTTCGCAATTTAACGAAACAGGAACGTCAATTCTGGTCGGCCAGTCGGTAAACTATTTATCTCCTTCCACCGAAGATATCAGTAAATTATCGCAAGCCCGTACCCTCGCCGAGAACTTAATTAAGCTTGATATGCAGATTATGAGTAAAACGGAAGGCTCCAAGATTACAGCTCAAGCCTTACAGGCTTTTTGCGACGGCGCATACGGGAAAGAAGAACAGTATGTTACCCTTTATTCTGAGAATAAGGATGCAGTCATTACAGAATTAAAAGAACAAAATATCGCCTATACTGAAGGAAAAACGGGAATTGAAGTTTCTGTTAACGCACAAACAGTCCTTTATTTAACGAAGTTAGCCTTAGGGGAAACAAAAAATAGTGAATATATTACGTCCATAGGCGGTACGATAAATTTACAGCTTTATTAACAAGTCTAATAGTACTTTCTCGGGAGAAGTTCGGGAAATGGTTCCCGGGATGTTTTGGCTAATGTTTTAGGAATAGTTTCTTCCACAGACAGAGACTGTTGGTGTTGGTAACCTTACGCACCGGCTAAGGCGTCGGCAGGGATGCTGCCGTCTGCCTGCGGTTCGATTCCTCCAGTTTTTCCACGAAGGAGTATTTTCTCGAGGAGAACTGCCCGGCCTTTTTCAAGGCGGCCTGCGCCGCCGAAGGATCATCGAGGTTCGTTTGGATGTCCGCCAGCACCAGATACGCCTGCGGATGGTCCTTTTTTGCCGCAAGCGCCTTATTTATGTAATCCAGCGCAATGGAATATTTGCCCGCCCCGTTGTACGCCGCGGCCATATCGGCCAGCAGGAAAGGGTCCTGCGGGTTGATCGATAGCTTCTCGGAAACGATGGATATCTCTTCCAGGTACTCGGCGGCCGCGAGATCGCCCCTCCCCATTATCTTATATACTCTTCCCAGATCGTTATGCACGTTCGGGAACGCCATATCCCTGGAGATGACGGCCCGATAAGCGATTATGGCCTCCTGCAGCCGCCCGCTGTCCCGGTATAAACAGGCAAGGCCATAGCGCAAATTAACATCGTCCGGTCTCAGGCTCAACGCTTCCTCCAAAAGAGGGACAGCCTGTTCATATCTCTCGAGATTCATATATGCCAAAGCCGCGCTGTTCAGCAGCGCCGCGTCCTTTCTCTCCGATGAGAGGGCCGCGTTATATTCGGCGACGGCGCTCTCGAATCTCCTCTCTTCGAAATAGATGTCCCCCAGCAGCTTACGCGCCGGAAAGAATCTCACGTCTATCTCCAGGGCTTTATCCACCATCGCTTTGGCAAGAGGATAATTCCGTTCCGAAAAATACAAATAGGCGAAAAGATAATAAGTGAAGACATATTGGGGTTCGAGATGAACGGCCTCGTTGAGCAGTCCGTACGCTTTCGGCCTGTCGCCGGAGGTGAAGGCGTCGGTCGCTCCTTTCAACAAAGCTGTGAGGCTGGAGAATCGCACCAGCTCCGACAGCCCTTCAAGTTTGCCATTGCCCGGGCAGACGGCAGCGGCTTCTTTCAGGACATACTCGGCCTTCTGGAATGACTCTTCCTGAAGATATAAATGCGCGAGCGCCTCGAAAGCCGGGAAGAAATCCGGCCTCATGGCCACCGCCAGGCGGAACTCGAATTCCGCCGCCCTTTTCATATTCGCGTCCAGGTAAGCGTTCCCCAGGCCGTAATGCGCGGCGGCCGACGGCTCGAGCGCTATCGATTTTCTGTAATATTCGATCGCCCTGGCGTATGAACCGTTCTCCGCGGACGTCACCGCCCGGTTATAATAAAATACGTTGAGTTTGTTCCTGCAGATAAGGACCAGGAGAGAAAAAAGGAATACGGCGAGGATGATCTCAAGCGTTCTTTTCATTGTCTCCTACCGGGAAATGTGCCCGTTCAGGACCCGGGAATTCTTGAGCGAAGCGGATGGATATGATATAAGAAAACCCGCGGTCTGATCCGCGGGTTTTCCATGAAAGACGGGGGCCGCAGTTAAAACTATCTATTTCTTCTTTTCCAGCATTTCGATTATCGCGTTTATCTTGTCCACCAGGCCGTGTATCATATCCTTCTTGCGGATCGTCACCCTGATGGAATGATTCCCCTTGATAACCTCGTCCAGGACGCCTTCTATGCGCGGCAGAGGGCCCAGGATGCGGTGCAGGACCAGGAACATGCTGATCAGGATGCTGAAGATAAATCCCATGAAACCGACTTCCAGAAGGATAAAACCCAGCCTCCAGCCCAGCGAATATTCGTACTCGGTAAGTATCCTGCCCAGGCCGTAAAATACCGCCAGGCAGAAAAGCGCGATCCCCAGCAAAGCTATATTGAAGAACAACAGGGTGAATTTAGTCTTCCAGAAGAACATACTGCGTCTATTTTTCATGCCACGGCCTCCTTATTTAAAATTATACCCTAAAAACCATATTTTACAAGACTTTATGCCGCGCGCGGGCGTTTTTTCTCGGTAGCGTAGAATTCCATATATTTACCGAGAAGAAGCCTGGTCTGCGCGTCGAGCGCCGGCACAGACCCCAGGATCAGGATTATCAGCGGGACCAGTATCCATTCCACTGTCATCAATACATTTTTACCCCAGTTAACTCCCTTGGGCCTGGGCGGGAGCAGTATCCTGCTCAACAGCACCCAGACCAGGCTGCTTACCAGGGTGCAGTTCAAGAGTATGCCGGCGATGCGCGGAAGATTGTAGCTTATCGGCATCTGGATGAAAAAGCTGCCCCCCAATAAAATGGGCAAAGGGGCCAGCAGCGTGATGATGATCGCCCAGACCGCCCAGGTAACATGGCTTTCCAGCAGCTGGAACGACTTGCGGACCTTCTGCGGCAGGCTTATGAAACGGCTCTTCATGAAACCGGTCACCAGGAACGGGAAATTCTCGACGCCCCATGCCCAGCGCCGTTTCTGCCTGTACTGCACCCTTACTGTATTCCAGAGGGAATCTCCGTACGCGGCGTCCATGGACACTGTTATGTATAAGGGGACCACCCTGTAATGTCCGTTGTAGAAAAGGAACGCTTTCCAGTAAACCACGGAGTCGTCAGAGACCATGTTCAGCGGCCAGTAATCTATCTTGATCAGGGTCTTGAAGCTCATACTGTGGCTGGAAAAAGTCACGAACTTCTCTATGCGCATGCTCTCGATCATCTGGCAGAACGAAGCGCTGATCTC
>CAZAVF010000053.1:0-10087 GCA_964488935.1 uncultured Planctomycetales bacterium | reverse complement strand
CCCTGCCGCGGGAGATGACAAGGGCCTTGTCCACTCTTCTCTCCAGCGCTTTATCTTTCACGTAATTAAGCCATGCCGGGTCGGGATCGCGTAAATTGAGCGTCGGCGGGATCAGTGAATGCTCCATGGCAAGCAGGGCGATGATCACGTCCAGCGCCCCCGACGCGCCCAGCAGGTTGCCGAACATCGACTTCGGACAGCTCACCGGGACATCTCCGGCACGCTCTCCGAACACCCTTTTTATCGCGTCCGCTTCACCGTGATCCCAGACGTCGTCGGCCATACCGTCCAGGCTTATGTAATCTATCTCTTCCGGGCCGATGCCGGCCTCACTGAGCGCGTTCTTTATAGCCCGGGCCAGTTGCAGTCCTGATCTGTCCGGGTTGATCCTGTCCACCCCGTCGCAGCTGGTGCCGTATCCGGTTATCTTCCCCATTAACGCGGCGCCTCTCTGTCTGGCGCGCTCAATATCCTCCATTACAATTATGGCCGCGCCTTCGCCTACCACGAAGCCGGACCTGTTCCTATCGAAAGGCCTGTATGCTGCGGCGGGATCGGAATTCTCCGTACATATCCCCCCGTAAGTATTGCAGCAGAGCAGGGCATAGGGCGTCACCGGCGCCTCCATGCCTCCGGCGAGGATCAGATCAAGCTTCTCCTTCAAAAGGGTCTTCCTGGCGTATCCCACCGCCATCAGGGAACCGGCCCTGTCCGCCACCACCGTCTTGCTGAACCCCTTTATACCGTAGTAAATGGAGACCTGTCCCTGCGGGGCGGCCGGGAACCACGCGGAAGCCATGTAAGGCGAAACGCCTTCCCTTCCCTCGATATAGAGATCCCGCAGCTCCGTCTCGGCGTAAAGCCATCCCCCGATGGCGTTGCCCAGGAATATGCCTACGCGGTCCGGGTCCTCTTTCCTGATGTCTATGCCGGCTTCCTGTAAAGCCAGTTCCGATGCCACCAGGGCCATATGGGAGAACGCGTCTATCTTTTTCAACAGGCGCTCCGACACATGGCTGTATTTGTCCAGGTCGTCTATTTGTCCGGCGATACGCGAGGGATATTTGGAGGCGTCGAAACGCGTTATTTCTCTTACGAAAGACCTTCCCGCCTTTATGTTGGCCCAGAACTGCCTTCTTCCTATCCCGGAAGGCGTGACCACTCCTATACCCGTGACCGCTATGGTTTTCATTTATCCTTCGAACCTCCGCAGGACCAGCGACGAATGTATCCCGGAGAAACCGCTGCTGGTCTTCAGTATCACGTTGACCTTTTTTCTGCGCGCCTGGTTCGGCACATAATCCAGGTCGCAAAGAGGGTCCTTCTCCTCCTGGTTTATCGTGGGAGGCAGGAGATCCTTCTCGAAGATCATGGAACAGACCGCCAGCTCTATGGCGTTGGCGGCGGCAAGAGGGTGCCCGATCATGGATTTGAAGGAGCTCATGGGAAGCTTATAGGCGTAGTCGCCGAAGACCATCTTGTACGCGCTGGTCTCGAATATGTCGTTCATCCTGGTGGAAGAGCCGTGCGCGTTTATGTAGCAGACGCCGCGCGGGCCTACCCCGGCGTCCTTCAACGCCAGTTGTATGCAATTGGCCATGGCGGTGCCGTCTGAAGGGAGGTCGGTCATGTGGAAAGCGTTACAGCTGGTGCCGAAACCGGACACCTCGGCGTAGATACGCGCGTTCCTTTTCAAAGCATGCCCCAGTTCCTCCATGATCAGGATACCCGCTCCCTCGGAGAGGACGAACCCGTCGCGCTTGGCGTCGAACGGGCGGCTCGCCTTTTCCGGGACGTCGTTCCTCGCCGAAAGTACGTTCACCACGTCGAAAGATCCGAAGGTGACCGGGGTGATCGGGGCCTCCGCCGCGCCGGCCAGCATGATGTCATGTTCGCCGTCCTGTATGCTCTCCATGGCGAACCCGAGAGAATCGGTGCCGGCGGTGCAGCCGGTGGACAACGTGTTGCAGACGCCTTTAAGTCCGTATTTGTACGACAGTTCTATCGACGGAGTATTGAACATGGCGGCGTCATAGAGGTCCGGCCTGGCGAGCGCCGGGTCTATCGGCTTCCTGCCGTTGTCCGTGACGAGCACGAATTCCTCTTCCATATATTTGGTGCCGCATATGGCGTTGGCAAGACAGACGCCGCAGCGTTCCGGATCCTGCGAGGAGAAGTCCAGCCCGCTGTCCCTGACCGCCATGTCGGCGGCCACCACGGCGAACTGCACGTACCTGTCCATGCGCACCGCGTCGCCGTGGCTCAATCCCAGTTTGAACGGATCGAAATCCCTGACCTGCGCAGCTATCCTGGTGTTGAAAATAGAGACGTCGAACTCGTCCACCAGCCTGACCGCCGACTTGCCTCCGGACATCGCGTCCCAGACGGCCTGCTTGCCTATGCCGTTGGGCGAGATAACCCCGATCCCGGTTATGACCACCCTGCGCCTGTTCTTCATTCCGTATCGTTCTCTTTCTTTTCCCGCGAGCGGGAGACCTTAAATACGATATTGCCGCCGTCCGGGCAGGTCACCGTGTCTATTCCGTCCGGATCGTCCATAAAAAAGAACTTGGCGCCGAAATTGAGCGCAAATAGCGCCGGGAAAGCGGTGTGAAAAGCGGCCCCGCAGAAACCCGGGATGCATTTCAAACCGGTGGTCTCGAACTTATCGCCCACTTTATATCCGTAGGCGCATTTGCCTTTGGCCTTGACCACCTCTATGGTCATTTTCTTGGGCGCCGGGCCGGAATACGCCGGGTCCCTGGGGAGATTCTCCACCGCCCCTGTCTTATCCATTATCTCCGCCTTGAACTCCAGCTTGCCGCCGTCCGGGCAGGTCACTGGAAGAGAACGCTGATTGTCCCTGAAAGGGAATTTCGCTCCGAAACTCAAGGCGTATATTATCGGGAATAATACGTGCGCCAGCCCCAGGCAGAAATGCCCGGGCGGATGCGTGAAATCGTCGAGAACGATCTCGTCGCCCGGCTTATAACCGTGGTAACATTCACCGTAGACGTTGATCACCGTCAGTTTCAATTTGGGGAACGGGGTCTTTACCATAATGCTCCTTAGTCCAGGAAACGGGCCGCCTCGCGCAGCAGTTCCTCTTTCCCGAGAAACCTGCCGCTGCGTTCCACATCGTGCACCATGCGCACCAGCAATTCGTTCAACCCGGCTTTTTCTCCCGCCGCCGCCGCGATACGCACGAATTCTCCGTTAAAATAATCTATCTCGGAAGGCCTGCCTTTCTTGATGCTCTGCAATATAGATCCGTAAAGCGGCTCGCCGCTCAATCCGGACATTATGCCGTGAAAGACACCGGCGGCCTGCTTCAAAGGCATGGCCGCCAGGCCGAAGACACGCTCTGCCGGGAAACCGGGCAAAGATTCCGGTTTAAGCCCCGCTTTCAGCGCCGCCCGCAGTCCCTCTTTCCAGACGGCGGCGCTGATCCCGCAGACACGCGGGTCGCTGAAAGCCTCCTGCATCGTAGTCCCCAGTATTGCCGGGATGCAGTTGTTGGCATTGATAAAAACCTTAAGCAGCTTCATCCCCTTTATATTGCCGGAGGCCTGAACGGGGAATATGCCGGAGAACAATTCTTCCGCCGCGGCAGCGCCGCTCCCCCGTAATCCGTCATACCCGCCGAGGACCAGGCTCCCTTCGAAATTATGCACGATCCTGCCTGGCTGTAAAGAAGTCGCCCCGAACATGACTATCCCGGAGACTATCCGCTCCGCCGGACAATGGTCCAGAAGCAATTCCTCGGCGCGCAGCCCGTTCTGCGTGGTTATTACCGTCTCCGCCTGTAAGGCCTGGGGATTGGCCGATGCCGCTTCTTTTATATCCTGGGTCTTGACGGCGATCACGCAGATATCGGGAATGAAATCTATACTTTTCGTTACCGGGACCCTGGCGCTCTTCTCTCCGCGCACTCCGGAAACGGACAGTCCGTCCTTCTCCAGAACATGCAGAACAGAAGCTTTGACGGAAACCGTAACGTCCCTGCCGGCGAGCTTAAGGTAAACTGCGCACAGACCGCCGATCGCCCCAGCGCCGATGACGGCGGCTCTCATTTACCGCCCTGCCGCGCGGCGTTGTCCGCGGAAGGCAGACCGTATTTACGGTAATCGAATCCGCTCTGCTCCAGCGCTCTGATCATCATGCTGTAGAAAGCAAGCGGGACTTCGCTGAAGAACGCGTTCACCACGTCCTTCTCTTCCACCTGCCGGGAATTACGCTGCGCGGCGTTATCCTCCGCCTTCCTGACCACCGACTCCTCGGCTATTCTCCTGTGGAAAACCGGCAGCCTGTCGATCACGGACTTGAATTTTGTATCGGTTGATATATCCCAGCGCATAGGCTTATAAGAAAAAACCCTCATCCGCAGAATGTTCAGAACGTATAGTGCTGCGATTGAAGGGGATACGCCCCACATGACCGGCCGCCGGCACGGGGTGGTAACTGCTCTTATTCTGTTATTTTATAAAAACATCTTCCGGGTGTCAAGGGGAATACCGTTTGTTTTCAAACGGCAATGCTCACCAGCCTGGTCTTTACGCCCGGCAGGGATCCCAGCTCTTTGCGGAACTTCTTTATCCTCGCCTGCTGCGGCAGCAGTTCCAATATAATGAGCCCCGCATCGGGACAACCGTTCTTGCCCGCGTCATGGATCCCCAGCCTGGTTTTGACCAGGCACCCGTATCTGGTCAGTATCTCCTGGATGGACAAAGCTTCCTTTTGCCTGCTGCCTACCAGCACTACAAGCAGATCTTTGCGCATCAAGCCTCCCCCTCCCGGGATCACTCCGGGACATTCACGCCGTACTCCAGCCTGAATTTCTCGATGAAATTCTTTTTCGGCAGGAACTCTTCTTCTTTAAGCCTGCGTATGTAATCGGCGAATATCTCCTTTAGACGCCGCAGGAATTCGACCGGGTTGACGTTTATCTCCTTCTCCCCGCTACCCCACTCGACTATTCTTACCACTTCTCCCGGATAACGCGTGCTTATGCGGCCGTATTCAAGTATGCCTGCCGAATGCACCACTCCGCAGCGGAAACAGTGGTAGAAACCGTCCGCCACGTCTTTGATGGTCTCCTTAAGCCATTTCTTGCGTCTCTTGTTGAAATAACAGCTTGTTATGGGCGGGTCTATTTCGTAATTATATTCCCCGAGGTATTCCCTGAAGAACTTTTTGAAGACCGACTCCCCGGAGACCGGGACGGCGTAAACATACTGGCTCATGAGATCCAGGATGGTGCTGCAGAGGATGACCACTGCAAAGTTATAATCGGCTATTTTGTGCTGGATCTCCTCCGCCACGTTGAAATACCACCTGTTTATCCTGTCCTCGAATATCTCCACCATTTCCTGGTAAGAACGGGATTCCAGGTCTGCGTTCAAGACGCCGGGGGCGAAAGGTTTGTCGGGATTGCCCCCGCGTTTCAATGCGTAGACTTCATAAAGAGAGAGTATCTTTTCTGATTTCTTGGACATTCTTTATCGGTAATTCCCCCGGGCTGCGCGTATATAAGGGCACTAAACCGTTTTCTCCAGAGGCATTATGAAAATCTTGACTCCCTCATGCCGTATCTTTTCACGTAAAGCGGCGGTGCCCGCCGCAAGGCCGTCCGCCTGTTCCTGCGCGCAGGCTACGTAAAGCATGTTGTTCTGCCCCGGCCAGACGTCTGTCCCCAGATGAGCGCCCGAACTGCCGCCCCTGCCGTGCACTCCGGAGATCTTGGTGTAATTAGAGACGCCGCATTCCGCCAGCATCTCCATGACCTCTTCTTCCACAGCCTCGTTATAGACCAGCATCGCCATTTTCATATCCATGGCCTTCCTTTTGTATTATATACTAACCGCTCTTGCCCGCATAATCAAGACGCTTTTTTCTTCAGGCGCGTCTCGAACACGGCGTAAAGCGTAGGGATGAACAGCAGGGTTATCAGCGTGGAAACGCTCAAGCCCCCGATCATCGTCACCCCCAGAGGCTGCCAGCTTTCCGAACCCTCCCCGTTGGATAACGCCAGGGGCATCAGGCCGACCAGGGTGGTTATGGTCGTCATCAGCACCGGCCGCAGCCTGTCGCTTCCTCCCCGGATGACCGCCTCCGGCAGGGACAGCCCGCGGGCGCGCAGGATATTGATGTAACTTATGAGGACTATCGCGTTGTTGACCACGATACCCATCAACATCACCACGCCGAGAAAAGAAATTATGTTCAGTGTCATGCCGCTGACGATAAAAGCGAGTATTACCCCTACGAAGGTGAACGGGATCGAGAACATGACGATGAACGGATCTATCAGAGACTCGAACTGCGCGGCCATGACCATGTAAACCAGAATTATGCCCAGCGCCAGCAGCAGCGCCAGGTCGCGGAACGCCTTGGACTGTTCTTCGGCTTCCCCGCCCAGGTCCAGTCTGATGTCTGAGGGCAAGGTGAGCCGGCTCAATTCCCGTTTAATGTCCTCTACGATCTTGCCGGAGGACCTCTTGTATGCGTTGCATTCAACGCGCACTACGCGCTCCCTGTTCTTGCGTTCTATTTCCTGCGGCACCAGGACTTCGCTGATGCCGGCGATATTGGAAAGCCTCACCTGCCGCCCTGATTCCACCCCGCCGCCGGAAGCCGGATAGACCGTGATACTTTCGATGTCCTCCGGTTTGAGCCTGAACTTCTCCTCGGCGCGCACGTTTATGTCGTAGGTCTTGCCCTTCTCGCGGTAATGCCCGGCGGTATCGCCTTCGACGAAGGCCTTGACCGTGTCGGTTATCATCTGCATGTTGAGCCCCAGGGAAGAGGACTTCTCCCTGTCAACGTCTATGCGCAGTTCCGGCCGGTTGGCCTCCCTCGATATGCTCACGTCCACCGCGCCCGGGATGCGTTCCATTATGTCCCTGATCCGCGACGCGACGGCGTCGGTATCCTGGAACGAATGCCCGATGATCTCAAGCTGGACGCTCTTGCCGCCGGAACCGGTGATCACCCTTCCCATCGGATTGCCGGTGGTTATGTCCGTCCTTACCACCCCCGGCAAAGAACGGATAATGCCGCGCAGCACCTGGCCGATCTCTTTAACGGAACGTTTTCTCTCCGTCTTGGGAACAAGTTTGGCGCCGCAGGCAATTATGTGCGCACCGGAAGCGTTCCCCATGCTCTTTCCCACGCCGGAGACCTCTCCGCTCCTGACATAATAAAAGAGCCTCTCCGGGACCTCTCTGTCCAGAACGTCCTCTATGCGCGCCGCGATCTTGTCGCTTTCCTCGAACCTCGTGCCTATGGGCAGATATACGTTCATGCGCAGGTCTCCGGAATCCTCCTCCGGGACGAATTCATTGCCGACGAAACGCAGCAGGAAAAGAGAAAAAAAGAACACTCCCAGAGAACCCAGGAGAACCAGTTTCTTGCGCCCCAGGCACCAGCGCAGGATGCGGGAATATAGCCTGTCCAATGATCCAAGCCAGTTCTCCGATACGGTATAGAACCTCCCGAGCAGATTCGGGGAATTCTTCGGTTTGCCGGTCTTCATCCACTGGGCGCACAACATCGGAGAAAAAGTGGCGGAGGTGAAAAGAGAGCCCAGCAGGGTCACGATAATTATTATCGCCAGTTCCCCGAACATGATCCCCACTATCCCGGGGATGAAGAGCATCGGGGCGAAAACCACCACCGTGGTCATGGTGGAGGCCGCGATGGAAAGGAACATCTCGGAAGTGCCGAAGATCGAGGCCTCGCGGGGACGCTGCCCGCCCTCCAGGCGGCGCATGATATTGTCCACCACGACGATCGCGTTATCCACCACCATGCCGGAGGCGATGGCGATCGAGGAAAGGCTGATGGTATTGATGGTCTTCCCGCTCAGGAACAGGTAAATGAAACTGATCAAGAGGGAAAAAGGTATCGTCAGGGCGATGATAAGACTCGGGAGGAACCGCCGCAGGAAAAACCAGACTACGACGATGACCATGATCACCGCCATCCAGACGGAGGATTTCAGGCTGTTAACCGAGCTGACGATATCTTTGGAGGTGTCGAAAATGACCTGCAGTTTCACGTCGGAAGGCAGATCGTTTTCCAGCTGCCCCAGCTTGCGCTTGACCCTTTCCGCCACCGCGACCGTGTTGGTACCGTTCTGTTTCTGCACCATTAATACCAGACCGGGCTTCCTGTTGATCCTCACCCTGGTCTTGACCTCCTTGAAACCGTCCTCCACGCGCGCGACGTCCTTGAGGTAAACGTACCTGTTGTCTTTTCTTCCTATGATGATGGAATTGATGTCTTCCGGGCTGGAGAACTCCCCGGGAAGACGGATAAGGTAATCGGTCAGGCCGGACTTGAGGCTCCCGACCGGCTGGGTTACGTTTTCCTGCTTTATCGCGTTCTCCACGTCGAGAACGGACAACCCGTATCCTTCCAGCCGCGGCCTGTCCACCCAGACATTGATCTGGCGCACCATCCCGCCGCCCTGGATAAATACGGTGCCGACCCCGGGGATCTGTTTCAGGTTGTCGGAAACACGGCGGTCTATGATGTCGTAGAGGTCGGGGTAAGATTCTTCCGCGGTAACGCCGAGGACGAGTATGGGCATATTCGCGGTATTGAATTTAAAGATATATGGATTGTCCATCTCGTCCGGGATGTCCGGCAGGGACTGCTTGGCAAGCTCTATGCGGTCGCGGATATCGTTGGAAGCCTCGTCCAGGTTGGTCCCCCAGACGAACTTAAGCTGGATGACGGACATCCCTTCGCTGGAGGTGGAAGTTATCTTCTCCAGCCCCGGGGTGGTGCCCAGCTGGTTCTCCAGCACCTCCGTGACCTTGGTCTCCACGTCTTCCGGGTTGGCGCCGGAGTAATTCGAGATGACGCTTATGATGGGAGGTTCTATCTCAGGCAGCAGGTCCACGCCCAGCCTGCTGAAGCTGTAAAAGGCGAGGACGAAGATGGCGAAAAAGATCATCAGGTTGGTGATAGGCTTCCTGACCCCGAATTCCGGCAGGTTCATTACTTTCTCTCCTCGGCAGAAACGGACGTGCCGTCCCTGAGCCTCTGCTGCCCCATTATCACCACCGACTCCCCGGGATTCAGCCCTTCGGACACCTCGTAATAAGCCCCGGAGCGCAGGCCCAGGCGGACCTTCTTTATATGCGCCGTGCCGTTATCGGCCACGAAGACATAAGTATCCTCATCCCTGCCCTGCACCGCTTCCTTCAATATCAAAGGCACTCCCTGCTTACGCTCCAGCGGTATGTGGGCGCGGACGAACATGCCGGACTTCAATTCACGGGATCCGTTATCTATGCTTATTTCGACCATGAACGCCCTGTTGTCCTGGTTCAGCACCGGACTGACCCTGGCTATGCTGCCTTGGAATTCCCTGCCCGGGTAAACATCGCTGAGGATCCTGGCGGACTGTCCGGGACGTATCTTCGGAAGATACTTCTCAGGGACGTAAACGTTCACTTTCACCTGTTCGCCTGATACGACAAGGGCCACCGGGGTCTGCGGAGTGACGCTGCTGCCGACGTCTACATAAACGCTGCCGACAACTCCTTCTATGGGACTGTCCACCGGTGCTCTCTCGAACTTCAATCCCACCTCGTCCCGGTCGACATAAGCGATCGCCTCCCCCTTCGCCACTTTATCACCTTCTCTCCTGGCTTTTTCTATTATCTTTCCGCTTACCCGCGGATATACCAGCGCCTCTTTCTCCGCCTTTATGCTCCCGGCGTATTCTATAACGTCTTCTATATCACCGGAGACGACTTTCATCACCAGCACCGGCAGGCGGGAAGCCCCGGAAGCGGACGTTTCCTGTTTTTTCCCGCACCCCTGGCAGATCAACGATACCGATAAAAGAACCGCGATTAAGGACCACGTTCTACCGCTTTCCATCAAACACCTCCGATAGCTTTGTCGAAATCCATGCCGGCAAGCATATAGGCATAGACGGCCTGCTCTTTCTTGAAACAAGCCGTTTCATATTTCAAGGCGGCATCCTGCATGTCCAGGAAACTCACTATGCCGCGGCGGTACTTCTCCTGCGCCGCCCTCATATTATCCCGGTATACTTTAACTTCCTCCT
>CAZAVF010000052.1:0-10334 GCA_964488935.1 uncultured Planctomycetales bacterium | reverse complement strand
CCTGGCCCTGTTACCTTATTCGAGGGCTTAAAATGAAAGTGATACTTACCGATAACGTAGAGAAAGTCGGCAAACTGGGGACCGTCGTGATCGTCAAGGACGGGTTCGCCCGTAATTTCCTGTTCCCCAGGAAGCTGGCCGTGCCTTCCACTCCGGGCAATTTGAAGGCGCTGGAAGCCAAGATGAAGAAAAAGGCCAAAGAACTGGAGGCCTTGAAGAATGAAGCCGAAAAGACGCGCGCGCGCCTGGAGGCCCTTTCTTTGACCATGCCGGTGCTCACGCAGGAAGACGAGAAACTTTACGCCGGCATCTCCGGCGTCGATATCCTGCAGGCGCTGAAAGACGAAGGCATTACCTTGCAGAAGAGCGACATACTGCTCGAGGAGCCTATCAGGGCCCTCGGCATTTACGAAGTCCCGGTCAAGCTCCACCCCGAGGTCGAAGGCAAGGTCAAGGTCTGGGTGGTGAAGAAATAGCGTAAAAATAGTATTGAGTAGAGGGTATTAAAGCATAGAGAAAGGGCTTTATACCCCATACTCACTATTCTCTATAATTGTTCGTCGAAAGCCATGCCCACGGAAAGTTCCATCGAGAAGCTCCCGCCGCAGAACCTGGACGCCGAAATGGCGGTCCTCGGCTCCATGCTTATGGATGAAGAAGCGATAGCGGTCGCCGCGGAGCACCTCGGTAAAGAATGTTTCTATAAAGACTCCCACCGCAAGATATTCGAGACCATACTGGATCTTTTCAACGTCAACAAGGCGGTTGATCTTATCACGCTGACAGACGAACTGCGCCGCAAGGGGATACTCGAGGAGACCGGCGGAGCCAGTTATCTGGCGTCTATGGTCAACGCGGTGCCGAGCGCGGCCAATATCCGTCATTACAGCGGGATAGTGCGCGATAAAAGCGTTCTGCGCGGGCTGATCAGCAGCGCCACGCGCATCATCTCATCCTGTTACGAGAACGAGGGGAACGTCCGCGAGGTGGTCGATAACGCCGAGAAACTCATCTTCGAAGTGAGCGACCGCCGCCACCGGGGAAGCGCCATCCACCTGAAAGAGATCATCAAGGACAGCATAGAGAATATCGACCGCCTCTACCAGAAGAAGGCGCATGTCACCGGTATCCCCACCGGTTTCCTGGATTTCGACACGATAACCTCCGGTATGCAGCCGTCCGATCTGGTGATCGTGGCTGCGCGCCCTTCCATGGGTAAGAGCGCTTTGGCTTTGTCTATGGCCGAATACGCCGGGGTATCCGCCAAGGTGCCCACCGCCATATTCAGCCTGGAAATGTCCAAGGAACAGCTGGTGCAGAGGATGCTTTGTTCACACGCCAGGGTGGACGCCCACAAGGTGAGGACAGGTTATCTCTCCGCGTCCGATTGGCCCAAACTGACCGCGGCCGCGGGCAGGCTTTCCGAGGCCCCCATCTTTATAGACGATACGCCCGGCATTTCCGTGATGGAACTGCGCGCCAAGGCGCGCAGGCTCAAGTCGCACCACGATATCCAGTTTATAATCCTGGATTACCTGCAGTTGATGCGCGGCAGCGGCAGCGGTTCGGACGAGAGCCGCCAGCAGGAGATCTCCGAGATATCCCGTTCCCTGAAGGCGCTGGCCAGGGAGCTTAACGTGCCGGTGATCGCCATCAGCCAGCTTTCCCGCGCCGTGGAGCGCCGCGACGACCACCGCCCGCAGTTGTCGGACCTGAGGGAGTCGGGAGCGATCGAGCAGGACGCCGACGTGGTGGTGCTTATCCTCAGGGAAGAATACTACAATCCCACCCCGGAGAACCAGGGTATCGCCGAGATCATAGTCGCCAAACAGCGCAACGGCCCGGTCGGGTCGGTCAAGCTTTCCTTCATAAAAGAATATACCCGCTTCGAGAACTACGCCAGGGTGGAGTTTTAATAAAAGACAGGTTCTGGGTGTTGGGTTCTAGGTTCTGGGAACAGAAAAACAGTCCATAGACCATAGTAAAAAACAGGTCCTGGGTGTTAGGTCCTAGGTTATGGGAGAAAAAAGCAATACACAGTCGATAGAAAGAGTAGGCTTTGGGAGATGACGGCTTTTGTTCTCCCCGGGACCCGTCTTCCATAGATTTTTCTATTGCTTTTTGAACGCGGTGTGTTATACTGAAACAAATTGTTGCGGCCGTGAGTTCCGACGGTAAAGCGGCCGGTGTCGACGTGTGTGCGGTATAAAATCCACTTCGTATATGACGCATAGAAATGTATTCCGGGTCATACCCTTTATTCTCGCCTTTTTCATGGCGGCAGCCGCATTCGCGCAGGATCCCCAGTCTGCCGCCGGAGGCGCTTCACAGGCAGCGTCCGCTCAGAGTGACAATCCTTCAGCCGCAGCCCCCGATTCCAAGATCACCGCTATAGAGGTCGCCGGCAACAAGACCATCAGCACCAATACCATAATGGCCAAGATAAAGACGAAGGTCGGCGCCCTTTACCAGGAGAACGTGGTAAGCGACGACATCAAGAGACTGTATCTGCTGGGGTTCTTCAGCGATATCAATACCGACGTCAAGCCGTATAACGACGGGGTCAAGCTTGTGATAACGGTGAACGAACGTCCGCTCATAGAAAAGATATCTTTTTCCGGGGTGAAAACCCTTCATATGAAAGACGATAAGCTAAAGGGTATGGTCAAGTCCAAAGAATCGCAGTATCTCGACCATCCGACACTGACCGATGACAGCGAGACGCTGCGGACGCTCTACGAAAAACGCGGTTACAGCAACGCGAAAGTGGAGTATTCGGTGGACTTCAACAAGGATAACGGCAAGGCGGTGGTCGTTTTCAAGGTAGAAGAGGGCATCAGGACCAAGATCCGCGATATCTTCGTCCGCGGCGCCAAGGCCTATAAAAAAGGCAAGATATTGAAGATAATGAAGACCAGGCGCGCCTGGCTTTTCAACTCCGGCATACTGAAGGAAGAGGTCATAAAGGAGGACATGGACCGGCTGCGCGCTTTCTACAGGCGCAGCGGCTACGCGGATATGACGGTCGCATACGAAGTGGTCCCGAACAAGCACCGCAACACGCTGTCGGTCATAGTCACCATAAACGAGGGCAGGAAATATTTCGTGGGCTCCGTGAAGGTGGAAGGGAACAAGGAGATAGCGCTCAAGGATATAATGGAGAGGATCAAGGTCTGCGTGCCGGGCAAGGTGTTCAGCCAGGAGGGGATGCACGAAGACATCGCTTCCATACAGGGGTTGTATTTCGACAAAGGCTACATATTCGCCGGGGTGCTGGAGAGCACTTCGCTTAGCCTGATAAACGGCAGCGTGGACATCGTTTACCGCATAGTCGAGAACGATATAGCCTACGTGAACAAGATCAAGATACGCGGTAACGTCAAGACCAGGGACATCGTCATCCGCCGGGAACTGCGTATCCATCCCGGCGACCGTTTCGACGGGGACAAGCTGCGCAGGAGCAAGGAAAGGCTGCAGAACCTCGGGTTCTTCGAGGAGGTCAGCTACGACACCGAGGACACCGATATCCCCAATCAAAAAGACCTGGTGGTGGACGTGAAAGAGTCCAAGACCGGTATGTTCAGCTTCGGCGGCGGCTACAGCAGCGTGGACCAGTTCATAGGTTTCGTGGAGATCGAACAGCGCAATTTCGACTGGAGGAATTTCCCGTATTTCACCGGCGGCGGCCAGGACCTGAAGATCAGGGCGTCGGTCGGCAGCCTGACCCAGGGGTATGAATTGAGCTTTACCCAGCCCTGGATATTCGACTACCCCGTCTCTTTCGGTTTCGACATTTACAAACGCACGCACGAGCGTGATTCCGACGTCGGGTACGGTTACGACGAGGACGTCACCGGCGGCGACCTGCGTTTGAGCAAAGAGATCAGCGAATACGTCAAGGGCGACGTGATGTATAAATACGAGCAGATCAAGATCAGCAATCCCAGCGACGATATCGGGGAGGAATTCAAAGCCGAGGAGATGGGCAAATACAACATCAGCAGCACGACCTACGGCCTCACCTACGACAGCAGGGACAATGTGTTCGATCCCCGCAGGGGCGAACTCGTCAGCGGCACTATCGACGTCGCCGGCGGCCCGTTCGGGGGGGACAAGGATTTTTCCAAGCTTTTCCTGAGGATGTCGCATTACCAGCCGTTGTTCATGAAGTCGGTGATGGAACTGAGGCTGCGCGCGGGCGTGGCAAAACCTTACGACGACAGCACCAGCGTGCCGATCTATGAAAGATACTTCGCCGGCGGCGCCAACACCATCCGCGGTTACAAGGAGCGCAAGATCGGTCCGATATACAACAACGGCGATCCGAAGGGCGGCGAGGCGATGCTGGTCGCCAACGCCGAATACACCTATCCTCTGATGAATTTCCTGCGCGTGGCGTTCTTTTACGATATCGGCGACGTCTGGGAAAAGGCCAGGGACATGGGCAGCGGCGGGTTGAAAGCCGGCACCGGTATCGGTTTCCGCATCAAGACGCCGATCGGCCCGATCATGCTTGATTACGGTATTCCGCTCAACAAGGCTTCTGGAGAGGACACTAAAGGCGACGGCAGGTTCCATTTCAATATGAGCCACGGGTTTTAGTGCGCTGTTGAGCAACTTCTTTAAACAGCGCACAGAGCAATCGAAAATCGAGAATCGAAAATAGATAGAAAAGAAACGTTTTCGATCGCGGTCAAATTTCGGCTTTCGATTTTCAAATACTAAGAAACTTTTGTAACAATGCATTAGTGCGCTATTGAGTAGCTTCTTTCATTAAGCGCCGGCGGGCGGTCTGATCCCGGTTTCCGATTGTCAGAACTTTATGTAATAATGTAATGAACCGGGAATTTGCAGGATGCAAAATCCCGGTTAAGACGATTCGGCAATATCCTTGCCAAACAAACAATCAAAGGATAAAAAAGGAGGAGTAGAAATGAAAAAGGGGATAGCGGTTGTTCTCGGTGGACTTTTCGTGCTGGCAATGCTGGCCGGTAACGCTTCGGCAGCCGATAAATTGGGGTATATCGACCTGAGCCGCGCGTTCAACGAATATTACAAGACCAAGGATTACGACAAGGTGCTCGGGGACAAGCAGTCCGCCTACGACGCCGAGAGGACCAAGAAGGTCAACGACGTCAAACAGCTCCAGGAGAAAATGAACCTTCTCAGCGACAAGGAGAAGGAAGCCAAGAAATCCGACATCGAGGCGAAGGTAAAGGCGCTCCAGGAGTTCGACCGCCAGAAGCAGACCGACCTGCGCAAAGAGCAGGATGAGAAGATGAAGGAGATCCTCAAGGATATCGAGAGCGCGGTGAAGACATACGCGGAGAAAGAAGGATATACCTTCATTTTCAACGACAGGGTGCTTGTTTACCAGACCAAAAGCCTGGAGATCACCGATAAGATAATCGACGCCCTCAATAAAGGCAACACGGCAAAGAAATAAGGTTCCGCGCGGGAGAGGGTTTCGCCCTCTCCCGCGGGGTTTCCCCCCGGCTTTATGCGTAAGACCCTCAAAGAGATCGCCGAGATCATCGGCGGCGAAGTCGTCGGACCGCCGGACCTGGAGATAACCGGGTTTTCCGGCATAGAAGAGGCACGCCCGGGGGACATAGCTTTTCTCGCCAATCCCAAATACGCGCCGTTCCTGGAAAAAACCGGGGCTTCGGCGGTGATAACGTCTCCACAGGTCCCGGCCCCCGGGCGCACGGCCCTGATCAGGGTGGAGAATCCTTCATTGGCTTTCACGCAGGTGGTGCAGCTGTTCGGAGAGAGTAAAGCCCGGCATCCGCAGGGAATACATCCGGCGGCGGCGGTCTCTCCCGGGGCGTCACTGGGCAGGAACGTTGCCGTAGGCGCCTGCGCCGTGATAGAGGACGGCGCCTGCGTGGGCGACGGCACCATTATTTATTCCGGCTGTTACGTCGGCCCCGGGGCCAGGATCGGGAACGAATGTCTTCTTTATCCCAATGTTACCGTCAGGGAAGATAGCGTCATAGGTGACAGGGTGATCATTCACAGCGGGACCGTGGTGGGGTCGGACGGGTTCGGATACGTGACCGTCAAGGGCGTTCATCATAAGATACCCCAGACCGGGACGGTGGTGATCGGCGACGACGTCGAGATAGGCGCCAACGTCGCCGTCGACCGCGCGCGTTTCGACAAGACCGTGATCGGCAGCGGGACCAAGATCGACAATCTGGTGCAGATAGCGCATAACGTTAACGTCGGCAGTAACGTGCTGCTCATCGCGCAGGCCGGGATCTCAGGCAGCACCAGGATAGGCGACGGCGCCATAATAGCCGGGCAGGCGGGGCTGGCCGGGCACATCGTTATAGGGGAGGGAGCGATAGTCACGGCCCAGGCGGGGGTCTCCAAGTCGGTGCCTCCGGGGACGATGGTTTCGGGGTATCCGGCAAGAGAATTTATGTCCACGCAGAGAATAAATGCCTGCGCGCAGAACCTTCCGAAGCTCACCAAGACCGTAGCGGAGTTGAAAAAAAAGATAGAAGAGTTGGAGTCGAGACTGAAATAAATCCGGCCCGCCACGGTCTGAAGACCGCGGCTCGCTTATTATTGCGGCCTTATATTATCCGCGCCATAAAAGGCGCGATTTCAACGCCGTCAAGGTATAACCGGCGGGGAGAGAAATGGATCTACAAAAGACTATAAAAGGGCAAATTACTATTACGGGCGTAGGCCTGCATACGGGAAATAAGGCCGCCGTTACGCTTAAGCCGGCGCCTGCCGACAGCGGCGTTACCTTTGTGAGGACCGATCTGCCGGATAGGCCGGAGATGAAGGCCAGCGTTGACTGCGTTTCGCCTTATCCTCGCAGCAAGCGCCGCACCACTATCGGCAGCGGCGTCGCCGGCATACATACCGTGGAGCATATGCTGGCCGCTCTGTCGGCTTGCGGCATAGACAATCTTGTGGTGGAACTCGACGGCGAGGAATTACCCGGCCTCGACGGCAGCGCGCTGGAATACCTGAAGGCGTTGGACAGAGCCGGCATACAGACGCTGGACAAACCAAGGGATTATTATTCGTTGACGGAGCCGATTTATATTAACGAATCCGGAGTCTCCCTGGTAGCTGTGCCTTGCGAGACTTTCCGGGTTTCCTACACCCTCGATTATGAACATCCCATGCTGGCTTCCCAGTTTTTCGATATGGAGATCACGGAGAAGTCCTTCCGCGACGGCATTGCGGGCGCAAGGACTTTTTGCCTGGAAGAGGAGGCCGAGGAGCTGAAGAAGCAGGGGCTGGGCAAGGGGGCGACTTACGAGAACACGCTTGTCGTCGGAGAAAAAGGTGTCGTCGGCAATACACTGCGATTTCCGGACGAGTTCGTCAGGCACAAGGTCCTCGACCTGATCGGAGACTTCAGTCTGCTCGGACAGCCTTTGAAGGCCCACATAATTGCGGTCAAGAGCGGCCATTCCCTTAACGCCAGGATGGTCAAGTCGATATTGCAGCAGAAACAGAAAAACGCATCCGGCGGCGACGTCTCTTCCGGGAACGGCTGCGTGATGGACGTGCAGGCGATAATGAACGTGCTGCCGCACCGTTTTCCGTTCCTTCTGGTGGACAGGATCACTTATCTGGAGGAGGGGAAGAAGGTCGTGGGGATCAAGAACGTGACCATCAACGACGCGTTCTTCCAGGGGCATTTCCCGGGCAAACCGGTGATGCCGGGCGTGCTTATCCTGGAGGCTATGGCCCAGGTCGGAGGGGTTATGATGCTTTCTTCGGCGGAGAACAGAGGCAAACTCGCTTATTTCATGGCCATAGACGACGCGAAGTTCCGCAAGGTGGTGGTGCCCGGGGACAGGCTGGTGATGGAGATCACGGCCGGCAAGGTGAAATCCAGGACCGGACAGGTGTTCGGCAAGGCTTACGTCGACGGTAAAGTGGTGGCTGAAGCCACCCTGATGTTCGCTTTCGGATAAGGGACCCCGGCAGAAGACCGGGATATGGAAAGTTCAAATATGTCAATACACGATACCGCCATAGTTTCAAATAAGGCAAAGCTCGCGGAAGGAGTGCAGGTCGGCCCATTCTCCATTATCGGCGATAATGTGACGATAGGCCCGGGCACCAGGGTCGGCGCGCACTGCGTTATCGAAGGCAATACGGACATAGGGCGGGATTGCGAGATATTCAGCGGGGCGGTGGTCGGCAGCCGGCCGCAGGACCTGAAGTTCAAAGGAGAGAGGAGTTATCTTGTCATAGGCGACAGGAACATCATCAGGGAATACTGCACTTTGAATCCCGGCACCGGTGAAGGCGGCAAGACCGTCATCGGCGACGGCAATCTCTTTATGGCCTACTGCCATGTGGCGCACGACTGCTGCGTGGGAAGCGGCTGTATCATCGCCAATAACGGGACCCTCGCCGGTCACGTCTGCGTGGAAGACAAGGCCATAATCGGCGGTATGACCGCCATCCACCAGTTCGTGCGCGTCGGCACTCTCTCCATTCTCGGGGGATGTTCCAAGGTGGTCCAGGACATACCTCCTTATTCCACCTGCGACGGGCACCCGGCGCGCGTTTACGGCTTGAACCTGATCGGCCTGCGCAGGAACGGGTTCGACAGGGAGGCCATCGGCGGCCTGAACAAGGCCTACCGCGCCATTTTTTATTCCGGTGCGCCGCCGCGAAAAGCGGCGGTCAAGTTCGGAACGGAGAACATCCTCTCAAAAGAAACGGCTTACCTTGTCGATTTCATAAAGAATTCGCAGAGAGGCGCAGCCCGTTCCTGCCGCACGGCGCATCCCGCCGCAGAAGAGACAGAGAAGGCCGGCTAAAGCACCGCATACGGTAAAAATACCGTATCGGGTAAAAAAGAATACGTTCCGGCCCTATATAGTGAGGCGGTCCGGGCAATGACGGGCGGGAGAGAATTTTTCATCACTTAGCCCGGCATCGGGGCTTTGACGGACTTCGTTCCTCGTCTTTACGCGATACTCATAACTTCCAACTTTATACTCACGATTTTATACTTTCATATCAATGTCCAAACTTGGTTTGATAGCAGGAAGCAGGAAATTTCCGCTTATGTTCGCGCGGGCGGCGCGTGACAGGGGATATGAGGTCGTCGCTTTCGCCGTCAAGGGGGACGCCTGGCGCGGCATAAACGGGTGCGCGGACAAAGTGGTGTGGCTGCGTTTGCGCGAATTCGGCAGGCTCGGCGATATGATGAAGCGCGAAGGCATAAGCGAAGCCGTGATGGCCGGGCAGATCTCCCCCCGCCGCCTTTTCAGCGCCGAGGTTATGCGCGACGCCGGGCTGCGCGAAGTGCTTTCCGGCATGAAAGATAAAAGGGCGGACACTATTTTCTCGACGGTTATAGGCCATCTGGAGAAGTCGGGCGTCAAGTTTCTCGATTCCACGATGTTCCTTAAAGATATGATGCCGGGGCGCGGGCTGCTTTGCGGCGCGGAGCCTTCGCCTGAGCAGGCGGGGGACATCGAGTTCGGTTTTAAGCTCGCCAAGGAGGTCGCCGGGCTCGATATAGGGCAGACCGTGGCCGTCAAATCAGGGGCGATAGTGGGTGTGGAGGCTTTCGAAGGCACGGACAATCTCATCCGCCGCGCCGGGAGGATAGCCGGACGCGGTTTTACCGTGGTCAAAGTGAGCAAGCCGGGGCAGGACCCCAGGTTCGACGTCCCGGTGGTAGGCCTGTGCACCGTTAAAACATTGCTGCGCTGCGGCGCGGCGTGCCTGGCGATAGAGGCGGGGAAGACGCTTTTCATAGACCGGGACGCGTCCCTTGCCCTGGCGCGCGGTAAGGGGCTCATTATTTCCGCCGTGTGAGTTTTGTCATTATTATCGACGGGACACCGACTTGCACCGCATAAAGCCGGCGAAAAAATCTTGACATCCACCTCATACTCGTGTAAATTAAATTCATAAAAGGAGGGAGAGATGGTCAGAAAAGCTGCAACGAAGCCCACACAATTCAAGATTTACGCGCCGAAAGCGAAGAAGGTCAACTTGGCCGGGGATTTCAACAGCTGGAACGTGAAGGGGTCTGCCGCCAAAAAAGACAGCAAGGGCAATTGGTCCACGAAAATAACGCTTAAGCCCGGAAGGTATGAATACAAGTTCTTCGTGGACGGTAACTGGCTTAGTGATCCCAACAACAATGCGGTAGCGGTAAATTCGTTCGGCACGCAGAATTCGGTAATAGAAGTAAAGTAATTTATCCCCCGGCCGCCTTATGCGAGACTTAAGTCTTCCCAAGGATGCCGGGGGATTTTTTTATATAAAGAGCTTCATTAACGAAGGATGAGGCACTAAACATGAAGCATGAAGAGGCAACCCCGGAA
>CAZAVF010000051.1:0-10342 GCA_964488935.1 uncultured Planctomycetales bacterium | reverse complement strand
GCCGCGCGCAAGATCATCGCGGGAACGGCCAGGAGCATGGGCATAGAAGTCGAGCAATAATATGAAAAAGCGCAGCAAGAGATACCAGACAACCGAGAAATTAGTGGATAAGGACAAGGTCTACACGCTTAAGGAGGCGGTAAGCGCCCTTAAATCGATGACCCAGCCGAAATTCGCCGGGTCCCTTGACCTGCATTTCAATCTTAACGTGGACACCAAGAAGTCCGACCAGATGATCCGCGGCACCGTGGTGCTTCCGCACGGCACGGGCAGGAAGGTGAAGATCGCCGTGTTCTGCAAGGGCGAGCAGGAGCGCGACGCCAGGGAGGCGCAGGCCGATCACGTCGGGGCGGGCGAGTTGATGGAAAAGGTCGCCGCCGGGTTCCTGGATTTCGACTGCGTCATCGCCACCCCGGACATGATGAAGGATTTAAGCAAACTGGGCAAGATACTCGGCCCCAAGGGCCTGATGCCCAGCCCCAAGACCGGAACGGTCACCGCCGACGTCGCCAAGGCCATACAGGACGTGCGCAAAGGGAAGGTGGAGTTCCGCGTGGACAAGCAGGGGGGCATACACCTCTCGGCGGGAAAATTGTCGTTCAGCGAGGAGCAGCTCCTGGAGAACGCGAATTGCGTGATCGACGCGATAAATGAGGCTAAACCGGGTTCGGTAAAAGGGAAATTCGTGAAAGCTTTCGCGGTCTCCTCCACGATGAACCCGGGGATGAGGGTTGCGATATGAAAAAGATAAGCATTATAATAAAGGAGACGTCCGGCAAGGTCATCAAGGACAATATCAGCGCGCCGGACGCCAGTTTTTTTATAGTGAAGTATTCCGGCCTGTCCTCACCGGACATGTCGGCTTTAAGGCAGTCCCTTAACGATACCGGCGCCAGGCTGCAGGTGGTCAAGAACAGCGTGGCCAGGCGCGTGCTCAAGGATTCCGGGCAGGAGGCGTTGACCGTTTCAGTGGAAGGTCCCTGCGGTTTCGTTTTCTCCGGGGAAGACGCCGTGGCCGTCTCGAAAGCGCTTTGCGGTTTCGCGAAGGAACACGAGCCGTTGAAAGTGGAAGCGGGTTTCCTCTCCGGCAAGCCTCTCACTGCCGACGAGGTCCTCGAACTCTCCAAACTGCCCTCAAAGGAGATGCTGCGCGCCAAGGCGGTCATGGCGCTCAAGTCGCCCATCACCGGCATCGTCATGGTGCTTAACCAGACACTGAAGAAATTCGTTTATTGTGTCGAACAAATAAAGCAGAAAAAGTCTGCCGCCGCTTAGTTGGCGCGGCCGGCTGCCGATTAGCGAAAAACAAGGAGGAATGGAAATGGCAAGCGAGAAACTGGAAGAGATGATCAAGACGATAGAAGGGTTGACCGTCCTGGAACTTTCCGAACTGGTCAAGGCCCTTGAGGACAAATTCGGGGTACAGGCCAACATGCCGATGATGATGGCCCCCGCAGCAGGCGGAGCCGCAGCAGGCGGAGCCGCTCCCGTTGAAGAGAAGACCTCTTTCAACGTCGTGCTTACGGGTTCCGGCGCCAACAAGATCGCCGTCATCAAGGAAGTAAGGACCATCACCAATCTCGGGCTGAAAGAAGCCAAGGACCTGGTTGACGGCGCTCCCAAGACCGTCAAAGAAGGCGTCAACAAGGAAGAAGCCGAGGAGATGAAGAAAAAACTCGAGGCCGCCGGAGCGACCGTCGAATTGAAATAAAAGTTTCACGCAATTATATAAAGAAGGCCGGGAATGACCATGGCGAAAAGGAAAAGTTTCGGTAAGCTGAAGGAATTGTACGATCTGCCCAACCTGCTGGACATGCAGCTCGGGTCATATCGGGATTTCCTGCAGATAGACGTGCCCGCTTCCGAGCGCAAGAGGCAGGGGCTGCAGGAGGTTTTCGAGGAGATATTCCCCATCGAGAACCAGGACCGTTCCGTGAAACTGGAGTATCTCAGCTATTCTCTCGGGAAACCCAAGTACGACCTGCCGGAATCAAAGAGGCGTTCGGTCACTTTCGGGGCGCCTTTGAAAGTGCGTTTCCGCCTGACCACCGCCAAAGAGGCCAAGGAGCAGGAGGCGTATTTCGGGGAGATCCCGCTGATGACCGATACCGGGACTTTCATCATCAACGGCGACGAGCGCGTGGTGGTCAGCCAGCTGCAGCGTTCGCCGGGCGTTTCTTTCGAGGAGGAGGACCATCCCACCGGAAAGAAGATATTCTACGGCAGGATCATCCCCTACAGGGGGGCCTGGCTGGAATTCAAGTATGACCTTTCCGAGACGATCCTTGCCTACGTCGACCGCCGCCGCAATTTTCCCGCCACGCAGATATTGAGGATCCTCGGGTATTCCTCCGACAAGGAGATCCTGGCCGCGTTCGGCAAACAGTATGCCGAGATAGAGAACACCCTGAAGAAGGACGCCACGCATAATAAAGAGGAAGCTTACATAGATTTCTACCGCAAGATGCGTCCCAGCGAGCCCGTGACGCGCGAGGCGGCGGAAGCGCTTTTTTACCGCCTGTTCTTCGATCCGGCAAGGTATGATCTTGAAAAGGCCGGCCGTTTCATCCTCAACCGCAAGCTCGGGGTGGACGTCCCCCTGGACAAGCGCGTGCTGGATTCGGCCACGGTGATCAAGGTCATCGAGTATTTGATCCGGCTCAAGAGCGGGGAGGGCAAGATAGACGATATAGACCATCTCGGCAACCGCCGGGTCAAGACCGTCGGGGAACTGGTGCAGAACCAGGTCAGGATCGGCCTTTCCAGGGTGGAGCGTTCCATCGTCGAGAGGATCAGCCTGCTGGGAGAGATGGAGAATCTCAACGTGCATTACCTGGTCAATTCCAAGCTGCTTTCCAACCAGATCAGGGATTTCTTCTCGCGCAGCCAGTTGTCCCAGTTCATGGACCAGATAAATCCCCTGGCCGAGATGACGCATAAAAGAAGGCTGAGCGCGCTCGGACCCGGAGGCTTGTCCCGTGAGAGGGCCGGTTTCGAGGTCAGGGACATCCATCCTTCGCATTACGGCCGCATCTGTCCCATAGAAACGCCGGAAGGTCCGAACATAGGTCTTATTTCTTCCCTGAGCTGCTACGCCAGGGTCAATTCGCTCGGGCTGCTGGAGACCCCGTACAGGAAAGTCGAGAACGGCAGGGTGACGCGCAAGATAGAATACCTCACCGCCGACCTGGAAGAGGACAAGATGATCGCCCAGGCCAACGCCGCCATCGATTCCGACGGCAATTTCCTTGAGAAGGAAGTCTCCTGCCGTTTCAGGGACGATTTCCCGAAAGTGCACCCGAACAAGGTCCAGTATATGGACGTCTCCCCCAAACAGCTGGTCTCCGTGGCCGCTTCGCTTATCCCGTTCCTCGAGCACGACGACGCCAACCGCGCGCTGATGGGCTCGAACATGCAAAGGCAGGCGGTGCCGTTGATGCTGCCCGAGGCGCCGCTCGTGGGGACCCAGATGGAGGGGAAAGTCGCGCGCGATTCCGGGGTCGTGGTCATCTCCGAGGACTCCGGCAAGGTCACCAGCGTAGACGCCTCCGCCGTCACCGTCGGTAAAAGGATATACCATCTGAAAAAGTTCCAGAGGACGAACGCCGATACCTGCTTCAACCAGCGGCCGATCGTCAAGATCGGGGAACACGTCGAGAAGGGACAGGTCCTGGCGGACGGCACCAGCACCCGCAGCGGCGAGCTGGCCCTCGGCCGCAACCTGCTCTGCGCTTTCATGCCCTGGAGAGGCTACAACTTCGAGGACGCCATACTTATAAACGAGAAGGTGGTCAGGGAGGACCTGTTCACTTCGATACACATAGAGGAATTCGAGATAGAGGCGACTGAGACGCGTCTCGGCAACGAGGAAATAACCAGGGACATCCCCAACGTCAGCGAGGAGTCGCTCAAGAACCTCGACGAGGACGGCGTGGTGCGCATCGGGGCCGAGGTCGGGGCCGGGGACATCCTGGTCGGCAAGGTAACTCCCAAGACGGAATCGGAACTTTCCCCGGAAGAGCGCCTGCTGCGCGCCATATTCGGGGAGAAGGCTTCCGACGTGCGGGACACCTCGCTTACCGTTCCGCCCGGGGTGGAGGGCGTGGTGGTGGACGTCCACGTTTTCCAGCGCAAGGACCGCGGCAGGAAATCCAAGGAAGAAAAGACCTCCGAGCTCGCCAGGATGAAGGAAATAAAGGCTTATTATAAGCAGGAGATAGAGTTCGTCGAGAACGAGAAGATCAACAGGTTGAGCCAGTTCCTCGGCGTGGACAAGAAAAAGGTCCCGGTGATGGACATCGACCAGAACGAGGAGGCCAGGATCATCGCGGCTTCTTTCGACGAACAGCTCCAGGAACTGCTTTCCGAGCAGGAACAGGAAATAGACAGGGTGAAACGGGGCGATGAGCTGCCTCCCGGCGTGCTGAAACGCGTCGTGGTCTACATCGCCACGAAGCGCAGGCTTTCCGAGGGGGACAAGCTCGCCGGCCGCCACGGCAACAAGGGCGTGGTGGCGCGCATCCTTCCCGAGGAGGATATGCCTTTCCTCCCTGACGGCAGGCCGGTCGAGGTGGTGCTTAACCCCCTGGGCGTGCCTTCCCGTATGAACGTCGGCCAGATCCTGGAGACGCATCTGGGATGGGCGGCCAAGGCGCTCGGGTTTTCGGTGGACACCCCGGTTTTCGACGGGGCCAGCGAGGCAGAGATCAAGGAACTTCTGCGCAAGGCGAACCTGCCGGAAGAAGGCAAGATAAGCCTTTACGACGGCTTTACCGGGGAGAAGTTCGACCAGAAGGTCTGCGTGGGGTACATCTATATTATGAAGCTGATTCATCTGGTGGACGAAAAGATACATGCCCGTTCGATAGGGCCGTATTCCCTCGTCACACAGCAGCCGCTCGGCGGCAAGGCCCAGTTCGGAGGCCAGAGGCTGGGAGAGATGGAAGTCTGGGCCCTGGAGGCTTACGGCGCGGCGTTCACCCTGCAGGAGATGCTTACCGTCAAGAGCGACGACGTTACCGGCAGGACGCACATATACGAAGCCATAGTCAAGGGCGAACAAAGGCTCACATACGGGACGCCGGAATCGTTCAACGTCCTGATAAAGGAATTACAAGGACTGTGCCTGGACATTCGCACGGAGAAGAAGGAAAGTGAAAATGGAAGAGATTAATTCCTTTGACCGTATTTCGATTAAAATCGCTTCGCCGCAGGTGATCAGGAGCTGGTCCAAGGGCGAGGTGAAAAAAGCGGAGACGATAAACTACCGCACGCTCAAACCGGAAAAGGACGGCCTGTTCTGCGAGAAGATATTCGGCCCCGTAAGGGATTGGGAGTGCAACTGCGGCAAGTACAAGGGGATAAAATTCAAGGGGATCACCTGCGACCGCTGCGGGGTCACCGTGGACCATTCCTCCGTGCGCAGGGACCGCATGGGCCATATTGAGCTGGCCGCCCCGGTCACGCACATCTGGTTCTTCAAGGCCGTGCCTTCGCGTCTCTCCGCCATCCTTGACATCGGGCTGCGCGACCTCGAGAAGGTCATATATTACGAGGAATACGTCGTGGTCGATCCCGGCGATTCCCCGCTGAAGAAAAAAGAGCTTTTAACGGAAGAGCAGTACCAGGAAGCCGTCGTCAAGTACGGCGCCAGCTTCAAGGCTATGATAGGAGCCGAGGCGGTCAGCGACCTGCTGAAGGAAGTCGACCTCGACAAGCACTCCGAGCAGCTGCGCAGCGAACTTTCCAAGGAGAAAGAGCAGACCAACGGCAGGCGCAATACCAAGACCTTGAAGATCCTCGAGGATTTCCGCAAGTCCGGCAACAGGGCGGAATGGATGATCCTGGAAATACTCCCCGTGATCCCCCCGGATCTCAGGCCCCTGGTGCCGCTGGACGGCGGGCGTTTCGCCAGTTCCGACCTCAACGACCTTTACCGCAGGGTGATCAACCGCAACAACCGTCTTAAGAAGCTCATCGAACTGAACGCCCCGGAGATCATCATCCGTAACGAAAAGAGGATGCTCCAGGAGGCTGTGGACGCGCTGCTGGACAACGGCAGGCACGGCCGCGCCGTGGTGGCCGCCAACAACCGCCCGTTGAAGTCCCTGTCCGATATGCTCAAGGGCAAGCAGGGGCGTTTCCGCCAGAACCTGCTCGGAAAACGCGTGGATTATTCCGGCCGTTCGGTGATCGTCGTCGGTCCGGAATTGAACCTGAACGAATGCGGTCTGCCGAAGCAGATGGCGCTGGAGCTTTTCGAACCCTTCATCATAAAGAAACTGCGCGAGAAGGGTTTCGTGCACACCATCAAGGGGGCGCGCCGCATGGTGGAGCGCGGCAAGATAGAGGTATGGGACATCCTGGACGAGGTCATCAAGGACCATCCTGTGATGCTCAACCGCGCGCCGACCCTGCACAGGCTGAGCATCCAGGCTTTTCAGCCGGTGCTTATCGAGGGCAAGGCGATAAAGATACATCCGCTGGTCTGCACCGCATTCAACGCCGACTTCGACGGAGACCAGATGGCAGTTCACGTGCCGCTTTCGCTCGAGGCCCAGATCGAGGTCAGGGTGCTGATGATGTCGGTGAACAACCTTTTCT
Source organism: uncultured Planctomycetales bacterium (assembly GCA_964488935.1). GTDB lineage: Bacteria > Omnitrophota > Gorgyraeia > Gygaellales > Profunditerraquicolaceae > Undivivens. The sequence continues at coordinate 3,739 of CAZAVF010000051.1, read as the reverse complement.
CGCCCGCCGACGGCAGGCCGATCATTTCCCCGACACAGGATATAATCCTCGGCGTTTCCTATCTGACCAAGATGAAGGAAGGCAGCAGGGGGGAGAACCGCATTTTCGCCTGCGCTTCCGAGGTGATGACCGCTTACGACGACAAGGAAGTGGACCTGCACGCGAAGATCAAGCTGCGCGTCGACCAGGTGATGGACCTGGCCGAAGGCGCCAGGGTCGACGGCAGGCAGATCATAGAGACAACCCCCGGCAGGGTCATTTTCAACCAATTGCTGCCGGTCGATTTCGGGTTCGTCAACAGGGAATTGAACAAGGGGCTGGTCGGCAACATAGTCGCAGTCTGCTACAAGCGTTACGGGCACCAGCGCACCATCCAGCTGGTGGACGAGAGCAAGAAGGTCGGTTTTACTTTCGCGACACTGGGCGGCATATCCATAGGTATGGACGATCTTCTGGTCCCGAAAGAGAAGCAGGACGTGCTCAAAGAGTCGAGGGCCGAGGTCTCCAAGGTGGAGGAACAGTACCGCCGGGGTATCATCACCGACAGGGAGCGCAAGAGTAAGGTCATCGACATCTGGACGCATACCACCGACAAGATATCCGATCTCCTGTTCAAGGAGATGCCTAAGTTCAATCCGATATTCATCATGGCCGATTCCGGCGCCCGCGGTTCCAAACTGCAGGTCAGACAGCTGGCCGGTATGCGCGGTCTTATGGCCAAACCTTCGGGCGAGATCATCGAGAACCCCATCACCGCCAACTTCCGCGAGGGGCTGACGGTGCTGGAGTACTTTATCTCCACGCACGGCGCCAGGAAAGGTCTCGCCGACACGGCCCTTAAGACGGCCGACGCCGGCTACCTGACCAGAAGGCTCGTGGACGTCTCCCAGGAAGTCATCATAGAAGAGGTGGACTGCGGCACCCTCAACGGCATCACCGTCGCGGCGATCGTGGAAGGGGACGAGGTCGTGGTCAGTCTCAAGGACCGCATCGCCGGCCGGGTCGCGCTCGACAACGTGGTGGACATCATCACCGACGAGGTCATCGTGGAACAGGGCTCGGAGATCACGGAAGAGAAGGCCGAGATGATCGAGAAGCTCGGCATAGAACGCATAAGGATCCGCAGCGTTCTCACCTGCGAGTCCGGCAGGGGCGTATGTTCCAAATGCTACGGCCGCAACCTTGCCAGCGGAAGGCTGGTCGAGGTGGGCGACGCCGTGGGCATAGTGGCCGCCCAGAGTATCGGCGAGCCCGGCACGCAGCTGACGATGAGAACGTTCCATATCGGGGGCACCGCCTCCAGGACCGTGGAGCAGTCGCTCTTCAAGTCCAAGAACAAGGGAACGGTCAAGTATCACAGCCTGCGTGTCACCGAGAAGAACAAGGAATTCGTGGTCCTCAACAGGAACGGGAGCATCAGCATCAACGACGGGCAGGGCAGGGAGTTCGAGCGCTATACCGTCCCGCAGGGCGCTTTCATCAGCGTGGCCGACGGGGCCGAAATCAACAAGGGCGTGGCTTTCGTGCGCTGGGACCCGTACACCATCCCGATCCTCACCGAGGTCGGCGGAAAAGTCAAATACGAGGACATAAAGGAAGGCCAGACCATACAGGAAGAGCTTAACCCTGTCACAAAGCTGACCGAGCGCATAGTGGTCGAGCATAAGCAGGAGTTCCACCCGCAGATAGTCATCACCAGCGGGGCCGGCGAGGTGATGGGGATATACCCTATCAGCGTCGGGGCGCACATACTGGTCAAGGACGGGCAGTCCGTGGACGCAGGCGACATGCTGGCGAAGATCCCCAGACTGGTCGTGAAGACCAGGGACATCACCGGCGGTCTGCCGCGCGTGGCGGAGCTGTTCGAGGCCAGGAGGCCGAAGGATCCCGCGGTCATCAGCGAGATCGACGGCTTCATAGAGTTCGGCGAGACCAAGAAGGGACAGAGGGTCATCGTCGTCAAATCACCGACGGGCATGTCCAGGGAATACGTGATACCGCACGGCAAGCATCCCAACGTCTACAAGGCGGACAAGGTCGCCGCCGGGCAGCAGCTTACCGACGGACCCGTGGTATTGCAGGACATTCTGCGCGTCTGCGGCGACAAGGTGCTGCAGGAGTACCTTGTCAACGAGATACAGGAAGTTTACCGTCTGCAGGGCGTGCGCATAAACGACAAGCATATAGAGGTAATAATCAGGCAGATGCTCAAGAAGGTCCGCATAGAGAACGCCGGAGACACCGAGTTCCTGGTAGGCCAGCAGGTGGATAAATGGACTTTCCGGCAGGCGAACGCGGAAGTGCTGAAGAACGGCGGCAAGCCGGCTTCGGCGACGCCGCTGCTGCTGGGGATCACCAAGGCCTCGCTGACCACGGACAGCTTCATCTCCGCCGCCAGCTTCCAGGAGACCACGCGCGTCCTCACGGAGGCCGCGGCCGCCGGCAAGGAAGACGACCTCTTCGGCCTTAAAGAGAACGTTATCGTGGGCCACTTGATCCCGGCGGGGACGGGGTTCCACACTCACCGGGAAATAAACATGCAAAAGTCAGCGGATGCCGTGCCTGTGGAGGCAGCAGAGACGCCTGCCGCAGAAGAAACCGTAAAGGAATAAATATATGCCGACAATCACACAGTTAATCAGGTTGGGTAGGATCTCCAAGAAGAAGAAGACAAAGTCCCCTGCTTTGAAGGCGTGCCCGCAGCGCAGGGGCGTGTGCCTGCAGGTCAGGACCATGACCCCGAAAAAGCCGAACTCGGCTTTGCGCAAGATCGCCAGGGTCAGGCTCACCACCGGCATAGAGGTCACCGCCTACATCCCGGGGGAGGGGCATAATCTTCAGGAGCATTCGATCGTCCTGGTAAGGGGCGGCCGCGTCAAGGACCTTCCCGGTGTAAGGTATCATATAGTCAGGGGCAGTCTGGATGCCGCGGGAGTGAGCGCGCGCAGGAAGTCCCGGTCCAAATACGGCGCCAAAAGGCCTAAAGCTTAAATAGGAGCGTGGTAACGATATGAGAAGACGAAAGGCACAGGAAAAGGAAGTAGCGGCTGATCCGAAGTTCAACAGCAAGATCGTCGGCAAGTTCATCAACATGGTGATGTACGAGGGCAAGAAGGCCGTTGCGGAGAACATAGTCTACGGGGCGTTCGAGATAGTCAAGCAGCACCTTAACGAGCCGGACGTCCTCAAGATATTCCACAAGGCCATAGACAACGCAAGGCCCAGGCTGGAAGTAAAACCGCGCAGGGTCGGCGGCGCCACCTATCAGGTCCCCATAGAGGTCAGGCAGGAACGCGGCACCTCCATAGCCCTGCGCTGGATAAGGGATTTCGCCCGCGGCAAGAAGGGGAAATCGATGGACCAGCGGCTTGCGGACGAGATAATAGCGGCCTACAAGAACGAGGGTTCGAGCATAAAGAAGAGGGACGATACCCACAAAATGGCGGAGTCTAACAAGGCTTTTGCTCATTTCAGGTGGTAAGGGAAGGGCCATGGCCAGACAGATACCTTTAGACAAAGTAAGGAATATCGGTATCATCGCTCACATCGATGCCGGAAAGACCACCACTACCGAGCGCGTACTCTTTTATACCGGCAGGACTTATAAGATCGGGGAAGTGCACGACGGAAACGCCGTTATGGACTGGATGCCCCAGGAACAGGAACGCGGCATCACCATCACCGCGGCCGCGACCACCTGCCGCTGGAAGGACTGTTTCATCAACATCATCGACACCCC
>CAZAVF010000050.1:0-10415 GCA_964488935.1 uncultured Planctomycetales bacterium | reverse complement strand
GCCAAGTATTGCACCTGTGTGCTTATACCCTGGCTTATCGGAATGCTAAGTATTCACTCGTGCGATATGCCCTGGCCAATTGGAAGGCCAGGTATTCGCTCGTGCGAAGATTACCCTGCATAGTACCGGAAAAAACGCAGGATTTTTCCGGGTTTCTACGACGCAGGGTTATTCAGGAGAGAAACCCCGGACGTTTATCCTGAGCCTGTCGAAGGATTAGTCCGGGGGAGTATTCATTATAAACGTATTTTTCGCAGGGTCATTCATGTCTTCAAGCTGGGACAGATATTATTTGCCTGAGATCGACAGGGAAGGGGCCGCTATCCGTTCGCGCAAGAGCCGTTCCTGTCCGGGTAAGCTCGATCTGCCGGAGAATCTGGATCTGAACCGGGAGTTCCTGGGCGCTTTTGAGGCCATGGAGCGCACCAATGAATGTATATTCGTGACCGGAAAGGCCGGCACCGGTAAATCCACGCTTCTAAAGTATTTCAAAGCCAATACCTCCAAGAACGCCGTGATACTGGCCCCCACCGGGGTGGCGGCGGTGAACGTCGGCGGGCAGACTATCCATTCTTTCTTCAAGTTCCCTCCCAGGATCATCCAGCCGGGAACGGTCAGGAAAAAACGCGGCCGTAAGCTTATTAAAGAGATCGATACGGTGGTCATAGACGAGGTCTCGATGGTGCGCGCGGACCTGATGGACGGGATAGATTATGCGCTGCGCCTGAACAGGGACGCCCCGGACGTGCCTTTCGGCGGGGCGCAGGTGATATTCTTCGGCGACCTCTTCCAGCTCCCGCCGGTGGTCGAGCCGGAGGCGGCCGGGATACTGGAGAGAGAATACGGCAGCCCGTATTTTTTCCAGGCCAGGGCGTTCAGGAAGGTAAAACCGCGTTACATAGAGCTGACCAGGGTTTACCGGCAGGCGGATGACCGGTTCCTCAATATCCTGAACCGGATCAGGGACGGCAGGCACGATGAGGAGGACCTGGCGGTCCTGAATTCCCGGATGCAGCGGGGGACGGACGGCGGCGACGAGGGGTGCATCGTGCTCACCTCCACCAACAGGCAGGCTGCAATGATAAACGAGCGCAGGCTTGCCGGGCTGCCGGGGGAGACGCACGACTTTAAATGCGCGGTGAACAAGGATTTCGACGAAAAGTCTTTTCCCACCGAACCGCTGCTGAAGTTGAAGCCAGGCGCGCAGGTGATAATGCTGCGCAACGACCCGGACAGGCGCTGGGTCAACGGCACCATTGCCGAAGTGGCGGAGTTGTCGCAAGAGACTGTGACCGTGCGCATAAACGGGCAGCCGCACGACGTCGAGAGGGCGAAGTGGGAGAGGATAGAGTATGAATACAATGCCGCCAAAGATAAAATAGAGGAGCGGGTGGCCGGGACGTTCGAACAGTTCCCGCTCAAGCTCGCCTGGGCGATAACCATCCACAAGAGCCAGGGGCAGACTTTCGATAAGGTGGTCATCGACCTGGGGTATGGGGCCTTCACGCACGGACAGGTCTACGTGGCCCTGAGCAGGTGCACCTCCCTGGAAGGGATAACCCTGAAAAAACGCATTTTCGACGGCGATATCATTTTCGACGAACGGATCTACGAGTTCAGACGCCGCCTGTGTGACTGAGAAAATGGTCTCAGCGGGGTGGAAATTGTCCGGATTCCGGATATAATATAAGCGCCGCGAGGACAGGAGCTTCATTATGTGCGACTGGAAACCGTCCGTGGAATGCCCGAAGTGCGGCAGCGCCGATACCCGCTTCGTGGAACCGCTGGATGATCTCTCCGTTTATGAATGCAACCTTTGCGGGTGCCGTTTCGAAGTGACGGAAGACCAATCTTTTTAAGAGCTATAAGGAGGAGGAAAATGAGATCTTTCCTGATCGGTTCCTGTATTGTGCTCTTGTTCGCGGGGGCGGTGTTCTTCTCGGTCTACAGAGGTATACTGTCAAAACAGGCGGTGATCACGGCCAAGTGGAACCGGGTGGAGGTGCGGCTGCAGGAAAGGAACGCCCTTATTCCTCCTCTGGAAAAGATGGTCTATGAACATGCGGACCATGAGGACGATATGTTCTCCACCCTGCTGGAAGCAGAATCCGGATGGGACAAGGCCTCCGGGGTGGAGGCCAAGATAAACGCGGCAGCCGCGCTTGACGCTGCGCTGTCCCATCTGCTGAAAACGGCGGAAAATTACTCCAAGCTCAAGTCCGAGCCGGAATTGACGAAATTGATGAAGGAGTTGGCCGTGCGCGAGGAGATACTCGCCTCGGAGCGCGAGCTTTTTAACAGGACGGTCAGGGAATATAATGCCATGGTGACGGTTTTTCCGGCTGACCTGATCGCTTCCAGGTTCGGCTTTAAACCTCTGCCGGAATACAATAAAGCGGAGCACAAAGCAAAAACGATAGGGCGTATCAAACTTTAAATTTGCCGTTCCGGGGGGAAACCGATGCTTGAGGCAGTGGTCCGTTATTTCAGATTTTCCGAATTGAAGACCGGTTTCCGTTCCGAGGTCATAGGGGGAGTGACCACCTTTATGGCCATGGCGTATATTATTTTCGTCAACCCGGCGATGATCTCCCGCGCCGGGATGGATTTCGGGTCCGCGATGTCGGCCACCTGCGTTTCCGCGGCCATCGCCACCCTGGTCATGGGGATATACGCGAGATATCCCATAGCGCTGGCCAGCGGCATGGGGGAGAACGCCTTTTTCACGTATACCGTCTGCCTGACGCTGGGGATCCCCTGGCAGACCGCCCTGGGCTGCGTTTTTATCGAGGGCATATTCTTCATCATTCTCACCGTGACGCGCATGCGGGAGTACCTGTTCGATTCCATACCGGTATCTCTGCGTTATTCGGTGGCCTGCGGCATAGGGCTGCTGATAGCTTTCGTGGGGCTTAACAACGCCGGGTTGATAGTGGCGCACCCGGCGACGTTCGTCACCCTGGGAGACGTATTGAGCCCGGCCCCGCTGCTGGCGATGTTCGGCCTGCTGGCCACCGGGGTCCTGGTGGTCAGGCGGGTGCGCGGCGCGATACTCCTGGGGATACTGCTGACCGCGCTGGCCGCCGTCGCTTTCGGGATGATAAAATTCCAGGGTGTGTTCTCCGTGCCGCCTTCCATGGCGCCCACTTTCCTTAAGATGGATATCCGGGGCGCTTTCGGCATGGGGGTGATAACGGTGGTCATGGTCTTTCTTTTTATGGACATTTTCGACACGGTGGGGACTTTGGCAGGCGTCGGGGAACTCGGGGGTTTTATGAAGAACGGCAGGATGCCGCGCGTGGGCAGGGCAATGCTTTCCGACGCCATAGGCACCTGCGTGGGGGCGGCCTGCGGCACCCCGGTGGTGACTTCATACGTGGAGAGCGCCGCCGGCATAAGTTCCGGCGGCAGGTCCGGGTTCGCTTCTGTGGTGACCGGGCTGCTTTTCCTGGCCGCGCTGTTCTTTTCGCCCCTGGTGAAGATGATCGGGGGAGGATACCAGCCGGCGTCCGGTAATATACTTTATCCGGTCACCGCACCCGCCTTGATAGCCGTGGGATGTATGATGATGCAGCCGGTGGCCAGGATAGACTGGAAGGATTACAGCGAGTCTATACCGGCCTTCCTGGTGATCCTGATAATGCCGTTGACGTTCAGCATCGCCACCGGGATAGCTTTCGGCCTGATCAGCTATGCCGGCATCAAGCTCCTTTCCGGGAGGGGGAAAGATGTCTCCTGGCTGGTGTACCTGCTGGCGGTAATTTTTATACTCAGGTTCGTTTATCTGAAGTCGTTGTGAACATGGAAAGGGGTATGACTATGGGAGTGAAGAAAACAGGGGAAAAATACCGCTGTAATGTCTGCGGGAATGAAGTGACTGTTACCAAAGTCGGCGGCGGGGAACTTGTATGCTGTGGGAAGCCGATGGAGAAGACAGAGGGATGAGATAATAGTCCCGGGGACGGAAGAGGGTAGGGACGAGACACTAAGAAAGAAGATAATATTCACCTGAAAGGACCTATTATGTCTAAATCATTGAGGGGTACACAGACGGAGAAGAACCTGCTGGCGGCTTTTGCCGGCGAATCGCAGGCGCGCAACCGCTATACATATTTCGCGGGCGCCGCCAGGAAAGAGGGCCTGGAGCAGATATCGGCCATTTTCCTGGATACCGCGGATAACGAAAAAGAGCATGCCAAGGTCTTTTTCAAGTATCTCGAGGGCGGGGACGTGGAGATCACCGCGTCCTATCCGGCGGGTATGATCAAGGAGACCAGGCTGAACCTCGCCGCCGCGGCCGCCGGGGAGAACCTGGAGTGGACGACGCTCTACTCGGATTTCGCCCGCGTCGCCGAACAGGAAGGTTTCCCTGAGGTAGCCGCTTCTTTCAAGCAGATCTCCAAGGTGGAGAAGGAGCATGAGACCAGGTACAGGAAGCTGCTTTCGAATCTTGAGACCGGGAAGGTCTTCAAGAAGGAATCGGTCACCCGCTGGCACTGCCGCAACTGCGGTTACATACACGAAGGTAAGGAAGCGCCGCAGGAATGCCCGGCGTGTAGGCATCCGCAGGCTTATTATGAGCTGATGGCGGAGAATTATTAAAGAAACCGGTTCTGGGTACTGGGCTTTGGATTCCGGCAAAAGTTATTTAAGATATTTACAAAGACTAAGATGGCTTGGATGTTTCTCCCAGAACCCAGGACCTAAAACCCAGAATCTGTTTTTTTAAGAAGAGGTCATAAGGCATGAGCAACAAAGTTATTGTGTCTATCTCCGTTATTTCACTGCTTGTTTCCCTGTCCGGCTGGGTGATGTTCGCCGGGGAGAAGGCGAGGCAGGAGGAGAATAAAGAACGGCTGACCGAATACGTGCTCCAGCAGGTTGAAGACAGGCGCAAAATGGAGGAGTCCATCAAGGACCAGCTGCGCCAGAAGAAACAGGAGCAGGAAGTCGTGATGCAGCTGGAATACGAGCGGCAGCTGCAGGATTCCATCAACAGCCAGTTGAAACAATATGAGAAGGACAGGGGAGAGTTCGTCACCAGGCAGTTCGACGATTTCCGTTCCTGGACGGGCGGACTGGTGAAACAGGAGCTTTACGCTTTCAGCGGGAGCCTGCGGCAGTCCGTGGTGCAGAAGCTGAAGGAATACGAACAGCGGGCCGAAGAACACGCGGCAGAATTGAGTACAATTCTGGATAAACGCATCGCGGCCTTTAAAGAGGAGTTGGACGGGGATCTGCGGTCGGCGGTAGACGCGCTTAAAGAGGATATACAGCAGGAATTCTCCCGCCAAAGAGCGGGGATCAGGGCGGCGTTATTGAAACAGAAAGAAGAGTTGGACCGGACGCTGCAGCGCGGCGCTGGGGCAGGGGCGCCTGATTCTTCCGGGACTTCGGCCGGCCGGGAGTAGATAACGTTGCTTTTTGCGGCGTTTTCTGGTATAAATAAAAATCGATCGAAGCGCAGAATTCCCGAGTGCCGATCTGGAGGCGTCGCATAGTTGGTTGAGTGCACCGGTCTCGAAAACCGGAAGGGGCGTAAGCCCCTCGGAGGTTCGAATCCTCCCGCCTCCGTTCTTTTCCGCTTCAAATTGTTAAACCACTTCCCAAACACTTCATTTTTCTATACATGCGCGGCCGGAAAACCGCGCCATTTATGGCGCGGATGAGATCCGACCTTTTCTTTTCTCCAGAAGTCACTGGTTGCCAGCAGGTTGTGACTTGTATGCCGTAAAACACCGGAATTAAGAGTAAGAAGGCTAAAAAATAGTTGCAATAATTGGAGTAATGGATTATACTTAATTAAAGTCTTACGGAAGTCACTCTGCCACGGAATTCAGTCGGTTTGATTTATTTGGACTGAAATACCGTGGTTTTTTATTATCTTGAAATTAAAAAAAGGAGCAGCAGGATGAAGACAATTGCGGGTAACAGAATATTGATTTCTTTCGTTCTTTTTGTGTTCTGTCTGAATAGTGTCCCTTCCTGGCTCTATGCCGGTATATTAACCAAAGATAACTTGAGACCCGTTTCCGCCAGTCGGAAAGATGGCGGCAAGGCAAAGATTACTCAAGATATGCGCAAGAAGGAAATACCCGGGGGCGCGCTGAATACACTTTCTCTGCTTATTGAACTCGATTATGTGATGCGCATGCTCAAGGTGAAAGACCATAAAAGAGCCATACAGATACTTCTTACTTCCAGTAGTTCCAAAGAATTCATCAATAAGATGGTGGAGTATTCAGGCCAGGACCTGGAAACCGTGGAAAGTGCCATGAATAGTGTAGATATCTTCCGGCCGCTTGTTGCCGATGCCCGTTACCGCAGGGCAGAGGTGTTTGATCCGGCCGAGTTTAAAAGCAAGGTATTGGATTTCGGAGTCGGTTTAGACGGTTATAAGAAGGAAGGCCGGCAGTTTGACGTGCCGGGAGGCGCGATGTCGGAATATTTAAAGTTCATGCGCGAAGCGGCGGGTAATGTGCAGATGGTCTTCAGGGATACCCAGGACGTGTTTCTTGGCCGTTTCCTCGGCATGGCTGAGACAAACACGGGAGAAGCGCCCGATCTCGTGGACATAATCACAAAACTGGATTCTTACCTTGACGGCATGAAGGACGTCAACAGGGTGCAGAAAGTCAAATATCTCATAACGTCGGGTATCGGCGCCAACGAAATGTATTCCCACCTGCGGGCCAAACTGGTCAACGAATATATGGAGAAGAGCGGCATCGCTTTCCGTTGGATAGTGGTGAATAATCCGGCGCATGAACTGTTGTTACCGGATGATGCCGACGACGAGAATACGGTGGTATTCGAGATGTCGCGCAGCGGCTCCACGGACGAGACGAAGAAATTCATGCTTTACACGCTTTCCCGCTTCAAACACCGCATAGTCGCGGCAAACAAAGGGGCGTTGAACGAGATCGGCAGGGAACTGGCCCAGGAAGATCCTAATGCGGAGATAATGATATTCGACGATATCCCCGAGGATATCGGTGGCCGCCAGATGAATCGTGAGACTTTGATGGTTGTCGCGCCCCTGTACCTGGCGCTGCGGCTGGGATTGAAGAATAAGGATACGGCAGTGAGCGCGCTGAAGGAATACAGCAAGGCCTCGTACGATTCCAACACGATCTTGAGTTACGGCTTGGGAGACGCAAGCCCGGCAGTAGAGGGGGCAGAGTTCATTTTCCGGCACAGGGAATCAGGCCGGAATAATTTAGCGGTGGTCTATGATGAGGAATTGCGCGCGTTATTTAAAGAGCTGGAGCAGTTGAATAACGAAGGGGCGAATAAAGTCACCGCCGACGGTATAAACAATAATCTGGTTATAGGTTATTCCCTGGACAAGAACCCGGATATATATAAGAAGGTATTCTCCGAAGCCGGCGACCGCCAGACAGGTATATTCCTGTTGAACAGAAACGCCGAGAACTACGGAGAGAAGGCCGAATATATAAAAAGCCTGCGCGATAAAGGCGTGCCCGTTATCGCTATAGCTCTAGATCTGGAAAAAGTAGAGAAAAGCGGCAGGGGTAGTATCGTTACGCTGCAGCATAATCTTTCCGTTGCCGAACGGGCAAGTTATCTGATACAGGATATTGTAGTCTATTTTACGTATCTTACCAAGCAGGACGCCAACTCCAATCCGAACGTTAAGATGGTGCGCGCCATCACGGCCACCAATTTCGACAGTTTGAAGGTAAAAAAAGCGTATAATGGCGAAGTTAATCCCGTGGTCTCTTTCGCGGAGATAGCCGCCAGTCTGGCTGAGAAAGACGCTAGTGACAAACGGACACTGGCCGGGACCATAGATGTTATTAAAGGGAAGGACGGGCTGCCGGACAAGAGGGTAGTCAGGAAGACCAATGAAGAAATAGCGCAGGGAGAATTCGGGGATTTTATAAGTAAATGCGAGGCTTTGGAAAAAGCTTTAGGCATGAAGACAGGCTCGGTCGGCACGATATTGAGCGAAGCCTTGTCTATGGAGGTTATGGAGGCGGATCTCGGCGAGGCGGGCGGCGCCGGCGTCCCGAACATAGACGCCGCTTTTACCAAGGCCGGTTTTGAAAAACAGGAAGGGCGTGATCGGCGTTCGGCAACAAAACAGGAAAACGGGTTATATAAACAGATAGTCCTGAATCCCGATGACAAGAACGTCAGTATTTCCGTGGCGGTGAACGGGAAGAGCGGATGGTCGGCCAAAGGAGAGAGCATAGAACAGAAAGTTGCCGCATATATCGCTGATATGTGGACTAAGGATATCCTTTATATGCCGCTGTCGTATATGGAAGTGGACATGAACAATAATGATATAGCCGATATTGTGAGGATGATGGTGAACAGGTTTTCCCGGTGGGGGATCACCTGTCCGATGCTGGCTTATCCTAACGCCGCGCATACAGGCGCTGAAGGGGTTTTTACTCATTCCGCCAGATCATTCAATATTGCAATAGTCTATACCAAGGCGTACGGCGGCAAGGTAGGAAATGCGGTGATAGAGAAAGGGCAGTTCGGAGACGGAAAAGAGTGGGACATAACCATAGACAATGCTACGTATGTGTTCGGTATAGGCAACGTGAGCCGCGGCGCTTTTGCCGGAGGACGCACGCTGATGATAACTATGCCTAATGCCGATTATTTGCCTCAAGTCAAAGAGATACTGGAAAAGGCGTTTGATATAGCCCAGGAAAGTATCAAGACGCGTTTTTACAACAATCCCGCCGTTCCCGCAGGGCTGGAAAGGATTGTCCGGAGCATAAATCCAGGCATTACAGATGCCGATTTGAAAGCTGAATGGGGGACTTTTAACGCTTATAATTCGCTTGTTTTCTCCAAAGTGGGAGGGGATTCTTTGAAACGATTCGTTGCTTATCTGGCGGATAAGAAACTCATTGATACCGGTGTGCGGAAAGCCGTTATTTTCAGCGATGAAGACAGGAAACTGCCGGGTTTTTATCAGACGCTGGCCGCTCTGCGCGGGCTGGAAGCCGTGAAGATCGCGGAAGGTGATGATAAAGGGAAATCCGCTCTTACCGTGGCCGTATACGGAAGGAACGCCGAAGCCGTTAAAGCGCTTGCGGATAATGACGGCTTGGCCGCCGCAGGGGACCTCTCTGCCTTGAAAAGGATGCTGGCGGAACAGGGAATAACGGTAGACAATATGGTGGCCGTGGTGGCGGAAGCGGGAGAACTTTCGGAAGCGCATTCCGGCATGCAGAAGATAATTTCAAGCGGGGTCTTCACCCTGGCCGCAGGGGAGGCGTTGAAAGCCCTGTTCTCGAGGGGAGAATATAAACAGGCGGTGGATGACGCCTTCGGTTCGCTCTGGAACGCGTTTGTCGATACTAAAATAGTGCCTGTTGATGCCGAGCAGACGAATGCGTTGTATCAGGAGATGGTGACCAGGCCTTTGGGCAGGATGGAAGCTCTGGATTTGACGAAACTTCCGGCAATGGAAGCTTCCAAACGTTCGGAATTGACCGCAGCACAGATGGAGATCAACAGGATCACCGATACGCTCACCGGGATGGGCGCTTAATCCAGTCCGTCCGATGTTTATGCTTTGTGTGCCCGGTGATTGACCTCCCCGGGCAGACGGAGTTGTAAAGAGGCGATATAGATATAATTCAGTTGCTATTTACCGGGTTTTTTGGTATAAATAAAATCTGTACAGGCGGAAAATCCGGTCTTTCCGTAAAGAAAAAACCCTCGAATATCCAATTTCCCATTGTAAGTTTGAGGCTCCTTAGGGTAAAGGAGCTTTGTCTTGTGAATTATGTTCAGTTCCTAAAGGAGGTAGTAAGATGCGTAACTGGGTAGTGTTACTACCGGTGTTTATGCTGGCCGGATGCGCGTTTGTATTCACCGATGTCAATACCAGGGACTTCACAAGCGTGAAACCGGGGATGACCGCCGTTGAAGTGGAGAATACGCTTGGTATACCTTTCCAGACAAGCCAAGAGACAGTTGCCGGTAAGGAATACGAGATCTGGACTTATCCCGCCGATAAAGTACACCCTTCTCCGGCTGCAGGGAAAAGGATCGGTGTAAGCGATTACGAAATTTTGTTTACCGACGGCAAAGTCGACCAATGGCGCAAGACCAGGACCATAGCCCAGCCCGGTTACCAGGCGCCCACCAAGGCGATTAAAGCGGATTGATATAAAAAGAAACCGGGTTCCGGGTGTTCGGCTCTAAAGACAATATTTCTGCGTTACGGAGAGACTAGGAAGGCGGGAAAAGCGTGTGACTTGCAGGGGATGCTGTTAGATAGATTTTGCTGATTCTTAGATTTGGAGAGGTGCCCCGTATTCCCGGAAAAAAGAGAGGAGTTACGGGACTTTTCAGTATAAAAGATTTTGGAGAGGTGCCGGAGCGGTCGAACGGGCACGCCTGGAAAGCGTGTGACTCGC
>CAZAVF010000049.1:0-10658 GCA_964488935.1 uncultured Planctomycetales bacterium | reverse complement strand
GGGAAAAGCGGCTTCCACGAACCATTTTTCTTTCTTAGCGGAGATGGCTTTCACGTTATAGACCTCTTTTCAGGAGTTTAACCCTTACTTTTGTGGGTTTGAGTTTATCTTTAAGAAATTCGAGGGCGGCGTAGGGCTTGGTATGTTCGCCGCAGGTGAAAATATCGAGGGCAATATGATTATGCTCCGGCCAGGTGTGGATGGCGATGTGCGATTCCGCCAGGATCACCACTCCGGTGATCCCCTGCACCGGGAATTTGTACACGGAAGCTTTTAACGGCGTATTATTGGCCGCCTTGGCCGCCTCCCAAAGCAGTTTCTTCACCGCCGCAGGATTCTCGTTCATCTTCTTGGGCGCTTCCAGATCGGCGATCAAATGGACAGTTCTAAAAGTCTCTTTTTTCTTAGAACAGCCTGTCATCTCACCCCCCCCTATTTTAAAATTTCTCCGCTTTTAAAGCGGGTTTGTTGTAACGGTTTTAGAAGATAAACACCTTCCCTTATCTATTTAATTATATAAATTCTTGGAAAAATGCAAGTGTTTTTTAAATTTTTTTGTTCCGCCTGTAAATTTCTCTTATTTAATATAGGCCTTGACGATCTTGATCTCCGAAACCGGCCTGTCGGAGGGATCGGTGGCGGAATTCTCGATCTTCTGCACCACATCGTAACCCGAGACCACCTTGCCGAATATGGTATGGTGCATGTTCAGCCAGGGGGTCTTGGCCGTGGTGATGAAGAACTGGCTTCCATTTGTGCCCGGACCGGCGTTGGCCATGGCCAGGATCCCGGGGGCGTCGAAAGTAACCGCAGGCGAGCACTCGTCCTCGAACGGCTTGCCCCATACGGACTCTCCGCCGCGGCCGGTCCCGGTAGGATCTCCCCCCTGGATCATGAAATTCTTGATCACCCGGTGGAAGACCACGCCGTTATAATACCCCTTCTCGGCCAGCTTGCTGAAATTCTCGCTCGCCTTGGGGGCGATGTCCGGCATCAACTGAAGCTCGATATTACCCAGGTTTGTCTCCAGCACCACATTCTTGGCATCCATGGCAAAAGCACCTCCGCAGATAATCGCACCGGTTAATAAAAAAACGAACGTTAAGACCGCAGACAGTTTTTTCATCTTACGCCACCTCCCCATAAAAACTCTCTTTATCTGCATCTTGAGTAAAGATATTACAGTATACAACATCGCCGTCAAATATCAAGCGGCCGGGCCGATTTTATTATCTGGATTAACCCTCCCCCTTCGGATATAATGATTGCCTTATGAGGGGACCTGGTCCGTTTTACTCTTACTGCCGCAGAGGGTTCCGGCAGAAGTGTCCCCGCTTGAAGTATTAGAAAAACACATGGACAATAAAACAGGTCATCACAAATTCAACGAAGCGCTGAAGATCGCGGACATCCGCCTTTTCATCGGCGCCATCGGCTTTTTTTCTTTTGCCGGCCGCGCCCTGGCCGTGGTCATCGGCTTCCAGATCTACAAGATCACCCGCTCGCCTCTTGCCCTGGGCTGGCTGGGGCTGATCGAAGCGGTCCCGGCGATCGGCATCGCCCCGTTCGGAGGATACGTCGCCGATCATTTCAGCCGCAGAAGGATACTTATCATCACCCGCACCGCCTCCGTTATCTGCGGCCTGGTGATGTTCGCTCTCTCTTTGCAGCACGGGAAAGAAAGCCTGCCCGGCCTTTACGCCGCGATATTCCTGGCCGGCGTGGCGCGCGGGTTCGCCGATCCGGCGAATACCGCATTCGAGGCGCAGGTGGTCCCGAAACGCCTGACCGTCAACGCCTCCTCCTGGATCAGCAGCACCTGGATAGCCTGCTCGGTGGCGGGCCCGGCCGCCATAGGCTTCATCTTCGACGCCTGGGGCGCCGCGGTATCCTACCTGCTGATCAGCGCGGCTTTCCTGCTCTCCCTTTTCTGCACCATAGCCATAGCCACCAAACACCAGCCGATGCCGAAGAAACGCGAGCCGGTATTCCGGAGCATCGGGATCGGCTGGCGTTTCGTCCTGCGCAGCCAGATATTATTGTCCGCAATGGCCCTGGACCTGTTCGCGGTCTTCTTCGGCGGGGCGATAGCGCTCCTGCCGGTCTACGCGGAAGACATACTGAAAGTGGGGGCGAAAGGACTGGGGCTGCTTAACGCCGCGCCGTCGCTGGGGGCGATGCTGATCACGCTGGCGGCCACGCACAGGCCGCCCATCGGGCGCGCGGGCAGGAATTTATTGCTGGCCATCACCGGTTTCGGGGTGAGCATACTGGTCTTCGCTTTTTCCAGGAACTTCTGGCTCTCGATAACGGCTTTGTTCTTCAGCGGGGTGTTCGACGGGATCAATATGGTCATCCGGAGGTCGATCGTCAGGCTGCTCTCTCCCGACGAGCTGCGCGGAAGGATCGCGGCGGTGAACTGGATATTCATCTGCGCCTCTAACGAACTCGGTGCTTTCGAAAGCGGCATGGGCGCGGCGCTGATCGGCACCATCCCCTGCGTAGCCTTCGGCGGCATAGCCACCCTGCTCATCGCCGCGGCGACCGCGGCTTTCGCCGGGCAGCTGCGCAGGCTGCGCTTCGACGTCCACACCATGGAACAGCATCATTCAGAGTAAAAACAGTCCTTAGTCGATAGTCCACCGTTTTTACTGTAGATTCTGTCCCATAATCTGTGGACTGTTTTTGACTTGCTGTGGTCTATGAACTATTGACTGTGGACTTCTTTAGAGTATATTTCCCGATCATGGCGCAGGGATGGTAGGAAAGTTTGGATTTCCGCAATCCGGGGATCCCCAGGTCCTGTTCCATGTTCACATAACGGAACCGTCCGGCTTCCTGCTTCAGGAATTCCTGCAGCATAACCTGATACAAACCGGTCATCTCCGGGTCGGCCTTTAAGACGTGTATCACTAAAGTGTCCGGATTTAATTCCTGGCCCATGGCAATAGCGCAAATCCTTCCCCCGACCAGGACCGCCCCGGCGGACAGGCCGAAAGAAGAAAAGTTTTTCACCATCTCGTGCACCGCCCGCCTCTCATTATTCAAGCCTTCCACTCCGTCGCAATTACGGATAATGCACCAGGCATCCTCGAATTCCCGGCAAAGAGCGGCATTGCTTTCCTCGATACGCAGGTATTGATAATCATGCTCGTTACGGAACCTCCGGACAAGGTTCCTTTTACCGTCGTATTTCCCGCCGGGAAAAAGGGTCAAGTCGGCAACATTGTATAGATAATCGGCGCTGTCCGGATCAGCCTCCGCCGCAAAACGCGGATCATTATCGAACAACGCTTTTATTTCTTCCGGAACGCGAAAAAAGACCTCCCTGCTATCCGCGAGCACCCGTTCGATAACGGCTTTATTCCCGCCTGAACCTATAGGCGCGAAAAACCGCCGTCCTTGCGCACTTTCCGAACGGCAAAGCAACAAACCTTCGCAATCGCAAATCTGCAGATCATAGACGGAACGCCAGGAATAAAGATTGGTGAAGGTGAACTCGGATATTTGCGGCGGCTGAAGAGAAAAAGCGGTCTTGAATCTCTCCAGGTCATTCAACTCCAACGGCCGGAATTCAGGATAGAACGGGATCGGCATTACATTCTCCGCAGTAAAAACACTCAGTATCAATATCGCATAGAGTATCAAGTTCTGAGTAGTGAGTAACGCCTAATATTGGCACATTACGTGTTTTCACACTGCACTCACTACACTCTACCCAACACTAAAATAGCACTCCTGACTCGATACTGTATTTAGTGCTCTATACGCACGACTCAATACACTATACCGTACTTAGCAGGCTATCTGCTCCTCCCCGCCCCGAACAGCGCCGAGACGGCGTAGCAGGCCGCGGCGAAAAGCACGATGGTCGCCCCCGACGCCGTTCCCCAGTAGAAGGAAACGATCAAACCGCTGATGCCGGAGAAAAGACTGATCACCACCGCCCAGGCCGTGTAAGCGTGCATATTGCGGGAGACGTTCCTGGACGCGGCTGCCGGGAGAACGAGCAGCGAATTGATGATCAATATCCCGGCGAGCCTTATGGAAAGGATGACCACCAGCGCAAGCAGTACGGTAAAACTCGTCTCCACCCAGAAAGTATCCACCTTGCGGCTGCGCGCCAGGGACGGGCTGACACTGGTGAAGATCATGGCATTCCCGGCGGCGAGCCAATAAATCATAACGGCCGCGGCGATCGCCAGCAGCCATCCTATCTGCGCGGGCGTCACGGTCAGGATATCCCCGATCAGGTAACCGGTATATTTCGCGAAACCTCCGCGCCTGCTCAGGATAACGATCCCCAAAGCCACGATAAAAGCGAACAATACGCCCAGCACGGTATCCATGGAAGCCCGCGTCATGTTCTTCAGCAGGTTGACACCGACGGAAAGCAGCACCGCCAGCAGGAGCATCGGCAACACCGGGTCCTGAAAACCCAGCAGGACCCCGATGGCGATGCCGGTGAGCGCCGAATGCCCCAGGACGTCGGTGAAAAAAACCATGCGGTTGCTGACCACCATCGTCCCCAGCAGGGCGAACAGCGGAGTGACCAGCAGCACCGCCAGCAGGGCGTTCTTCATGAAGACATAATGCGCCCATTCGAACGGCAGCATGTTCACCAGATTGTACCAGGCATCAATCAACATTATCGCCGCCTTTATTCTTATCCTTTATGATGCCGGGCAGACAGGAAATATTCCACAAGGCCGCCCCGAACACCTCCACTAATTTACCGTCGGAAAGCACCTCCCGCGGCGTGCCCTCCGCGATCACGCTGTGGTTAAGCAACACCATCCTGTCCACGTAAGAAGAGATGCCGGCAAGATCGTGCGTCACCAGCACCACCGAGATATCATGCTTCCTCCGCAGATCGCGCACGATGCGGTAGAAAAGCGCCAGCCCTTTCACGTCCACCCCGCTGGCCGGCTCGTCGAGCAGCAGCAGATCGGGAGCCGGGGTCATGGCGATCGCCAGCAGCACGCGCTGCAGTTCCCCCCCAGAGAGGTCGCCTATCTTCTTTTTGAGAAGATGCTCCGCGGCGAACAACGATAATATTTCTCTTACTTTGGCGGCAGCGGCTCCGTCTATCCCGGCCCAGACCGGCCTGCGGGTTATGGCAGACGTGACCAGGTCGGCGACGCTGACGGGCGCCCCTTTTTCCAGATGCAGTTTTTGCGGGACATAGCCTATTTTCGGCGACCGGGAAGGATCTCCGCCGATGCGAAAAGATATCTTCCCCTGGTAATTTATCTCACCCATTAAAGTGCGCAGCAACGTGGTTTTGCCCGCCCCGTTGGGACCGACGACCCCGACGACCTCCCCGCAGTTGACGTGCAGGTTCACATCCGACAGTATGACGCTGCTGCCCAGCTTTACCGTCAGGTTCTCCACTCTCGTGCAGCAATGTTCGCAGGTGTTAAGCAAATCCGTTCCCTCGCCGTTATTTCCGGAAGGCCTCTTTCAGGACTTCCAGATTCTTCTCCATGATCTTCAGATACGCGTCGTCCTCCTCCGGGCCGCTGACCGCCGGGTCGAGCACATGAACTTTCAATCCCGTCTCCGCCGCGATGACTTCCGCCGCCGAGGAGGGATACTGCGGCTCGCTGAACAGCACGCATCCGTCCCTGCCAGAATTCCTTATCAGGTCGACCGTCTCCGCAAGTTCTTTCGCGCTCGGCTCGCTCCCGGGCTCCCGCTCCACCACGGCCGCGATCTCCAGTCCGAACTCCTCGGCGAAATACGGAAAGGCCTCGTGAAAAGTGATGATCTTTCTGCCTTTATAAGCGGCCAGCTCCGTGTGCATTCTTGCCCGCAGGGATTCCAGCTTCGAGACGTAGCCGGCGGTGTTCGCGGCGTAGAGTTCTTTGTGCGCCGGATCCAGGCTCTGCATGGCCGCGCCCAGATTCTTCACCTGCCTGATGGCGCCGGAGATCCCCACCCAGATATGCGGATTATCCTCCCCGCCGCTTTTGATCAACGCTATCCCGTTGGACACGCCGATGATACGCAGACCGGGATGCCCGGCGGCTGTCTCTTCAATAAAAGACTCCATGCCGGCGCCGTTGACGATCAACGCCCGGGCCCCGGCGAGTTTTTTCATATCCGCCGTGGTGAGCGTGTAATCATGCAGGCACCCGGTGAACGGCGGAGTGAGATTCTCCAGAGACACTCCCGGCACGTCTTTTGTCACGTTCCTGGCCATAATATACATCGGATAGAAAGAAGCGACCACCTTTATTTCCCCTTGCGCGGCTAACGCCCCGCGCGCGAACAAACCGGCCGATATGGATAACAACACCGCTGCCGCCATGAACCGCTTATATCTGCGCATCTCTGCCTCCTGTCGTAATATTTTCATCAATGTATTGATAATGGGAATATAAAAAGATTTTCCCCGGGACCTGGAACCCAACACCCGGAACCCGTCTTTTTATTTGCACTCCGAACACAACCCGTCTATATGCAAAGAATGGTGCTGGACCCTGGCGTTGAGCTTTTTTTCTATGAACCTGGATATTTCCGGAAAATTACAGAACTCCACTTCTTCGACCTTGTTGCACTTGTTGCAGACAAAATGATGATGCTCCACATGCGGCTTGCGGCAGAGGCTGTAATAAAGCCGGCGGCTGTCGTGCTCTATCTTCACCAGGATGCCGGCCCTCTCCAGTTCCTCCAGGATACGGTATACCGAAGGAAGCCCTGCCCGCAGGGAAACTTTTCCCAGCAGCTGCTTGATCTCATAGGGGCCGAGATACCGCTTCTCGCGCAGGAACAGCTCAAGCACCGCTTTCCTGCGCGGAGTGATCTTTAAATGATGTTCCTTTAATACCGCCAGATACTTGTCCATGATGACCGTCCCCCTGCGACCTCCGCCGACATCCCCCGATGCCAAGAATTATGGTGAGGACAAAACCGCCTTTTGACGTAAATAGAAATGATTTCTATTTATAGCACCAGACCGTCTGTCTTGCAACAGAAAAATTTAGTATTGGGAGGGTTCTTCTCCACAGGCCAATCCCAATACTTCCCATTTCATCCCCTCTTTAACCCTCTATACTTCCGGCTCTCCACGCTGACCCGTATCGGGGACACTTCTGCCGGAACCCTCTGCGGCAGTAAGAGTAAAACGGACCAGGTCCCCTAAAAAAAGGATGCCGGGCACCGGTCCGGGGAGGTCTGGGGGCCTGTGAAAAGAATTTAAAGCCGCCTGCCCTTGAAGAATGGGCGGCAGATGGTAAACTATAAGTGTAGGGGGAATCCAAACCCACAATTCGGGAGCGGCCGTGCAGGGAAAAAACAGGATATTGATAATCGATGACGAAAAACACCTTGCCGCGCTGGTCAAGCTCAACCTGGAGCAGACCGGCAGATACGAAGTCTCCGTCGCCAACGACGGTGAAGAAGGCCTGCGAAAGGCCCTGAAAGACCCCCCTCATTTGATCATCCTCGACCTGATACTGCCCAAGATCACCGGGGAGGAAGTCTGCAAGAAGATACGCCGGGAGGAGACCACGGAGAATGTCCCTATCATCATGGTCACCGCCAAGGCCTCCACGGTCGACGCCATCATCGGTAAAGTCATCGGCGCCAACCACTATATGACCAAGCCTTTCCAGATGGAGGAACTGCTGCATAACATCGAGGAGGTTCTCGGCCGGCACTGCGAAGCTCTCTAAGCCCTGTCAAACGGCGATCCCCGGATAACAAGATATAACCGATTGTATCGTATTATCTTACAGCCCTCTTAAACCTTCCGGCCGCAGGCCTATCCTTCCGCAAATAGCGGAATCTATGGTATCCAGGAGCGTCTTTTTATCTTTGGGAAAGGAGCCTTCCAGGGGCAGGTAATTTGATGCGTGGTCTGAACGAAAGATCGTCTTTTTCAGCTCAAGAGCGCTGATGATCCCCCGGGCCTCCTCCAGCAGTTCTTCCGGGGTTAATTCCTCGAACTCCCCTGACTCCGCCTGCTGCGAAAGCCTTGTGCCGGGAATAAGCATAAGCGACAGAAAAGAAAGATACCTCGGCTGCATGCGGTTCAATGCCGCCGCCGTTTCCCGCGCGTGCCTGGCCGAGTCTTTCCTGCCGCCAAGGCCCAGCAGCACTATCACCGACGACTTGATCCCCGCATCTTGAGCCCTGCGCACCGCCTCTATCATCTCTTCCGCGCTCGAGGACTTGCCGCAGCGCTCAAGTATCTCCTGCGAACCGCTCTCCAGCCCCATGTATATCAGGCTCAGCTTGCGCGCCGCAAGCTCCCGCAGCTCCTCCCGGCTTCTTTGCGTAATATTTCGGCCGTTGGCGTAGCTTGAGACTCTCGCCAGCCGCGGGAACGCCTCGTTCAGTTCATCGAGCACCGGGATAAGCTTTTCATTGCCCAACACCAGGGCATCGCCGTCCATCAGGAACACGCGCCGCGCTTCTTTATGGCGCGCCGAGTACCTCCTGATGTCCCCGCTGATCTCCTGCGCCGATTTGACGCCGAAAGGCTTGTCCTTATACGCTCCGCAGAAACTGCATCCGTTGGCCGAACACCCAAGAGTCACCTGCAAAAGCACGCTTTCCGCTTCAGAGGGCGGCCTTATCGCCGGTTCTATGATCGGCATTGTTCGGCGATCTCCCTTATCCCGGATTCTATCTGTTCCCTGATCTCCGGACAGCCCGGCGGCAGGAACTCCAGCGCCTTCTTCAGCGCCGCCAGCGCCTCTTCCTTAAGCCCGAGATTGCGGTAAGTGTCGGCGAGGTTCTCGTAAGTCACGGCCCTGCCGGGTTCTATCTCCAGCGCCTTCCCGAAGAGCGCCGCCGCCTGCCGGTGCTCCCCTATCTTGTTCAGCAGCCAGCCTTTGTTGTGGTAGATCGTGGCGTAGTCCGGTTCGCTTTCTATGCCTTTGTCGAAATACGGCAGGGCCGCGTCGGTCATACCCAGTTCCACCATGCACAAGGCGCGGTCGTTGTAAGCCGCCCCGTCCAGCGGATTGAGCTTGATCGCAGAATCCAGATAAACGATGGCGTCGTTGAAATTCCCCTCCAGTATCTCCCGCTGCGCCTTGAAATACATCTCCTCTGCCGGCATGCCGCGTTCGCGCGAGATACGCAGCCCCTCCCGCACGAGCTTCGCGGCGGCCGCCGGATCGGCGTAGGTGATGGCATCATCGAGATCATGCCGCAGTTGTGATAAATCTATTTTGGTCATGTTTTAAACGCAGCACATAGTTGCCTCATGAAAGTACACCGATTAGCCTTTTAACTGCGTCGTATAGATTACGCTCACACTAAAAAGATGTATAGAGCTGGGACGTATAACAGCAATTCACTCTTATAAAGCTCCGCGAGCTAATCCTTCGACAAAAATTGACAATGAGCCTTTCGAACTACTTAGGGCAAACGCCCGCGGTTTCCTGGCCGCGCATGTATAAAGATTTTCACGCAAAGCGCTAGAGGTGTTAACCCGAGGGAAAACCCTATCACCGGTCCTGAACGGTGCTACAGATTCGCCGTTAAACCTTGTCGAAAAATTAACTCAGAGAACTCCTTTATGCGCTCAAAGATAATATTTCTTGGCGGCTTCCGGTTGATATAGTATTTTCTCAATTTTGAACTTCCTCAATCCGGCTGGGACCTTCCATTCAATGATATCCCCTACTTTATATCCCAATATCGCCGTGCCGATAGGGGCGAGAACAGATATTTTATTCTGCTCGATGTCAGCGTCTTCCGGATATACCAATTCATAAATCTCTTCTTTGTTGGTATCGACGTCTTTAAGGCAGACTTTCGAATTCATGGTGATTATATCCGCCGCTACTTGATCCGGGGCTACGATAACGGCCCTGTTCAACTCGGCTTCAAGTTCTTCTATCCTCGTCCACTCCGCTTCATTCCCGGGATCGTTCCGCCGCCCATCATCCCGCAGCCATGACGATACGGTGGCCGAGTCCGATAAACGGATCATCTCGTCCAAAGCCAATCTATCGGTCTCCCCGCCGAATATCATCTTCTTTATCATTTCCCTGAGACGATAAAGATCGGATTGCGTGATAAATATCTTATTGTTCTTCATTATACCCCCTTTCCCCGGTCTTTGCACCGGTCATTACTGATATTATGCACCGGAGTAAACCGCTTCTCGGCAGAAAAAGGCGGCCGGCTTCCCGCAGGCTGAAAGCGGGCAAAGGGACACCGGCCGCCGTTATCCTATACTTTGCTCTCTGCATACAACAACTTCTCTATCTTTTTTATCAAATCCCCGGCGTCTTCCGATTTGTCGTAATATTCGTCGGCATCCGGCAGCATGAGCTTCTGATAAGACTGGTTGAACACGCTGGCGACCAGCACTTTTACCGAAGGAAATTCTTTTTTTATTTTCTTATGGATATCGAAACCGCTCTGGTTAGGCATGGCGATATCGAGAATAACCAAGCCAATATCCTTGTTTTTACTCAATACTTTCATACCGGCATAACCGTCGTGAGCCTCTATAATACGGTACCCGTGCTCCTGTAAATAGTGCCGGTATATCTTCCTGATACGCGGTTCATCGTCAATAACCAGTATACTCTTATGCGGGGCGACGCTCCGTTCGAGCACTTTTATCTTTTCCAGTAGCAAATCCAGCCCTTGAGATTTGTCATAATAATCGGCGGCGCCTTTCACCATCT
>CAZAVF010000048.1:0-10696 GCA_964488935.1 uncultured Planctomycetales bacterium | reverse complement strand
GACAGGTACGCTCTGGATGAATACAAGAAGCTATTTGACCCCTACGAAAAAGTATAAGACCCTGATGTCGTCGATCCACAGCATCTACCGGCTGGTGAATTCGACGTACGAGCAGAAGGACCTGATCATAAGGTTAAGCAGGCTAATCTGCCAGATCTTCAATTCCCGGTACTGCCTGATCATACTGCTTGATCCAGGGAAGAAACATTCCGTTTTCAAGTGTCTGGCCAGCGAGCGGAAAAAATACATACACGACAAGAAAATACGGATCACCAATCCGCTGGAGAAAAGGATAATACGCAAGTCGGCATCCGTGCGCAGGGGGTGGCTCCTGGCCATACCGCTGATAGGGGACGATCTCCTGGGCCTGATGATAATAAAACGTTACCGTAACGACGTCCCTTTCGACAATTTCGACCAGGAGATGCTTTCCACGGTGGCTGAGCAGGCGGTGATCGGCATACGCAATCTCCAGCTTTACGAGGAACAGCAAAAGGTGGTGCTCGGCAGCATAAAGTCGCTGGTCACCCTTCTCGATATGCGGGTTCCCCAGGAATACACGCATTCGCCTAATTTCAGCCGGATGGTGATCGCCATAGCCGAACAGATGCACCTGGACGGCAAGCAGATAGAGTGTCTGAAATACGCCAGCCTGCTGCACGATACCGGAAAGATCGATATTCCGCCCGAGATACTTTCCAAAACGACAAAGCTGACGGCCCGGGAGCTCACCATAATAAAGAACCACCCGCTTAAAGGGGCGCAGATCCTGCGTCCGCTGCAGATACTTAAGCCGGCGGTTCCCATTATCATGCATCACCACGAGAAATATAACGGTACCGGGTATCCGTCGCGCCTAAAAAAAGGGCAGATCCCGCTCGGCGCCAGGATCATGGCGGTAGCCGACGCTTTCGAGGCCATGGTCTACGGCAGGCCTTACCGGGAGCGCAAGGATATCAATTCCGCCATCCGGGAAATAAAGAGCAAAAGCGGTTCGCAGTTCGATCCCAAGGTGGTGGACGCGTTCCTCAAGATCGCCAAGAAATTCAAGACAAAAAAATACTTGCAAAGCACGAAGCAATAATTATATAATATTTATTTATACATGCGCGGCCGGAAAACCGCGCCATTTATGGCGCGGATGAGATTCGGCCGCTCGCTTCCGGCGTATTCCGGCGCTGCAGAACCGTTGATTCCGGACCGCGCGGGACCTGCCCGGGATCACGCGGCCGGAGAGAACGGAAAGACATGGAAAAAGAACAACTGGAACTGTTTTCCGGCTCCGAAAGCGCGGGCGGCGGGGGTGAAACGAAGGTCTCCGGCGCGTTCCTGCAATACCTGCGCGCCTACGAAAAAACCGTTTTATTCATAATACTGCTGCTTGCGGTTTCCGTGCTTTCATTCATCGCGGGAGTGGAAAACGGCAAGAGTTCGGTATTGAAAAGGCTGGCGGTCATGAGGCGGCAGCAGGAGGCCGCTGCCGCGGCGCAGCCCCAGCCGGCAAGGCAGGCGGCTATTCCGGCTGAGGCACAGCCGGCAGCGCCGGTCCAGCCGAAGTCCGCGGTGCCGCAGCAGTCCGTTCCGGCAGTCCCGGCCCCGAGAATAACCGGTAAATATACCGTTCAACTGGCCAGTTATAAGTCGAAAGAGCAGGCGTTAAAAGAGGCCCAGGCCCTGCAGAAACGCGGACTCGCTCCGGCGGTCATTTACCTGAAGCCTTATTTCGTGCTTTGTTCCGGCAGCTTCCAGGAGAACCGCACAGCGGAATTGTGGCGTCTGAAATTAAAAAAACAATATCGTGATTGTTATGTAAGGAGGTTGTGAAATGTCTATCCATCCATCGTTGAGATCTGCCGGCCAGGATGCCAAACAGCGTTCCGTTCTCAAGAGAACGGAACGCCTGAAGTTGATGCTTTCCAAGAACCAGTGGAAAGAGGGTGACCGCGTCTGCGGGCTTCCCAAGATCAAGACCGTGAAGATCAGGATAAAGAAAGAGAAGACGGCCAAGGCGGCGGAAGGAACAGCGGCCGCAGCGCCGGCCGGGGGAAAAACGGCCGATAAGAAATAACGGAGCGGTCCTTTTATGTGGCGTAATCCGCAAGTAACCGGGACGCAAAGATCACCGGCCCTGACCGGGGCAGCGGTCGTCCTCGCTGTCCTTTGCACCGCGGTCCTGGGCGTCCGGCCTTCAGCCGTTTCTTACGCGCAAGAAGAGGAGAATTTCCCTTTTACCGGGGAGATCACCGCGGCGGATATAAACCTTCGCGCCGATTCCACCGCCGGTTCGGAGATTATCTGCCGGATGAACAAAGGCGCCGCGGTGGAAGTGGTCTCCGGGCATTACGGCTGGTATAAAGTGCGCCTGCCGGATTCCGCGCCCAGTTATATAAGGTTCGACATGGTCTCTCCGGTGGAAGTGAAGAGCGCAAATTTCACTCCCCAGGAACAGACCGGAGCGAGATTCAACGCCGTCAAGGTCGAACGCGACCGCGTGAACATCAGGCTGCGGCCGGACGAATCATCACCCATAGTCGGGCGCGTCTCGCGGAACGAAGTGCTTAATTTCACCGGGATGGAGAATAACTGGTACCGCATCAAACCTCCGGCCGGCACTTACGGCTGGATACACGCGAATTTCGTCCGCAAGTCTACGCAGGCGGCGCCGCCGCAGGAACAGGAGCTTCAGCCTGCCGGGATGGACGGTATTCCATCCGGGATGGCGTCCGGGCCGGGACCCGAAACGGCCCCCCCGCAGTCCGACGCCGCCAAACAAGTCCCCGCGCTCTCGGTATGCGAGGGCATCATCAAACCTTACGGAATGGTCTTCAAACGTCCGGCGACCCACAAACTGGTGACCTCCGATAGGAAAATATTCCTTTTGAAAGGTGACAGGCAGAGTCTCAACGCCCTGGTAAACCGCAAAGCCCGGGTCAGCGGAAAAGCCGTTTCCTACTGCGGGGGGATGCCGGTGCTGGAAGTGACCAAGATCGAGGCGGTGGATTGAGCCCGCTGGCTTTGCTCATTTCTTTTTCGCTCCTGCTGGCCGCGATGACTCTGCACGAATTCGCGCACGCCTGGGTGGCCTATAAATTCGGGGACCAGACCGCCAGGCTTTCCGGACGGTTGACCCTCAATCCATTTGCCCATATAGATCCGGTGGGCACAGTGATAATCCCTCTGCTTTTTTTCTTCAGCACCGGCGGGCGGTTCGTTTTCGGGGCCGCGAAACCGGTGCCGATCAATTACGCGATGCTCAAGAATCCCGCCAGGGACGTGATACTCATCGGCGCCAGCGGCCCTCTGGTCAACATAGCCGCGGCCTGCGTCAGCGCGGCGGTCATCAGGATCATACCCCAGGGGACGCTTCTCAGCCTGCTGCTGGCGCACTTCCTGATGATAAACCTGGTGCTGGGGATATTCAATCTCATCCCGCTGCCTCCCCTGGACGGTTCTCGGGTGGTGGCCGGCCTACTGCCGCCTGCGGCTGCTGCCGGATACGCTAAAATAGAGCCGTACGGTTTCATCATAATAATACTTCTTTCCATGGCGGGGGCGTTCGATCACGTTATCTGGCCCCTGGTAAGATTTGCAGCCGGTCTTCTGATATGAAGAACATAAAGGTGCGTCTGGGAGAAAGAAGCTATCCGGTCATCGTGGGGAAGGGCGTGGTTTCCTCCCTGGGCCGTGATCTGCGCGCGTGCGGGGCGGGCGATCTGGCATGTGTCGTCGCCAACGCCGGGGTCAGGCGCCTGTGGGGAGGGGCGCTTTCAAGGATATTGAAAAAGTCCGGCTGCCGTTTTTATTTCCATGCCATACCGGACAGCGAACTCGGCAAATCCTGGGCCCACGCGGAAAGTATAGTCGACGGGCTTGCCGGGCACGCCGGTGAAGGCAGAATATTCGTGGTTGCGCTGGGCGGGGGGGTGACCGGTGACGTCGCGGGCTTCGCCGCCTCGGTGTTCAGAAGGGGCGTGCCTTTCATACAGATACCGACCACTCTTCTGGCGCAGGTTGATTCGGCGATAGGGGGGAAGAACGGGGTGGACCTTAGGGCGGGCAAGAACCTTGCCGGGACCTTTTACCAGCCGGGGCTGGTGCTCAGCGACACGGACTTTCTCTCCACCCTTGACGGGAAACAAATAAGTTCCGGGATGGCGGAAGTGATCAAATACGGATTCATCGCCGCCCCGGGATTGCTGGACACGCTTGAGAGGAAACGCGCGGATATAATGAATTGCGCCCCGGCGGTAATGGAAACCATAGTCGTCCGCTGTTCTTCCATAAAGGCGCGTTATGTGGAAAAAGACGAGTTCGATACCGGGGAGATCCGCATGGCCCTGAATTTCGGGCATACTTTCGGCCATGCCCTGGAAGCGGCCGCCGGTTTCCGGCGCTACAGCCACGGGGAGGCGGTGGGCTGGGGAATGTTGTGCGCTCTCCGGCTCAGCGAAAGACTCGGGATCCTGAGGGATAAAAACGCCCTGCCGCGGCTGGAAGGGCTTTTACGGGCTTACGGACTTCCCGTGAAAGTGCGGGGCGTGGATGCCGGCCGTCTGCTGGCGGCTTTCGGCAGGGACAAGAAATTTGTCGGCAATGTGAAACGGATGGTCCTGCTTGAAAAAACCGGCAGGGTGCAAATAACAAGGGATATCCGCTGGAGTTTTATAAAAGAGATTTTGAAAAAGGGTTGCGGGCGATAAAAGATCCGCGGAGCGGGCCCGTCAATTCTCTTCCGAAGTGATGCGCAACGCCCTGCCTGAGAATTCCAGTTCCACGCTGTTCACCGATATCTTTTTTACCGCAGCGCCCTCGATCTCGTCGCCGGCTTTTACTATCTGATTGTTTATTATTGCGAATTCCTCGCCGTCGGAAAGGAAGGTCCCGTTCAGGACCAGCAGCGGAGGCTCGGCGGAGGCATTGTTTTTCCCCCTGGGGGTATCGCTGTCCGTGTCCTTGACCGCGGCGGAAAGCGCGGAAAGATTGTCGCCGGCGGTGTCGGATGCGGGTGGAGCGGACACAGGCGCGGGGAGAGGCGCTTTCTGGACGGCGGCCGGCGCGGCCGGAGGAAGCGGCGCCCTGCGGGAGGAGAAAGCTAGATCGAAGAATAATTTCGCCGCCAGCATACCGGCGAAAGCGATAAGCAGATAAAAAGCGCGGTTGTTAAGGAGGTGCGGTCCGGCCGCGGCGGATGATTTACCGGCGTCAACGGCAGCGGTTTTGGAACTGTCTGTAGTTGTCCCGTTCTCCATGGCTCACCCCTTTTGTCTGGCGTTTCCCATATTTTATATTGAAATGTGCATAAAATCCAGTATAATTATGTAGGTTGAAATCAACGCGTTCATCGAACCGGCCGCACGCGAAGGAGCAATGCATAATAACAAGCGGAGATTACGCCGATACGATCTTGAGGTCCCCGTCCGGTATTACGTGAGGGGTAACCAGTCTTCCTCCGGCACTGTGACCAGCGATAATATCAGCGCCGGCGGAGTAGGGATCACCGGGCAGAGCTTCATAGCTCCAGCCACCAACCTGATGCTGGAATTCATGCTGGCGAAAAGATGCATATCCTCCATAGGGAAAGTGGCGTGGGTCAATGTGTCGTCGCGGTCCGACCGCTACAGGATGGGCGTTGAGTTCCTCGAGATGAACCCGGTGGACAGGGAATACCTGAGAAAATACTTGTCCGGCAGCAATGCGCCGGAATCACAGTAAAGAACGAGAACAGGAAAGGAAATAGCCATGACTGCGGAAACGGCAGCGGAAGAAAAACAGACAAACTGCCTGGGGTGCAACAAACCGTTGAGAAAGATCAAAATATATTACCGCGACGGTAAATATTATTGCGATAAGAAATGCTGGAAAAAGGCGAAGGCCGCCGCTTCCGGCGAGGGGCAGAAATAATGGTCGACGTGAATTATAGCGACAGGCGTCTTCATCCCAGGCTGGACCACGGGATGCCTATAAGCGTCATGACCGACGGCTACGATTTTATGAGCACCACCCGCAACATCAGCTGCCTGGGCGCTTATTGCCATATCGAGAAATACGTTCCGCCTTTCACTAGGCTGAGCATAAAGCTGCAGCTTCCGGTAAAGCCTAGAGCCTCCAGGAAACTGCAGGTGGCGTGCAAAGGGGTGGTGGTGAGGACCGATGACGATCCGTCCGGCGGTTTCAATATCGCCGTGTTCTTCAACGATATAAAACCGACGCAGCAGCACAGGATCGCGGAATACATCAATCAGTTCCTTCCCCGTTGACCCCGTTCCCTTATGGGAAGAACAAGAAAGAATCTCCCGGTAAAACTTATCTGCGGCATCCTGTCTAAAGAAGAGCGGGATGAGGCCGCTGCGCTGACGTTGCTGCGCCGCCGTTTCGGACCGGTCGATTTCGAGAGCGAAAGTATCCCTTTCACGCATACCGGCTATTACGAGAAAGAAATGGGCCGCGGACTGCGCCGGAAGTTCGTTTCTTTCGCTAAACTGGCCGTCGCGGACAGCCTTTCCGGGATCAAGCTTGCCACCAACCGCATGGAAAGCGCCTTCAGTTCAGCCGGCAGGCGCAGGGTCAATCTTGACCCGGGGTACCTGGACTTGGCCAGGCTTGTGCTGGCCTCCACCAAGGATTTCAGCCACCGCATATACATATCGGGCGGAATATACGCCGAGATAACGCTCCTGTATCACCGTTCAGGTTCTTTCCGTCCCCTTGAATGGACTTATCCTGATTACCGGACCGATTGGTCCCTTGCCGTATTCGGTAAAATAAGATCCATTTATTACGGACAGATGCTTCCCCGGGAAGAAAGGCGCCAATGAGCGGCTTCCCGGTACCGGCTTATAAAAATGCTGATCTGCCGGCCCTGGCGGACCAGTTCGCGCAAATGCTGAAAGAGTGCCGGATATGTCCCAGGGCCTGCGCTGTCGACCGCTCCTCCGGACAGACGGGATTCTGCCGCACCGGCAAAGACGCCTTTGTTTTCAGTTACTTTCCGCACCGCGGGGAAGAGCCTCCGGTGTCAGGAGACAAAGGTTCCGGGACCGTCTTTTTCTCCGGCTGCAATATGCGCTGCGTCTATTGCCAGAATTATAAGTTCAGCCAGGCGGACGCGCAGGACGGGAAACTCCCCGGGAGAATGGTCACCGCCGGTGACCTGGCGGGGATCATGCTGGAGCTGCAGGCCAAGGGGTGCCATAATATAAATCTGGTGACTCCCGGCCACGTCGTGCCGCAGATCATGGCCGCGCTCACCATCGCCTGCGGACGCGGATTGAATATACCGCTGGTCTACAACAGCGGGGGATACGAATCGCCGGAGGTGATACGCCTGCTGGAGGACGTCTTCGACATATACCTTGTCGATATGCGTTACGCCTCGGAAGCGAGCGCGGTTAAATATTCCCTCGCGCCGGGATACCCCGGATACAACCTGGACGCGGTGAAGGAAATGTGCCGTCAGCGTCGGACGGCGGTCTTCGACGACACCGGGATAATGCGCTCCGGGGTCATAGTGAGGCATCTGGTCCTGCCGGGGAACGTCTCGGGCACGCGCGAGGTGCTGCAGCGGCTGTCGCGCGCGGTCCCGCCGCGCAGCGTCTGGGTGAGTCTTATGAGCCAGTATCTTCCCTGTAATAAGGCGGGGGAATACCGCGAGCTTTCCCGCAGGATAAGCGCGGAGGAATATTCAGCGGCCGCCGGCTGCCTGGCCGAATATGGTTTCGACAACGGGTGGGTCCAGGAGGAGAACGGGTCGCCGGACCTGTCCGGCATAAACATCGAGGAAAGGCATTTTGAAGATGGCACGCAATGACAGTAATGAGAAGTTGTACCTTTACGGAAAACGTTCCATTGAAGAAAGGCTGAAGGCCGCTCCGGAAAGCGTGCGCAGGGTTATACTGGAGCACGGCGGTGCGCGCGTGCAGGACATCGCCGGGCTGGCCAGGTCGCGCAAGGTCCCGGTGGAGCTTATGCCGGGAACGCAGTTCCGCGCCCTGACCCGCGGCATCCATTCGCAGGGGGTCGCGGCGGAAGTGGAGGAATTCGTCTATGCCGACCTGGATGATGTGCTGGACTCCGGGGAAAGGCCGACCTTGATCCTGCTGGACCGCATAAACGATCCCCAGAACCTTGGTTCGATCCTGAGGACCTGCGCCTGCCTGGGGAGTTTCTGCGTGGTGCTGCCCAAGCACGAGTCGGTCGACGTTACGGAGACGGTGTTGAAAGTGGCCTGCGGCGCCGAGAATCACGTCCCGGTCTGTCTTGTCTCCAGCCTTTCCGTTGCCGTGGATAAGGCGCGCAGAAGCGGATACTGGATAGGCGCCACCGTGGTGGAGGGCGGTACGGATCCCCGCTCCGGGACGCCAATGAATTTCCCTCTGGCCTTGATCATCGGTTCGGAAGGGGAGGGGGTGCGTTCCGGACTTTTAAAGGACGCGGATTACCGCTTTACCCTGCCGAT
Source organism: uncultured Planctomycetales bacterium (assembly GCA_964488935.1). Lineage (GTDB taxonomy): Bacteria > Omnitrophota > Gorgyraeia > Gygaellales > Profunditerraquicolaceae > Undivivens. Next base: position 2,241 of record CAZAVF010000048.1, on the reverse strand, counting down.
GCGGGGAGCGGCGTTATCACTCAACGCGGCCGTCAGCACAGGTATATTCTGTTACGAGGCGGCCTCACAAAGAGCGGAGTATGAAAAGAAAAGCTGAGATGAGGAGCGGAAACCAGGTTGACCGTATGCTCGACTTTCTTGCCGAGGCCGGGCAGTTGAAGCGCGTCAAGCGTTCCGGCTGGTGGGTCACCGGTATCAAACATCCCGAGAGCGTCGCGGAACATTGTTTCCGCTGCGCGGTGATCGGTTATTTGATCGCCAAGGCGGAGAAAGCCGATGTGCACAAGGTCGTGCTGATGTGTCTTTTTAACGATATACACGAGGCCAGGATAAACGATCTGCATAAGGTGGGGCATCGTTATATAGATTTCAAGAAAGCCGAAAATAAGGCCTATTCCGGGCAAATAGCCGGCCTTCCTCCGGAGACGCGCGTGGAGATGGCGGCTATGCGTTCGCAATATTCGGACCAGACCACCCGCGAGGCGGTCATCGCCAGGGACGCCGATATCCTGGAATGTATCCTGCAGGCGAAAGAGTACCTGGATGCCGGCAACCTGCATACCCGCAGTTTTATGAGCGTGGGTGACAAATACCTCAAATGCCGGTATGCCAGGAAGATGTTCTTTCGTTTGAAAAAGTGGGATTCCAGCCGCTGGTGGCGGGAATTGGCGGTATTCGAGAGGTAACACCATATAAGGAGGCGGATATGAAAAGCCGTATTGGCGCGATGTTTTGCATCTTATTTCTCGCGGCTGTTATTATCTCGGGATGCGAGACCGTGGCCGGCACTTCCAGGGGCGCCGTGCGCGGGGCCGGAGAGGACCTTGAGACTGCCGGCAAGGCCGCCAAAGCGGTGGCCGAAGCCCCCGGGAAAATAGATAAAAAAATGCGGGAAGAGCTGTGGTAGGGAAAGCGGAGGTCCGTTAAATAAAACAAAATCCGGTTGAATACATGCCGGTCATAAGTTAAACTTTAAATAGGCCACGTGTTGATGAGAGATCTTCTCTCGTCAGTGCGTGGCCTTTAATTTTGATGAACGCACAGGCGGATAGATCGAGGAAGGTAAAGCTGGAATAGGAAAAGAAAAAAATCGGCTACTTCCTTAACGCTTTTAAAAAGATGTTTTCCTCTTCTGTCTGAGCGGAAATACGGGAGGGTGAGATGAAAAAGACGGTTTTCATTGTCACGCTTTGCATTGCGGCTATAGCGTTGTTGAGCGGCAGAGCTATGCCCTGGGGAGATGAATGGGGAACTGCCGTTCAAGAAGCAGGGACTGTGGGCGACAACTGGCAATCAGCCGGGGCAGCCGCAAGCGGCGCGAAGGCGGACGTTTCAGCGGCGGCTGAATCAGGGACCGTTACTTATGTCCAGGGGATCCCCGTGGCCAGGACATTCTACAACGGCTGTTCGCTTGCTGAATGGACCGGGATCTCCAATATCGGGGACAGCGAAGCAAAAGCGATGCTGGAGAGTTTCTTTGCCTCTTTGTATCTGCATGAATCCGCTTTCCCGGAGTATAAAGACGGCGAGCAGCAGTGCATACAGGATTATGAAACGGCCAAGGCCAACTGGGTCTCCGACCTTAAGCAGTATGATCCGCAGCATCTGTATTGGGCCGATAATATGCGCCTGGTTACCTCGGAATATGAATGGCATACCATGACGGCCATATCGCCCAACAGCCAGTTTAATAATCCTTCCCGGGTCTATATAGTTGACGCCAGGGACATAAGCTACCGCGGTACGGTGACGACCTTCGACGGATCCGATGCGGATACGCTGCGGATATATACCAGTTACAGTATGAAATACGGGAAAGAGTATGAGGACGGAAAACTGCTCTCCGGGGAGGAGGCGACCACCCTTATCAGAGGGACGCCCTCCCAGACATTTGCCGCAGGGGCGGTCCCGGACCACGTAACAGACAACACCGTGGAATATCTGATAAACCACAGGTCGGAAGTCATCCATGACCACCTGACCGGCCTGCCGATAAACACCAGGGAAACTTATTATCAGTCCAAAGTAGACCCGGACATTTATTATTCAAAGGAGTCGTATGATCTCAGATTGTCCAGGGTCGAAAGAGAGAGACTGGCAACTATAAGCCCGTGATCGGCAGCTTGGCGGTTTACTGGGAAGAGCTAAAGAAGAATGTAAATATAGGGGCCGGGTGGTATCCGGCTATTGATGCTTTTACTCATAGGCGTAGTTAACATAACGTTTATTATAGGAAGTTGA
>CAZAVF010000047.1:0-10777 GCA_964488935.1 uncultured Planctomycetales bacterium | reverse complement strand
ATACTTTTTCGTAGGGGTCAAATAGCTTCTTGTATTCATCCAGAGCGTACCTGTCGGTCATCCCCGCGATGTAATCGCAGACGACCTGTTTTCTTCCGTAAACGTTTATTTTTCCCTGTTCCGCCGGCGGCAGCTGCCCCGGGAATTCCGCGTAAAGATCGAAAAGCTCGGTTATAAAACGCTTCGCCTTGTTGCTCATGCGCATGACCCTGTAGTGATGGTAAAGATTATCCATCAGAAAGTCCCTCAGGGGCCGCCTTAGCTTCAGCATGGCGGGGCTGAAAACGACCGCCTTCTCTTTTGCCCTGCGCACGTCGCGTTCGCTCTTAAGGCGCATAGCGGAAATGCGCCGCCTGGTCGCTTCTATGAGATCGGTGACCTGGACATTTATAAGCGACCGGATCGCCAGATACTTGCGCTTCTGACCGTCCGCCCCGTCCTTTACGCCGGATGACATTTTATCCCATATCGGCAATTTTTCAAGTTCTTCCTCGTTTATCAGGCCCGAAGCGAGCCCGTCGTCGAGATCGTGGTTGTCGTATGCTATCTCGTCGGCAATGTCGACCACCTGTGTCTCCAGCGAAGGCATCTCGTTATCCGGGAACCCCGCCACTCTCTCGGTCCTGTCGAACGCCGTGGAATGTCTTATTATGCCTTCCCTGACCTCGTATGTCAGGTTCAGCCCGGGGAAATCGGGATATTTGTCCTCAAGCTGGTCCACCACCCGCAGTCCGTGCCGGTTATGGTTGAACCCGCCCTCGCCCGCCATCAGCCCGTTCAACGCCTCCTCCCCGGCGTGGCCGAAAGGAGTATGCCCCAGATCATGCGCCAGGGCTATCGCCTCCACCAGGTCCTGGTTCAGCATCAGCGCCCCGGCTATGGTGCGCGCGATCTGCGAAACTTCAATGCTGTGCGTCAGCCGCGTGCGGTAGTAATCGCTTTCGTGGATGACGAAAACCTGGGTCTTGTATTCAAGACGCCTGAAGGCGGCCGAATGCACGATCCTGTCCCTGTCGCGCTGGTAGGCGGAACGGTAAGGATGCTCCGCTTCTTTATGCACCCTGCCCCGGCTGCAGGAGCTTTTCATCGCGTAAGGGGCCAGCGGCAGGTTACCGGTCTTCGTTTTATCCCGGCGTGTCTTCATTTCTTCCTCAATAATCCCAGCAGCTCGCGCAGGGACTGGGAGATAACTTTAGTCCCGGACGCAGTAGGCATGAAATTCGTGTCCCCGGTCCAGCGGGGCACTACGTGTATGTGCAGATGCCCGGGGATACCGGCTCCGGCCGCCCGTCCCTCGTTTATGCCGATGTTGAACCCCTCCGGGCCAAGTTTCTTCTTCAGCAGCAGGCGGACTTCCCGCAGCAGGGAGAACAGACAATCCGCCTCCTCCCCGCTCAACCCGCCGATATCCGCCACGTGCCTGCGGGGAGCCACCATGACATGGCCGTTGTTGTAAGGATAGATGTTGAGCACGGCGAAAGCCTTTTCATTGGAAGCGAAAACCATGCTCTTGGCGCCCTCTTTCACGGCGGAGCAGAAGATACATTTTCTCCGCCTGCGCATTGCCGAAGAAGGCCGCAGGTACGCCGTCCTCCAGGGGGCCCAGAGCTTCTTGTCGTCCGTCATATCCTCACTATCCTGGCTTCTATGCCGTTCTTTATCTCCACAAGTCCGTAAGAATTATACGGGGCGTAAACCTTGTCCGTCGGACTGCCCGGATTGAAATAAACGACCCTGTTCCTTTCCGTCTTTGACGGCTGGTGGGAATGTCCGTATATCACCATCTGCACGTCTTTGCCCCGGAACTCCGATTCAACGATATCCAGCAGCCCTGCGGGGGCCCCCCACCCGTGCATGACCCCTATCCGTATACCGCCGGGCAGTTCTATGATCAGCCTGTCGGGAAGTTTTGCCTTAAGGTCCTCCCCGTCCATGTTGCCGCACACGGCCCTTACGTCCGGGCATACGTTCTTAAATTCCCTGATGACCGCCGCCTGCACCAGATCGCCGGCATGTATCACCATATCGGACTGCCCGGCTATCCTGAGCAGCGACGGAGGAAGCACTCCGCTGGTGATATGGGTATCGGCGATGACCGCTATTCTCATAGGCTGAATGTCCCGGCGGACAGGCTCAAACCACCACTCTGGGACGGTGGAATATGTCAAAAAGCTGGTTTATGTTCTCGAGGTTCCAGGTTATGATCTTCTCTTCCAAAGCCCTCAGGCGGGCGTTGGTCTCAACGTCCTGCAGGGCCACGACTATCTTTTTATCCAGTTTGTTCCTGTATTTGCGGCATTCCTTGGCGAAAGCGGTGATGTCCTCCTCTGTGACCGGTTCGTTCTTGAACCCCATTATCCAGAGGGCATCGCCCGACCTCCCGATCACACCGTCCTTTACGCCGCCGCCGGCGAACTCCAGCGGCTTTATTTCCCGGAACTGCGTGAGCCGTATCTTCCTGCGTTCTATCTGGATCACGTCGTCCTGGAAAAGCCCGAGCAGTTCCGTGACACGCTCCTGCACCGGCTTCCGGGTGTCCTTTATGAACGCGCTGATATCCTCCCTGATCCGGTTGCGGAATTCTTCCCGCTGCGTCCTGTCGTCCGGGGAAAAAGAAAGGTTTTTGCCGCGGTGGACGAATTTCAGCCAGAAACCGAACATCCTGTCGGTGAACTGCAGGAACTCCCCCGTTTTCACCACGACGTCGTTATCCACCAGATAGCCGATACGGCTGTTCAATTCCGCGCGTTTCTTGCCGAGCAGATGCCCGAGGTCGCGCAGCTTGTTATGCCCCCCCGCTATCAGATGCAGGAGCTGCACGTAATCGCGCCCGCAGGAGGAAGAGGAAAGTTTCTCCATGACGGCGGAATATTTCTGAAAAAGTATTCCGCACGGCTCGCACATCAGTTTCTCCAGGATGTCGACCAGCCCGGCTCCCGGAGACCTGACCACCGCCTCGCTCACTGCGGTAAGATAGAACGGGGATCCGCCGGTAAAATGCACCAGGAATTCTTTCCATCCGCTTTCCACCTGCTTCAATCCGCGGAACCGCTCCGTGAGGAACGCCTCGCTCGCGTCGTTATCGAGATTCTCGACAGATATCGTCTCGAAATTGCCGAAAAGCAGGGAAAGATCCCTGGCCAGCACCTCTTTTGTCCTGGAGACCGCGGAACTGATTATGATATACATCACCTTCTTCTGCATGATCAGTTTCTTGGACCATTCCTCGTAGAGATTACGGATACCCAGCTTCTCCAATCCCAGGAACTCGTCCAGCACCACCACGCAGGATTTTCCGGTCTCTTCCGTTATGACGTCGAGCAGCGAAAGCAGCGGGGGGAAAAAAGAGCTTTTTAATCGTCTGGTCTTTACTTCAGAGAGGAATTTCCTGGCGGCCGCGGAGGTGCGGGGTATGTATTTCTCCGCTTTGGAGACGAGAAAATCGACGTCCTCCTTGACCGGGACGACGCCGGCGGAAAGAAAATTGTAAAGCAGGGCCCCTATGAAACGCCTGGCAAAGTCTTCGAAGCCTTCCGGCCTGGTCTCAAGATATGCGATGATCAGCCTGCCGTCCTGGCATTTGCGCAGGAGAGCCCGGATCATGGCGGACTTGCCGGAGGACTCATAGCCGATCAACGCTATGTTCTGCCGGTATCCATCTTTGAAATCTCTAATACGCTTAGCCAGGATATCCAGGTATTCCCGTCTATCCCAGAATAGTTCTTCTTTCATTGTCCGGTATGTATGATAACGCTTTGGTACTCAGCCCTTTTAATTATTAATATATTATATATCAGAGGCTCAGCCTGGCAAGTAAAAATACGGATTTTGGGCCGCCTGTCTCTTACGTATCTCGAAATAAAGATATGGCGACTTATCCCTGCCGGCGCGCCCCACCCTGGCGACCAAGGCGCCTTTTTTTATATAATCGCCTTTCCTTACCAGCAATTCGGAGTTCCTGCCGTAAACGCTGGAGAGCCCGTCCCCGTGAGATATGATCAGTATCTTACCGAACCCGTAGAACCCGGAGGAGGCGAATACGACTTTCCCGCTGCGCGCTGCCAGGACCGGGCTGTTCATCGACGCCTGGATGCAGATGCCTTTATTCAACATACCCTTGTAATAACGGCCGAAGGAAGAAATGACCTTGCCTCTTAACGGCCAGGAGAAGTCCTCGTCCTGGACGGTCACGGCGGGAGCGGCAAGCGGAACCCGGTCTTTCTCCCCGGGAATGAACAGTAATTGTCCTTCTTTTATGCATTCGGAATCGGAGATATTATTGACTTTGACCAGTGCATCCAGGGGGATGGAATAGATACGGGATATTTCCCAAAGGGTCTGCCCTCTGGATATCTTGTGGTATTTGCCGGGCAAAGAGGCTGAGGGCGGGACTTCCGGGGCGCGGGGCAGGCTCGCGCAGCCGCAGACAAAGAAGGCGCATAAACAGATCACCGCCTTGTCAAGGCGGAGTGTAACGCGCCGGGAAACGTGCTTTTTTTTGTTCTGCATCCGCGCAAGGAAAGAGAAAAGAGCGGGTGAGCGGAATCGAACCGCCATACACAGCTTGGGAAGCTGTTATTCTGCCACTGAATTACACCCGCATGAATATTTTATACGTGTGGGACCGGCCGCTGTCTGCGGCCCCGCGAAAGAACTCCCGGCTTCACTTCAAACAGCGTTTTACCAGCCGTATCGAACAATATTTTCCGCACATTGTGCAGACTTCGGATATCCCCGGCAAAGAAGAATTGCGGTACGCGGCCGCCTTCTCCGGATCCAGCGCAAGCCTCATCTGGGTCTTCCAATCCATACGCGCCCTGGCCTGCGAGATCCGCCTGTCCGGTATCAGGGCGCCGGGCAGACCTTTGGCAATGTCGGCGGCATGGGCGGCGATCTTTGAAGCCACCACCCCTTCCCTTACGTCTTCCAGATCCGGATGACGCAGATGCTCGGCCGGCGTCACGTAACAAAGAAAATCCGCGCCGTTGGCTGCGGCTATCGCTCCGCCGATGGCCCCGGTTATATGATCATAACCGGCGGCTATATCCGTCACCAGCGGACCGAGGACGTAAAAAGGAGCGCCCCGGCATATCTTTTTCTGCAGGCGGACGTTCCTCGCTATATCGTTGAGCGGGACGTGCCCGGGGCCTTCTATCATCACCTGAACGTTCCTGCGCCTGGCCCTGGCGGCGAGCACGGCGAGCGTCTTCAATTCGCCTATTTGGGCGGCATCCGTGGCGTCAAGTATCGAACCCGGCCTTAAGCCGTCCCCCAGGCTCAGGGTAACGTCATAATTATATGCTATTTCCAGGATTTTGTCAAAATTCTCCAGGAAAAGATTTTGTCTGCGGTGCAGGTGCATCCAGGCGGCGAGTATGGCCCCCCCGCGGGAGACCACAGGCAGGATACGGCGTTTCTTTCTCAGCAGGCCTATGTTATCCAGTGTTACCCCGGCGTGAATGGTGAAAAAGTCGACCCCGTCGCGCGCCTGCGATTCCAGGACGGCCAGCATATCGTCGGCGTTGAACTTCAAAGGATCGCCCGACCTTTTATCGGCAATGGCCGCCATCTCGTATACCGGGACAGTGCCGAAAGGCACCCGGCATTCCTTCAGCAGTCTCTTTCTGATATCGCGGAGATCCCCGCCTTCGCTAAGGTCCATCACGGCGTCGGCGCCCAGGCGCACGGCCAGGTCAAGCTTGGCCTTCTCCTTCCTGAGGTCTATCTTATCGGTGGAAGTCCCTATATTGGCGTTTATCTTGGTGCGCAGCCCCTCCCCTATGGCGCAGGGCTTCTCCATCGACCTCCTGTTATTGCAGGGAATGACAGCCCTGCCTGCGGCGAGGCTTTTGATAAGCTGCGCGGACGGCACCCCTTCCAGCGCCGCCGTCTTCTTTAACAGCGCGGTGGTCTTTCCTTTTGAAGCGGCTTCCAGTTGCGTGATCATTATGACGGTCCCTTCCTGAGAATAGACTTGAAACGTTTTACCTCCGCCCCTGGGTCCGCGGCGGTGATCAAAGCCGAGCACACGGCGGCCCGGGAGGCCCCCGCGCGTAAAAGCTCCGGCAGGTTCGCGGCGCAAATGCCCCCGATGCAGAAAAACGGCACCTTGATGAACGGGGCCAGGGCGGCGGCGGCCGCGGTCCCGCCGTAAACCGCGCATTCCTTAGTGGCCGTCGGGAAAACCGGGCCCACGCCGAGATAATCGGCGCCCGCGGACTGCGCGGCGCAAACTTCTTTCACGGATGAACAGGATATGCCGACGAGAGTTTCCGCCCCCATCAGCCGCCTGGCCTCGCCCGCCGGCATGTCCGACTGCCCCAGGTGCACGCCGTCGCACCCGCAGTCAAGGGCGATATCGGGATGATCGTTGAGTATGAAAAGCGTCTCCGATCCGGAGAATATGCCGGCCAGGACCCCGGTCTCTTCCTTTAACACGGGGCGGGAGGATATCTTATCCCTGAGCTGCACCAGCCCGGCGCCGGCATCCCGCAGTTTTTCCGCCAGGCGGAACATATCTATCTGCCGGTCCGCGCAGACCTGCCGGTCTATCAACACGTAAAGCAGCGAATCTGCAAGCCGTTCTCTTCTCGATCTCATATATGCGGTAGCGCGCTTTCTGGAAACCGGCCGCCGTCCCGGCGTCCTTAAGCTTGGAAAATTCCTCCAGGACGCGCAGCGATTCCTTCACCCGCTGGATATTGGCGAAAAGCACGTCCCCCACCGAACCGCGCCTGAATTCTCCATCGGCCGTGATCTTCGTCCCCACGTCACTGCCGGTAGAACGGCTGGAGATAAGCCGACCCGCCCGGTCCAGGCGCGCGGAAAGCAGATCGGCATCGTGCCTAAGGCGCTTGAATGCGGCGGTGGACCGGCGGTCGTCGAAAACAAAACGGCAGACCTCTTCGCAGACGCGCAGCCCCTCTTTGAGCCTGTTGATGTTGGCGTCAAGGATGCGGTCGACGCCCCGGGATATTCCGGTGGGGTAAGACTGGGGATTCATCGTTTAGAACAGGAACGGATGATCTTATCTATGATCGAAGAGGTGGAAAAACCGTCCACGAAATCGAGAGAAGCGACCTTCCCGCCCCCGGCCTCCACAACGTCGGCCCCGACGATCTCTTCCCTGCTCCAGTCTCCGCCTTTGACCAGCACGTCCGGCCTTACCGCCTTGATCAGATCGTAGGGGGTGTCCCCGTCGAAGAGCACGACGAAATCCACGCTCTGCAGCGCCGCTACCATCGCCGCCCGGTAGTCCTGCGGGACCACCGGCCTGGAATCCCCTTTCAATCTCCTCACGGAAGCGTCGCCGTTGACGCCGACTACCAGCACGTCACCCATTGCCGCCGCTTCCTGCAGGTAAAGCGCGTGTCCGTAGTGCAGGATATCGAAACATCCGTTGGTGAAAACTATCCTGCTGCCGGATTCACGCAGTTCGCCGGCCAGCGCGGTGATCTCCGGGATGGTCTTTATTTTTGACTGTAAAAGAACCGGTGCTCGACTATTTCGCATATAATGTGCCCGATGGTGATGTGGGCTTCCTGGATACGGGCCGTTATCGTAGAAGGGACCACGATACAGACGTCCGGTATCTTCGCCAGTTCCCCGCCGTCGCCGCCCGTGAGGGCGGCGGTGGACATGCCCATTTTCTTAGCCTGGCGGATGGCGGCCGCCACGTTCTTGGCCTTCCCGCTCGTCGAGATGCCCATGGCCAGGTCGTTCTTATGTCCGAGGGCCTCTATCTGGCGCGAAAAGACGGATTCGTAATTGTAGTCGTTGGCCACGGCCGTGAGCACCGAGGTGTTGACCGTCAGCGAGAGGGCCGGCAGGGCCGGCCTGTCCTTCTGGAACCTGCCCACGAATTCAGCGGCTATGTGCTGGCTGTCGGCGGCCGAACCGCCGTTGCCGAATATCAGCAGCTTGCCGCCTTTTTTCAGGCTGGAAATGGCCATTTCCGCTATCTCGATTATGCGCGGGATCTCGTTGCGCATCATCTCTTCTTTTATGCGTATGCTTTCCAGAAAAATGTCCTTGATCTGTTCTCTCATCTCTCTACCCGAAGAAGACCCTGGCAATATCGTAAAACTCCTTGTCCACTGTCTTCAACTCCTTTACCGCGTCGCCGAGCGGAACGTCCACTATCCTGTTGCCCGCGAGAGCGACCATACGGCCGAACTTTTTGTCTTTCAGCAATTCCACCGCCTTTACCCCGAACCGCGTGCCCAGCACCCTGTCGAACGCCGTGGGCGAACCGCCGCGCTGTATGTGTCCCAGGACGCTCACCCTGGTCTCGAACCCGGTGCGTTTTTCGATCTCCTGCCCGAGTTTCTCGCCGATGCCGCCCAGGCGCACGTGCCCGAAATCGTCGAGCGCTTTTTCCTGGGTGACGAACGTGCCCTCCTTGAACTGGGCCCCCTCCGCCACAACCACTATGCTGAAGGTCTTGCCTCTCTGATGGCGTTTATTGACTATAGCGCACACCTCGTCGAGGTCTATCGGGATCTCCGGGATAAGGATCACGTCCGCGCCTCCCGCTATCCCGGCCTCCACCGCTATCCACCCGGCATGCCTTCCCATCACCTCGGCGACGATTATCCTGTGATGGCTCTCCGCCGTGGTATGCAGCCGGTCTATGCACTCGGTGGCCACGTTCAGCGCCGTGTCGAAACCGAAGGTATAGTCGGTGCAGGAGAGATCGTTGTCTATGGTCTTGGGCACTCCCACGACGTTATTGATCCCGTCCTTGAAAAGCTTCGCCGCGACCCCCAGGGTGTCCTCGCCCCCGACCGCGATCAGGGCGTCCAGCCCCATCCTGGCGAAATTCTCCTTGACCTTCTCCACGCCGTTCTCTTTCTTGTATGGATTGGTGCGGCTGGTCCCCAGTATGGTCCCGCCTTTCGGCAGGATACCGGAAACGGTATCTATGGTCAACGGCACGGTATCATTCTCTATAAGCCCTTTCCAGCCGTTCTTGATGCCGGTTATTTCATACCCCTCCAGCAGCCCTTTGCGCACAACAGCCCTGATAACGGGATTCAAACCCGGGCAGTCTCCCCCTCCGGTAAGTATTCCGACCTTCTTCATCGCTTCCATCCTCCGTTGTCTTTTTATCCTTACTATGCCTTTATTTTCGGATATTTGTTTTTTCAGTTTTTTCCGGTTTCTATCCGTGTTCTTACTCTATACTCCTCCATACTCGCGACTATATACACATTTCACAGTCTCCCGTATCCCCCGTAAGGCAGCCCGGCCTGCTGGTCCACCGCCTCGGTAGTGACCTGCGACTTGCGTTTCCTGTCCTTCTCCTCGCTGGTGACTATCTTGGCGATATGTATGCGTATGTTTATCTGTTCCTCTATGCCGAGGGCGCTTTGTATCTTGGATTTGGTCAATTCCTGCAGCCTGGCGGTCAGTTCAGGGATGTTCGCCTCGGACTTCAGGATGACCCTCAGGTCCACCATCAGTCCTTTCTTGCCGGCGATGACGTCCGGCCGCAATTCGCGTATCTCAGGCAGAAGAGCGGCGATCCTGCGGATCAGGTCCTCCACCGCCGACAGCGCCACGGTCACTTCCCCGGAGGGAGTGGTGAAAGCTATGGTCTTTTCGCTCTGGAAACGCCCCAGGATGAGCTGGGCGAAGGAAAAGCTGATGAGTATAAGCAGGAGGCCTGAAAGGCCGACGATCAGGCGGGTGTTCAATCCGGACTGCAGATAAACAAGCAGATCGCTTATCTGCGCCGGCTGGAAAAGATTGAAAGAATAGATGATAAGACCGGCGCCGATGATGATAAGAACAGTGGCGTAGAAAATTATCCCCAGCGAATTAAAGAACCTCATTTGCCCCCTCCCATTCTCATCCGGCTGCAGGATGGATTCTTATGACTGCCTTGAAGACGCCTCGTCCTTCTCTATTCCCTGCACCGCCACGTTTATGTTCCTGACGGTGAGATTGGTCATTTTCTCCAGGGCGTTGCGGACGCTTTCCTGCACTTTATTGGCGACTTCCGGCACGTTAAAATTGTATTTGATCACCAGCGGCAGTTCAACGCTCACTTCATCGTTCTTCTCGAACATGACCTTGATGGAAGAATAGCTTTTCCTGCCGAGTATCTCCCAAACCCCCATCTTGAAATCCTTGCCGATCTTCTTGACCCCCTCGATCTCCAGGGCGGCGAGCGAGGCTATGGACGCTATAACGTTCTTGTGTATCTTTATCGTCCCCAGGTCGAGTGTGGATTCTTCTCTGTGCATCATTCCTCCGCTTTGCCGTCCTTATAAAGGTCCTGGACGAAATGGGTGGAAACGTCTCCCCTAAGGAACATGGTATTCTCCAGCAGCCGCTGGTGGAAAGGAATCGTCGTCTTGATCGGTCCGATGGTCAACTCGCCCAGGGCGCGCTGCATGACCTTGATGGCCTCCTGGCGGTTCCTGCCGTGGGTGATTATCTTGGCCACCAGCGAATCGTAATGCGGGCTGATCTCGTATCCCTGGTATATATGGGTATCCACCCTGACGCCCGGCCCTCCGGGCAGCAGCAGAGTCTCGATCTTACCCGGGCAGGGCAGGAAGTTCTTGTCCGGGTCTTCCGCGTTTATGCGGCACTCTATGGCGGCGCCGTTGATCTTTATCTCTTCCTGGTGCACCGAATGACGTTCTCCGCAGGCGATCTTGAACTGCTCTGTTATCAGGTCTATGCCGGTAACCATCTCGGTGACCGGATGCTCGACCTGGTTTCGGGTATTCTTCTCCATAAAATATAAATTGATGCGCGCTTCAAG
>CAZAVF010000046.1:0-10923 GCA_964488935.1 uncultured Planctomycetales bacterium | reverse complement strand
ACAAAATAATGAGGAGACGCGAAGGTATAGAGTAGGGAGTATAGACGTATAGAGTGAGAAGCTGGTTCTATGTTTTAGGAAAAACTATGGACCAAAATCAATCCCAAAATGATTATATTGGCGTATAAAAAGGCGGCTTTTATTTAGATAGCCGCTTTTTGTTTTATGAGAATTGATTGTTTGGAATAAAAAGATGCGAGGATGATTCATGAAAGAATGTCCATATTGTAAGAAAAAAAATAATGAAAATGCTATTAAATGTAAGCATTGCGGTTCATATGTAGAAATCGATGAGAAAATGATTGAACTTTTTAAAGAATATCGCGTGAGAGAGAATAAATGGGCAGAAAAATCTTTAGAACAACTAAGTTTCTTGAATAATTTGATGTGTGGTATTGGAATAGGTTTCATTACCTTGATGGCGAATAATAAAGAGAATGCTTTATTTTATAAATGGCCGATTATGGTAATATCTATTTCAGTAATATTCGGAATTTGGTGTGCTTTAAATAGACTAAGAGATTTTAGAATAACAAGACATATCGATACAACAAGAAGACGTGTTTACGAATTTTTAGGTCAAACACTGAATGGATCAATATCTGATGATCACAATATTTTAGAAGCGATAAAAGTATTATTCCCATTAGCATATGACCCAATTACAAAGGATCAATGTAAAGAATATGCGGATAATACTTCTTCAAAAGAAGCCGTAAATAATAATTTTATAAAATTAAGACGCATTTCTCATTTATTTGGTAAGAACACTTGGGCTTTATTATATATACAACTAGTATTCTTTTTGATAGGGATTGTATTATTCCTTGTTATGATAACAAATCCTATTGGTTTTCTCAAAGTATTGATTGCGAGTTTACGCACCATTAGAGTTATGGACTGCAAACTATTCTTTTATATTTTCTCTTAAACATAAAATTCCATATTCAGAATCGATACTTTCCCAAAACCTAAGATTAAGAACCTATATTTTCCCCATCACCCAGAACCCGTTTCTTACTCCATACTCTCCACTCTATACACTATACTCTGAACTCTATACTTTTCTTGAATTCTCCGCCTAATATGCTATGCTAACTATAATATTATATATAAGGGATTCGTATGCGTTGTCCGTATTGCGGTTACAAGGAAGACAAGGTGGTGGATTCGCGTGTCACCCAGGAAGGCTCGGCCGTAAGGCGCAGGCGCGAGTGCCTTTCCTGCGACAGGCGTTTCACCACGTATGAATACGTCGAGGACGTCTCCTTGATGGTCATCAAGAAAGACGGCACGCGGCAGGTCTTTGACCGCAAGAAGATACTCACCGGCATAATGCGCGCCTGCGAGAAGCGTCCCGTGGGACTGGAGGAGATGGAGGAGATAACCTCCCAGGTGGAGAGGGAGATATACAAGAGCGCTTCCAGGGAGGTCCCCTCCAGCGGGATCGGCGAGGCCATCATCAAGAGGCTGAAGAAAATAGACGACGTGGCCTATGTGCGGTTCGCCTCCGTTTACCGGCAGTTCAAGGACGTCGGCCAGTTCATGCACGAGTTGAAAGGCCTTCTGGACGACGGTAAAGCGCGCGCCGCGGGCAAAAAGGGCCGCAAGAGGAGGTCATCCCGATGATAGAGGTGGAGTTAAGCAAGCTCATCATAGACGAAAAACGGCACGACCAGCTGATAGTGCTCAAGGAGAAACACGGCCGGCGCCTGCTGCCGATAGTGATAGGTCTGGCGGAGATATCCGCCATAAAGATGAAGATAAGCAATCTGACCCCGCCCAGGCCGCTGACCCATGATCTGTTCAAGGATACCATAGATAAACTGCGCGCCTCCGTGGAAAAAATAGTGATCGACCGCGTGGAGGAAAACACTTTCTACGCCAAGATATACCTGAAGGACGCCTCCGGCGCCGAGCTCGTGCTGGACGCGCGGCCTTCCGACAGCATCGCGCTGGCTGTCAGGACCCATACTCCGGTCTTCGTGGAGGAGGAGGTCCTGAATAAAGCCGATACTCTGCCCAAAGAGAATACCTGAAATGAAAATAGGGGTTATTTCGGACACGCACGACAATCTCGCCATGATCGCCGCCGCCGTGAAGCTTTTCAACCGTCTCGAGACCGGTTTTGTCGTGCACGCGGGTGATTTCGTCGCCCCGTTCACGGTGCCGGAGATCAACAAATTGAATTGTCCCTGGCAGGGGGTTTTCGGGAACAACGACGGGGAGCGCAAAGGGCTTTCCTCCGTTTCCGGAGGCAGGATATCCGGGGCGCCGCTTTCCCTGACTCTCGATTCCAGGAATATAGTAGTGGTGCACGACATCTCTTTGCTGGAAGGTAAGATGCCGCAGGCCGATGTATTGATCTACGGACACAGCCACAAGCCGTCGGTGGAGAAAAGAGGTTCCATCCTGGCCGTCAACCCTGGTGAATGCGGCGGATGGCTCAGCGGCAAGCCCACGGTCGCCGTGCTGGACACCGTTGACCTGTCGGCGGAGATCATCGGGTTATGAAAGAGCCTTCTCAGGAAGACATGAAATTTTTGAGGCTGGTAGCCGCTCAGGCGAAAAAGTCCGGGCGCAAGGTTTACCTTGTAGGCGGTTTTCTGCGGGACCTTTTCCTGGGAAGGAAGAAGGAAAACCCGGATATGGATTTCGCCGTGGATAAGGGAGCGGTGTCTTTCGGCCGCGCGCTCAACTCCGGGGTGAAAGCGGGATTCGTTGTCCTGGACCGTGAGCGCGGCTGCTGCCGGCTGGTGAAAAAGACGCGTTCCGGAGTCGTTTACACGCTCGACTTTTCCGACTTCCGCGCGGACGGGATAGAAGAGGATCTGAAGAAAAGGGATTTCACGGTCAACGCCCTTGCCAGGGAGATCCGCGGGCGCATCACTCCCGCCGGGTTCCGCAGCGGGATAATAGATGTCCGAGGTTCTCTCGCGGACCTTCGCGCCGGGAAGCTGAGGCTGGCCGGTCCCGGCAGTTTTGACGACGATCCCCTGCGCATCATGCGCGCCTTCAGCCTTTTCGCGGTGTTCGGTTTTAAAGCCGGCGGGGAGGTCCTGCGGCAGGCGGCGGCCAAATGCCGTTCGCTTTCCCGCGTTTCCGGGGAGCGCGTGCGCGACGAGCTTTTCAAGATATTGGGATCCGGGAATGCTTACCGGGTATTGAAACTTATGGATGACAAGGGGGTGCTGTCTCAGGCGCTCCCGGAGATAGAAGTGATGCGCGGCGTGGCCCAGGGGCCGTATCATCATCTTGATGTCTGGAAACACAGCCTGGAATCCGTAAAACAGCTCGAGTCGCTTCTGGAGGATCTCGAAGGAGAGCCGGGGCTTTCTTCCTATCTTTCCGAGGATACCGTCCCGGGCCGGCGCAGACTGGGATTGTTGAAACTCGGCACTTTACTGCATGATATCGGCAAGCCGGCGGCGAAGAAACGCAGGGGCGGCCGGATGATATTCCACGGGCACGAACTGTCGGGGGCGCGCATAGTCTGCCGTATGGCGGAACGGCTGAAACTTTCCCGGGCGGAGCAGGACGCCCTGCGCAGGATGGTTTTTTGCCATCTGCGCCCAGGTTACCTGGCGGACAATGAAGTCGTCACCTCCAGGGCGAAATTCAGGTATTTCCGGGACAGCGGCGCGGAGGCCGCTTCCATACTTCTTCTTTCCATGGCCGATCAGCGTTCCACCCGCGGCCCTTTGACAAGCAGGGAGTCCCGCGTCCGGCACGAGAGGACCTGCCGCGGACTGCTGCGGGAATATTTCAGTTCGCTCGGCCGCAAAGTGCTGCCCAGACTGGTGAACGGCAACGACCTGATGCGCAGGTTCGGTCTTGAACCTTCTCCTGTGGTCGGCAGCCTGCTTGCCGGACTGGAAGAACAGCGGGCCATCGGCAGGATAAATACGCGGGAGGAGGCGTTTAAAGCCGCGTCCTCTATGTTAAAAAGCAGGGCGTTCAGGAAGATCAGGGGGAATGTCTATGGCTGAAACAGATCGCGGAAACGGCAGGAAGGCATACTGGAGAACTGTTCTATTGCTGGCGGTTATGTTCTTGCTCTTGTTCTATGTCTGGGGCGGGGTGCTGGCGCGCCGGGCAGTCAGCGGCGCGCTCTCCATGTTGTTCCCTTCAGCGAGATGCTCCTTCAAGGAGTGCCGCGTCAATATTTTCAGGCATATCAGGTTGAAAGGTCTATTGCTTGATGTCCCGGGGAAATACGTGTTCTTCGCCGATACGGCCAGCGTGGAATTCACTCCGGTTTCCTTGTTCTCAGGCAGACCGCGGAGGATCTATCTTGAGAACCCTTTGCTGCTTCTTTCCTGTAAAGAAACAGGAGGAAGCGGGATGAGCGGCGGTCTGAAACTGCCGCGTTTTATGCCTGAAAGACTGGATATTTACAGCGCCGAGATCCGCTGCGGCGTTAACGGTTCTCCTTTCGCGATCAACGGTTCTTTGCATGCCGGGTTCTCCGGCAGGTCGCTGGCGGAGTTGTTCGTCAGTATGGATACTTTGCGGGCCGGGAAGTTTTACGTGTCGGGGATCTACGTTTACCTCCCCGGGGAAAATAGAGAAGGGCGTATAACCATGGAGAAACTCTCCTTCCGTGACCTCCGGCTTGATAACGTAAAAGGGAAGCTGTGGCTGGATGAAAAGGGCGTGACGCAGGCGTTATTTTCTCCCGTGGACCTTTGGGGCGGTTCTTTGACCGCAGCCGCCGACATTTACTCCCCGCCGGCCGGGGGGATAAAATACAAATGCCGGTTCCAGGCCGGTAATTCGGACCTGGCGATGGTTTCCCGGGAATTGGGGTTCTCGGAAAAGGTGGCGCTCGGCGGCGTTGCTTCCGGTGAGGCCGTCCTGGAGGGCGGGGGCTCGGGGCTGGACGACGTAAGCGCTTCTTTTGGGACTCAGTCCGGCGGGAGCATGAACATCCGGGACAAGAAGATACTTGATTATCTGTCGGTGCAGAGCGGCCGTCCTCTCCAGACCATTTACGACAGCCTGAGGGATTACCGTTACCGCAGCGCGGTCCTTAACGTCTCCACCGTCCGGCAGGAGCTGCGGATCTTCGCCGTTTTCGAAGGCGGGCAGGGGAAAAGGACTTTCGACGTGCGTTTGCATGAAATGATAGGCGGCAAGTGAGTTTACTTTCTTCCAAAATGGAGGTGGTCATGGCGAGAATACTATTGGCGTGTTTATGGGCATTGGGAATTACCTTTGGGCCGGGCTGTGCCAGGGTGAGAGTGGAAGCGCCGAAAGATCCCATTAAAGTGGACATCTCCATGCGTCTGGATATTTATCAGCATCTGGAGAAGACCATAGATAAAATAGAGGATATGGTGTCTCCCAACGCCGATCCGGCCCCGTCGGCCTCCGGGAAACAGAGTCTGCTCGACGTCCTACTGCCGTCCGCCGCCTATGCCGCCGACGCCGTCTCCGATCCCGAGATAGAAGGCGCGGTGCAGAGAAGAAAATCCAGGCTGCCGCAGGTGACGGCTTTGCTGGAGAAGGGTACCGCCGGCGAGAACAGGTCGGGATTGCTGGAATTGCGGCGGCCGGCTTCCGGGGCGGAAAAGGAAACGGTCAAAGCGGAAAACAGCGACCGCATGGTGATATACTCGAAGCTAGCCGCCAGGAACGGAGTGGCGGTGGAGGAAATAGAGAAATTGTACGCAAAACGTCTTCAGGAAAGCCTGCCTGTCGGCGCGCCGGTGGAGGTGTTCGATCTGGACAAAGGCACTTATGTGTGGCGTATTAAGTAACCGGTAACGGTTAAGGTAACGAAGCCCGTGTCGGTTCACGGTTACGTCCAAAGCCGTAACGTATGACGATTGACGATACCGGTATCGTAGCCGATAGACGAGTTTGAGTGGGGGGATCAAGTAGCCGTGGGAATAAATGGGGAAGCCGATTATTCGCAATATATGGAGGAGCAGGAGGCGCGCTGGGAGGGGCTTTGCCGCAGGTGCGGCGCCTGCTGCGGGGTCTTCGAGGATCCCTGCGAGCATCTCCTCCGCAGCAATACTGCCGGAGAATATTACTGCGATATTTACGGGACGCGCTTCGGTCTCCGGCGCACCGTCTCCGGGAAAGAATTCAATTGCGTTCCTTTGCGCGGCATCCTGCACAAACATTGGGCGGCCGACCATCTTTGCGCTTACAAGGAAGAATTGAGGCGGCCGTGGCCGGAGAACATCTGAAGGTTTATCGCTTGATCCGCCGGCAGGCCTCGGGTTTCCGGCTGCCTTCGGTTACGGAGATATCCGCCGAACGCGATCCGTACCTGGTGCTGATCTCCTGTATCTTGAGCCTGCGCACCAAAGACAACGTGGCTTTGCAGGCCTCACGCAGGCTGTTTGAAGAAGCGCCGGACCCGCGTTCAATGCTGGGACTGCCGGAAAAGAAGATAGCCGATCTGATCTTTCCGGTCGGGTTCTACCGGACAAAGGCCGGAGTGATACTCGGCGCCAGCCGGGTGATCCTGGAGCGTTCCGGAGGCAGGGTGCCGCGGACAATGGAGGAGTTGCTGAGCATAAAGGGCGTGGGAAGGAAGACGGCCAACCTGGTGCTCGGTCTCGGCTACGGTATACCGGCGATCTGCGTCGATACGCACGTGCACCGCATCTCCAACCGCCTGGGCTGGGTGAAGACGGTTAAAGTAGAGGAAACCGAGAAGGCCCTGCAAAAGCTTTTCGCGCGCAGGTACTGGATAGAATTGAACACGGCCCTGGTGGCGTTCGGCCAGAACATCTGCAGGCCGGTTTCTCCTCTTTGCGGCAGATGCGCGGCGGAACGGCTCTGTCCGAAGATCGGAGAGGAAAAGAACAGAAGGAAGAAGAGCGGTGGAAAAGAAATCCACGGCCGATAGTTTAGAAAAAAACAGGTTCCAGGTTATGGAAAAAACCGTAACAACAAGGCCGCAGTCCATAGAACAATCCGGTGTAAATAGTGTGATGAGTGATGAAGGGAGAAGGCCGGGGGAGAGGGAACAAATGATTTCCTCCTTTGTCTTTCCCATTATAATGAGGAGCGCATAATGTCCAAGTCGTTGATGGAACTGGAGGAAAAACTGGCGCAGGCGGAGCCGGGTTCGGTGAGGGAGCATATTCTTCGATCGGCAAAGGACTTCAAGTCTTCCTGGATAGAGTTCGGCAGGGCGCTTTATTCGGTCTGGAAAGACAAGCTTTACCGCGAGTGGGGGTATTCCAAGTTCGAGTTCTACACCGCCAAAGAGGTGGGAATAAAGCAGCAGACCGCTTTGAAGCTGTTGAGGTCTTATATGTTCCTGGAAAAGGAAGAGCCGGCTTACCTGAAGCAGGAATTCATCGAGTCGGCGGAGGCCAGGCAGGTCCCTTCCTACGAGGCGGTGGACGTCCTGCGCAGCGCCAAGAACCGCAAGGTCCTCGGTGACGAGGAGTATTCGACGCTTAAAAAGCAGGTCTTCGAGGACGGCAGGGAGGCCAGGGACGTAAAGAAGGACCTCACCGCGCTGATCAGGCAGAGAGAGGAACTAGAACCGCAGGAGGCGTGGGAGAAAAAGAAGAACACGCAGGTTAAACGGCTGGTGAGCGTGTTGAAGACGCTGCGCGGGGAGCTTGAAGAGGAAAAAATGCTGCCGATGCCTTTGCTTAAGGAGGTCTCGGAGTTGATCGTGAAACTGCAGGAGGAACTTGAATGAACCGGACGGCATACGTTCATCAGAGGAGGTGCGGAATGCGTATTATCCCCGGTTGTTTGATGGTCATAACGGCGGCGGCTTTTGCCTCCGGATGCTGCGGCGGCAGGGAAAGCGTCGTCCCGTTCCGTTCGTTCGGCGGATACGCGGCGAAAGCCGATGCCGGCGCGAAGAGCAGGCTGGAAGCCGACCTGCGTTCCGGAAAGGCAGGGCTGGGCAGCAGCGCCCAGGAAATAAAGAAAAACTACGGAGAACCCGACGAGATCTCGGCGAGGGTGGATTCCGCGCGGTTCGTGTATAAGCGCGGCGGCAGGCCTTCGATAGTGCTCTGGTTCGATTCCCGGGGATTATTGTCTTCCTGGAGCGACTAAGATGAAAGCGTTCCTGGTCGGGGCACTGTTCTTATGCGTTTTGGGGCTGCTGGCAGGACTGTGGCTGTTCCTCTTCCCGGTCTTCGTTCTCTTGACCGTGGCCCTGGGGCTTTCCCTGGTGTTCGCGGCGGCGCTGCTTTTCGTCTGGCTGACCGGCAAGGCGGTGATCTTTGTCTGGAGAAAGTTGAGGAGCCGGTGATAACGGGCAATATATTGAACGGGGATGAGATCCGGGGTTTAATAGAGACGCAGTCACTGGTCAGCGGGTTCCTGGACCTGGAAAAACAATTGACGCCGAACGGCATGGATTTTACCGCTTCCGCGATACACGCCTTCGACGGGGAGGGGGCCGTGGACTTCGACAACAGCGGGCGGGTACTTCCTGAAGTGAGGGACATCCCGGGCGGCGGTCAGGACGGCGGCTGGTGGCTCCTTAAACAGGGGGCGTACCGCGTCTCCACCAATGAGACCGTGCGCATGCCGCTGGGGTTGATAGCCTTCGCTTTCCCCCGCAGTTCTCTTTTGAGATGCGGCGCGTTCACGCAGACGGGGGTATGGGACGCGGGGTTTCACGGCAGGAGCGAATTCATACTGGTGGTGCAGAATCCCGCCGGGATCCGCGTACGCAGGAACGCCAGGCTGATACAACTGGTTTTCGCCGGTATCAATCCCGCGGCAAAGGGGTATGACGGTATTTACCGGCAGAAGGGTTGAACGCCGGGGGAAGGGCGTGGTATGTTAATATATGGCGTCGAGATCAAGGTTATCAGCGGTGACATCACCGCCGTGAAAGCGGACGCTCTGGTGAATGCCGCCAACAACCGCATGCTGATGGGCGGCGGGGTGGCCGGGGCCATAAAGAGAGCCGGCGGTGAAGAGATAGAAAAAGAAGCGGCAGGCCTCGGGCCGGTGGAGATCGGTGATTCCGTTGTGACTTCGGCGGGCAGGCTGGCGGCCCGGTATGTGATACACGCCGCCACCATGGGAATGGATTTCCGGACCGACGAACAGAAGATAAGGGCTTCCTGCCGGAGCGCCCTGGACCTGGCGGCCGGCCTGGGTATATCATCGGTCGTCTTTCCCGCCCTGGGCTGCGGCACCGGAGGGTTCCCTTACAAGGCGGCGGCCAAGATCATGGCGCAGGAAGTGCACAGGCTTTTGGCCGGCGGGAAGTCCGGCGCGCTGAAAGAGATCGTGTTCTGTCTGAAGGACGGGGAGACCGCCGGCATTTTCGAGAAGAACGTCTGCGGATACCTGGAATATATGACCCGCACGCTCAAGCAGCCTTTTCTCACCGTGGACGCCATCATCGAGGCCGCGGGCGGCATCGTGATCATAAAAAGGAGCAATCCTCCTTTCGGCTGGGCGCTGCCCGGCGGGTTCGTGGATTACGGGGAGAGTCTTGAGGATGCCGTGAGGCGGGAAGCCAGGGAGGAGACCGGGTTGGAGCTTTCCGATCTCAGGCAGTTCCACACTTATTCCGATCCCGGGCGCGACCCCCGTTTTCACACGGTGGGCACGGTCTTCATAGGCCGTTCCTCGGGGACCCCGGCCGCCGGGGACGACGCCGCCGAGGCTAAGGTCGTATCAAGACAGGGGCTTGCGGGGATAGAATTCGCTTTCGACCATAAGAAGATAATAGCGGACTACCTCAGGGAAAAAGGGGAGGAAATATAGCTTGCGGTCTCAGGTTTCCCGCAGTTGTTTCTCCGCGTCGATTATGTCGCGGTTGATGACCCTCGCCGTTTCGCGTGTCTTTTCTTTCAGCAGAGGGGATGCCACCCCGGAGTCCCCTATCTCCCGCATTATCTGCACGCTCATCCGGAAATAACGCACAATCTCACCTTCGTCGGTGTCCGTTAAAAGCAGGGTCTTTTCGAAAGAGGTCCCTCTCAACCATGCCTCTATGCTCCCGCTCAGGTGGAAATAAGGTTCCTTGCTCAACGGGTAGATGCGGCGTGATATCTCGAGTTGTTTCACGCGGGCGTAGATCTCTTCGCAGGCCGCCCTTATGCGCCTGGCGCTCTTGGAGAGATTGAGCATCTGCTGGTTCTTGCGCGGTTCAAAGACCGCCGCCGCCGCCATTATCCCCAGCCCGAATTCATCCAGCTGCTCCAGCACGCCGCGCTCGTAAAGCTCGGAGAGCAGCAGTTCGTAACCGTAAACGGTCTTGGCGAACTGTCCT
Organism: uncultured Planctomycetales bacterium; assembly: GCA_964488935.1. GTDB lineage: Bacteria > Omnitrophota > Gorgyraeia > Gygaellales > Profunditerraquicolaceae > Undivivens. The sequence continues at coordinate 692 of CAZAVF010000046.1, read as the reverse complement.
TTCGGGGTCAGCTCCCCGTTCTTTATGTAACCGTTGTCCTTCATGAGGTTCAGCTTTGCCTCGATCAGGCGCAGGGCCTCTTTCTGCTCTTCTTTACGGCACTGGAAATAATGCAGGGAGAGGGGGTATATCTTGTAGAGGTCGTCCCGGTATTTCTCGTAAAGATTAAGTATGGTGGCATAGGAGGTGTTAAGCTGGCTGTGGACCTCCTCCGGGCTGCCGTAAATGACGCGTTTGATGTCGTTGAAACTGAGTTTCGCGGGATTGATCCTGCAGTAGACGTATCCTTCCGTGTCTATGCCGCGCCTGCCCGCGCGTCCCGCCATCTGGTAGAAGTCGCGCGTCTTCAGGTTGCGCACGTAGCGTCCGTAGAATTTGCGCAGGTCGTCGAAAACCACCGATCTGCTGGGCATATTTATGCCCAGAGCGAAGGTCTCGGTGGTGAAGATCACCTTCAGCAGGCGGCTGGTGAAAAGCCGTTCTATCACTTCTTTTAGCGTCGGCAGCATTCCGGCGTGATGGAAAGCGATGCCTTTTCTCACCAGGTCGAGCATCTCCTGGGCCGAACGTTCCCGGGTCAGGTCGAATTTACGGCAGAGCTCTTCGTAGAGGGAAACTATCTTGTCGCAGTCGTCTTTCGGCAGGAGATCGAACCTGCAGAGGTCTTTCGCCAGATCCTCGGCGCGCCTGCG
>CAZAVF010000045.1:7989-11356 GCA_964488935.1 uncultured Planctomycetales bacterium | reverse complement strand
CCGCGGCGCGGGGTATCTCGATCATGGTCCCGAACATATGCTTTATTTTCTTGAGCCCGTATTTCTTGAGGACCTCGGCGTAGATGCCTTTGGCGATCGCCAACTGGTCGTTGAGCTCTTTGACGTCGCAGACGACGGGTATCATCACCTCGGGATAAGGGTTCTTGCCTTCTTTGAGCAGTTCCGCGGCCGCTTCCAGGATGGCGCGGATCTGCATGGAGCTGACTTCCGGATAGGTTATCCCGAGACGCACTCCCCTGTGGCCCATCATCGGGTTTGATTCATGCAGCCCCTCCGCCCTCTTGGCGAGCTCCTCCATACTGATATTCAGTTCCTTTGCCAGCATCTGGAGTTTTTCGGCGTCGCGCGGCACGAATTCATGCAGCGGCGGGTCCAGAAGGCGGATGACGACCGGAAAGCCGTCCATGGCCTGCAGCGTCCCTTTTATGTCCTTTTTGACGAACGGGAAGAGCTCGTTAAGCGCCTTTTCCCTTTCCTCTTTGCTTTTTGAAACTATCATTTTGCGCAAAAGGAACAGCGCCTGGTCGGAACCTTTGCCGTAGAACATGTGCTCGGTCCTGAACAGCCCGATACCCTCGGCCCCGAACTGCCTGGCCTTCTGGGCGTCTTCGGGGGTGTCGGCGTTGGTGCGTATGCCGAGTTTCTTCACGGAACCGCATATTTTGAGGAAATCGTTAAGCACGCGGTTCTCCTCGCCGGCGTCCATCATCGGCAGCTGCCCGGCGTAAACCGTGCCTTTCGTGCCGTTGAGGGTCAGCCAGTCTCCTTCTTTGAACGTCTTCCCGTCCACGACCAGCTCTTTTCTGTCGTAATCAACGTGAAGGCTGCCGCATCCGACGATACAGCATTTACCCCAGCCGCGCGCCACCAGAGCCGCGTGAGAGGTCATCCCGCCCCTGGCGGTGAGAATGGCTTCCGCGGCCCGCATCCCTTCCACGTCCTCGGGATTGGTCTCTTCGCGGACGAGGATAAGCTTCTTCCCCTGCTTTCTCTGTTCCACTGCTTCAAGCGCGGAGAATACTATCTGCCCGTTAGCTCCGCCGGGACCGGCCGGGAGGCCTTTTGCCAGCGGTTTGTTGGCCGATTCGGCCTTGGGGTCGATAATGGGATGCAGCAGTTCGTCCAGCTGTGCCGGGGTGACGCGCATCACCGCTTCCTCTTTCTTGATGAATTTCTCTTTCACCATATCCATGGCTATGCGCACCGCGGCAGGCCCGTTGCGTTTTCCCACGCGGCACTGGAGCATGAACAATCTGCCTTTCTCTATGGTGAATTCTATGTCCTGCATGTCCCTGTAATGTTTCTCCAGGCGGGAGCGGAAATCGCAAAGCTGCTTGTAGATGGCCGGCATCGCCTTTTCCAGGGTGATATGGTCCTTATTGTTCTCGGATTTGGAATACTCGTTGATCGGTCCGGGAGTGCGGATACCGGCCACGACGTCCTCCCCCTGCGCGTTGATCAGGTATTCGCCGTAGAAACCGTTCTCCCCGTTGCCCGGGTTGCGCGAAAAAGCGACGCCGGTGGCGGAATCGCTGCCCATATTGCCGAAGACCATGGTCTGCACGTTGACGGCGGTGCCCCAGGCGTCCGGTATCCCCTCTATCCTGCGGTAGCTGATGGCGCGCTTGCCGTTCCAGGAGGCGAATACTGCGCCGATGCCGCCCCAGAGCTGCTGCATATGGTCGTCCGGGAATTCTTTACCGAGGACTTCCCTGATCTTGACCTTGAACTGTCCGCAAAGGACCTTCAGATCGGCTTCCGTCAGGTCGGTGTCGCTTTTGTACCCCTTCTGCTTTTTCATCCCGTCCATCACCCGCTCAAGCTGCTTGCGGATGCCGGATTCGGAATCCTTCGGCTCGATGCCGGCGGCCTTTTCCATGACCACGTCGGAATACATCATTATCAGCCTGCGGTAGGCGTCGTAGACAAAACGGCCGTTGCCTCCGCTCTGTTTGACCAGTCCGGGGATGGTCTTCTCGGTCAAGCCGACGTTCAACACCGTCTCCATCATCCCGGGCATCGACTTGCGGGCGCCGGAACGCACGGAGACCAGGAGCGGATTGGCGGGATCGCCGAATTTCCTCTCCATCAGCTTTTCCACCTTTTCGAGGGCTTTCTGCACCTCTTCCTTGAGAGTTTTCGGATAAGACCGCTTGTTATCGTAATAATATGTGCAGACCTCGGTGGTGAGGGTGAAACCCGGAGGAACGGGCAAGCGCAGCTCTTTATGCCCCGCCATCTCGGCCAGGTTGGCGCCCTTGCCGCCCAGCAGGTTCTTCATGCTCTCGTTACCGTCAGCCTTGCCTCCCCCGAATGAATAGACGTACTTTTTTGCCATTTCTTCCTTCCCTCTCCTTCTTTATAAAAATTGCCCGGCGCGCGCGGCGCGCAAGGTTACGTTTTTCTACGATAATTTGCCGGAAATATACTTTTCCACATTCTCCAGCGGGATCCTCTCCTGCTGCATGCTGTCCCTGTCCCTTACCGTCACCTGCTTGTCCTCCAGAGTCTGCGTGTCGACGGTGACGCAGAACAGCGTCCCGACCTCGTCCTGCCGGCGGTAAAGCTTGCCGATGTTGGCGGTGTCGTCGTAAACGGCGTTCATTTTTTCTTTCAGCTCCAGGGAAAGTTTCTTCGCCACGGCGACGATCTCCTCCCGGTTCTTCAACAGGGGCAGGACCGCGGCTTTGACCGGGGCGAGCTTCGCGCTGAGCCTCAGCACCACGCGGGTGTCATCTTTGACCTGTTCCTCATGATAGGCATCGGTCAGGAACGCCAGCAGGCAGCGGTCCACTCCGCCGGAGGGCTCGATGATATACGGTAAGAACCGTTTCTTCTCCACGGGGTCGAAATACGTGAGGTCCTTGCCGCTGTATTCGGCGTGCTGCTTCAGGTCGAAATCGGTGCGGTTGGCTATCCCCTCCAGTTCCGACCATCCCCAGGGAAAAAGATACTCCACGTCGGTGCAGGCCTTGGCGTAATGCGCCAGTTCGCTGTCGTCGTGGCGGCGGAAACGGATATTTTCAGGTTTCATACCCAGGTCAAGATACCACTTCTTCCTGGCCTCCACCCATTCTTCGTATATCCTGCCGGCATCCTCCGGCCGGCAGAAGTATTCTATCTCCATCTGTTCGAATTCCCGTGTGCGGAAAGTGAAGTTGCCGGGGGTGATCTCGTTACGGAATGATTTGCCTATCTGCGCCAGTCCGAACGGGAGTTTGGGATGACGGGAATCCAGGATGTTGGCGAAATTCACGAACATGCCCTGGGCCGTCTCGGGACGCAGATACGCCGTGTTGGCGCTGTCCTCCACCGGGCCGATGCAGGTCTTGAACATCAGGTTGAA
>CAZAVF010000045.1:0-7889 GCA_964488935.1 uncultured Planctomycetales bacterium | reverse complement strand
ACGTGGTCTTCCCGCAGCCTGGCGTTGCATTTTTTGCAGTCTACAAGGGGATCGACGAAGTTTTTAACGTGCCCCGACGCCTCCCAGGTCCTGGGGTGCATGATGATCGCCGCGTCCATACCGTAGATGTCGTTGCGCAGGTAGACGTTCGACTTCCACCAGGCCTTTTTGATGTTGTTCTTGAGCTCGACCCCGTAAGGGCCGTAATCCCAGGAATTGGCCAGGCCGCCGTAGATGTCGCTGCCCGGGAAGATAAATCCCCTGCGTTTGCAGAGCGCGACCACCTTTTCCATCAGTTTATTGTCTGCACAATCCTGCATAATGTTGTCCTATTGTCCTCTTAGTATTTGAAAATCTAAAGCCGGGATTCGACCGTCCGCCACTGAACCGTTGGCGAGACTTTGTCCGCCGCTGAAACCCCGGAAAGACTCTGTGTGTTGTTTAAAACACTAAAAATTGAGAATCGAAAATTGACCACAATCTAAAATCTTGCCTCATAGTTTATGTCCTGCTCTCGATTGTCGATTTTCGATTGCTCAGCGTGCTGTTTTAGAAAAGCTACCAGACAGCACACTACCTTCCCGGGACTTTGAATTCCTCCGCGTAGGCGTTGGCGGTCTCCCCGTCTATCTGGCCCATTTCGAAAGCCTTCCAGATGGCGTCTTTCATGGAGATCATCCCCTGGGAAGCCCCGGTCTGGATCAGGGTCGCCAGCTGCAGGAGTTCATTGTTGCGTATAACGTGCTTCACCGCGTCGTTGGCGATCATCACCTCGGTGGCCAGCAGGCGCTTGTCCCTGTCCGAGCACGGCAGCAGGACCTGGCAGACTATGCCTCTCAAGGCGTTGGCCATTTGAAAGAGCACCTGCTTGCGGTGCTCCACCGGGAACATGCTTGTCAGGCGGTCGACGGCCTGTATGGTGTTCGGCGCGTGGAACGAAGCTATCACCAGATGTCCGGCTTCGGCGGCTATCAGGGCGGTCTTTATGGTCTCCGCGTCGTCAAGCTCGCCGACGATTATCACGTTCGGGTCCTGGCGCAGGGTGCTCTTCAGCGCCGCGGAAAAGGAATTGGTGTCTATCCCCACTTCCCGCTGTTTTATGATACATTTGTCGTTGACGTAAACGTATTCTATCGGCCGCTCGAGGGTGATCACCACCCCTTTTCGCTCCCTGTTGATCAGGTCCACCATTGCGGCCATTGTGGTGCTTTTCCCGGACCCTGTGGTGCCGACGATCAGGACCAGTCCCTCTTTGAGCCGGGCGAGGTCTTTGACCACCGTCGGGATGTTCAACTCCTCGAAGGAGAATATCCTGGTGTGAATCAGCCTCAAGGCCGCCTCGATATGCCCGCGCTGCTGGTGCAGATTCACCCTGAAGCGGTGCTCTTCGTCGTACTGCAGGGCGAAATCCAGTTCTTTATCCATCTGGAATTTCCTGATCTGCTCCTGCGACATTATGCTGAACAAGAGCCGCGGGATGTCGTCGGACGACAAAGGCGGAGAGCTCTCCAGGGAGGTTATCTCTCCGTTTATGCGCATCACGGGCGGACGGTCGGCGATCAGATGGAGATCGGAGGCTTTTTTCTCGATGGACAGCTCCAGGAGATTGTTTATGTCCAGCTTCTCTACCAGCTGTTTGTATATCTCTCCGCGGTCATCGTCCCTTATCTCCAGGAAATAGGCGCCTATCCCGTATTTATTCTCTTTCTCCTGGAATTCGATCCGCATGACGCGCACCAGGGCTTCGATGCTGCGCTTATCGGGAAGTTCAAAAGAGACCTTCAGCTCGGTCCGGATCGGGATGATATCCTCAAGACGGAAGAATATCCCCTCTGTGCTTATGTTCTGGATAAGCCCTTTCCTCAGGCTTCCCTGGGGGTCAAGCTGCTCCGGCAGGCGGAATACAAGAGGGATCCCGACGTAAACCCTGATCCCCAGCCTCTGTTCATGAAAATTCTGCGTTATCATCGGCCGATAACTCTCCCCGCGCGGGACACAAGGGAGGACGCCATCCTCTTTTGTCCCGGCGCAATGTTTTTATACTTCAACGGCGCTGAAACCGCGCCCTTATGGGCGCGGAGAACACAGGCGCCGCCCAGTATCAAGATCATGCGCAAACCACGGTCTAAAGGCCGTGGCACGTCGAATTGATTCGGTGATGTGCGATACGCGGAAGTTACTGAAACCGCTTGCGGCTGAAGTCCCGAGGCCGCCGTTTTCTGGAGACCTCGCCTTTAATTTTTTAATGATAACAAATAATAATAGGCGTGTCAAGAATATACGCTCGGGGGCAGCAGGCTATCCCGTTCTTTCGCGGAAAGAGGCCAGTTCTTCCGGTTTTATCCTGAAGGCGTTCTCCGGCGCGGGAAAGACCCCCTCCCTGACCTCGCGGACAAAATCGCCGGCCGCGGCCATGACCAGCGCGTGCAGATCGGCGTAACGCTTCACGAACCTGGGATGGAAATCCGGGTTCATCCCCAGGATATCGTTCGTCACCAGCACCTGCCCGTCGCAAAAACGCCCTGCCCCGATACCGATGACGGGTATAGAGAGTCTTCGGGCTATGTCTCCCGCCACCGCCTCGGGCACGCATTCCATCAGCACCGCGAAACACCCGGCTTTTTCCAGGGCTCTTGCCTGTGCCAGGATATTCAACGCTTCATCAGAAGACACGCCCCTGGTCCTGAAACCGCCGGTTTCATCGGCGGTCTGGGGAGTCAATCCTATGTGTCCGCATACAGGTATCCCGCCGGCGATGACCGCGGCCGTTATCTCCGGACAGTTCTGCGACCATTCGATCTTCAATGCCCCGCACCCGGAACCGCTTTTCAAACGCATGGCGTTTTCCACCGCGTCGGTGATATTCACGCTTTTCCCCGAAATGTCGCATTGGTATGCGGAATAAGGCATGTCCACCAGGACCAGGGCCCGTTTCACTCCCCGGCATACGGCTTTTGCGTGATATAACATTTCTTCGAGCCCGACGTCCCTGGTAGACTGCAGGCCGAGCACCACGTTGGCGAGGGAATCTCCCACGAGGACTATGTCCACGCCCGCCTTGTCCAGTATCACGGCGGTGGAATAGTCATACGCGGTGAGCATCGCGATCCTGCGCATGTTCTTGCATTGCTTTATTACCCCGGGAGTGATCGCTTTCTCGTCTTTCATGCCCCGTGCCTCATCCTTCGTGTTCCGTCCCCCGGTTTTTTAAATACGCGTCGATCTCGGCCGCGCCTTTTTTCCCGGCGGCCATGGCCGATATGACGGTCGCGGCGCCGCTGACGATGTCCCCGCCCGCGAAGATACCCGGGATCGAGGTCATAAGATTATCATCTACCTGCAGGGTCCCGTGCGGCCCCGTCTTTAACCCGCGGCAGGCCCCGGCCAGCAGCGGATTCGGGCTTTGTCCTACCGCAACGACCGCGGTGTCTGCCTCGAGGGTGAATTCCGATCCCGGTACCGGCACAGGCCTGCGTCTCCCCGAAGCATCCGGTTCAGCAAGCCGCATCTTCAGGCATTTTGCCCCGGATAATCCGCCCCGCGGCCCGGCCGTGAACTCCAGCGGCTGGGTCAGAAAACGGAAATCTATCCCTTCCTCTTGCGCGTTCTCCACTTCTTCCCTGCGCGCCGGCATCTCATCCCCGCTGCGGCGGTAAACCAGGGACACTTTACTGCCGAGCCTGACGGCGCACCTGGCGCAGTCAAGGGCGACGTTGCCGCCGCCTATCACCATGGTCCTCGTCCCCACGTTGACGGGAGTGGCCGCGCGGGGGAAATCCCAGGCCTTCATCAGGTTTATCCTGCAGAGGAATTCGTTGGCCGAATAAACCCCGGGAAGGTTTTCCCCTTTTATACCCAGAAATTGCGGCAGACCGGCTCCGGAAGCGATGAAAACGGCGGAAAAACCGCGCCGTCCCAGCATCTCATCGAGCGGAATGGTATAACCCGCCAGGGTGTCCGTGTTTATTTTTACCCCCAGTCCGCGTACGTAATCCACCTCCGCCGCCACTATTCTCTTGGGAAGGCGGAACTCCGGTATCCCGTAACTGAGCACGCCCCCGGCCAGATGCAGAGATTCGAACAGTTCCACCCGGTAACCTTTCTTTGTCAATTCGGCGGCGCAGGTGAGGCCGGCCGGTCCGCTGCCGATCACGCCCACTTTCAAGGTACGGTGTTCCCTGGATCCATCTTTCCCGGCGTCTGAAGAGGCTGCGTTGTCCGCGGCGAAGCGTTCCAGGGCGCCGATATTGACCGGTTCGCCTTTCTTGTTGAGCACACACGCCTTCTCGCACTGCTCTTCCTGGGGACAGACCCTGCCGCAGATCCCCGGCAGATTGTTGAATTGTTTTATCCTCGCCAGTGCCGCCTCCGGCCGGCCTTCTTTTATGAGTTTTATGAAACCGGGGATATCGATGTTGACCGGGCAGCCTTTGACGCAGGGTGGATTCTTGCATTGCAGACAGCGGGACGCCTCGCGTAAAGCCTGCTGAGGAGAGAACACACGGGTAACCTCCGAGAAGCCTTTTATGCGCTCGCCCGCCGGCTCCCTGTCCGGTTTATTTCGCATCGCAGCCCGGCCTTTTCTCCCTTAGCAGGGCTTCTTTTTCGCGGTATGTCCCCAGGCGCGCCTTCAATTCCCCGAAATCCACCCCGGAGGCGTCGAATTCCGGACCTTCGACGCAGGCAAAGACCGTCTTGCCGTGCACCGAACAACGGCAGGCGCCGCACATCCCGGTCCCGTCCACCATTATGGGATTGAGGCTGACTATGGTCTTGATCCCGTATCCCAGAGAAAGTCCGGAGACCGCCTGCATCATCGGCACAGGCCCGATGGCATACACCAGTTCCGGGTAGACGTTATGAGTGGAGCTCTCCACGGAAGAAAGTATCCCTTTCAGGGCGTCCGTCACCAGCCCCTTGCTGCCGTAAGAGCCGTCGTCGGTGACGACGATAAGCTCGCCGCTTACCTCCCGCATGGCGTCCTCCAGTATCAGCAGGCTGCGGCTGCGCGCTCCGAGTATGGAAATGACGCGGCTGCCGGCTTCCCTGAAAGCCCGTGCCACGGGATACAACTCCGCTATACCCACGCCTCCGCCCACGCAGACCACCTCGGAATATCCGCTTGTATGAGTGGGTTTACCCAAAGGTCCGAGCAGATGAAGTATCTCGCTTCCCGGTTCAAGGGAAGCAAGCTTCTCTGTTGAGAAGCCGACCTTCTGGAAAATGATCGTTATCGTTCCCCTGTCCCTGTCCCAGTCAGCGATCGTCAGGGGGATACGTTCCCCGCCTTCCGCCGGTATAAGCACGACGAACTGTCCGGCGGCGGCCTTGGCGGCCACTTCAGGCGCCTCCAGCTCCATCCGCACCACCTCCGGTGAATAATATATTTTGGAAATTATACGCATAAGAAATGTTTTGAGTAGTGAGTATAGAGTATGAAGTGCGGAACGTTTCTTAAATTCTGTACGCTGGACTTAATACTCTCTACTTGCATTGTTGTATTCCATATCCACTATCGCGCAGCCCGGGAATTTCTTCAACAGGGCCTCGCCGCGTTCCTTCCCCAGCACGTAGACGGCGGTGGAGAGAAAGTCGGCGGTAAGACCATCCGCAGCGGAGACCGTGACCGAGGCAATGCCGGTATCCGCCGGATAGCCGCTGCGGGGATCTATGATGTGCGAATAGCGTTTCCCGGTCTTTTCATCGGCCATAAAGAACTGTTCGTAGTCGCCGGAGGTGGCGAACGAGCCGCCTTTCATCTCCAGCTTCTTTAACACTCCCCGGCCTCTGGGGTCCTTTACCGCTATCCGCCAGGGAACGTTTCCCGGCCCGGTACCGCGGCAGCGGACCTGTCCGCCGGCGTTAATCAGGAAATCTTTTATGCCGGCTTCGGCGAGCTTCCCGGCGGCGCAGTCGAGCGCGTAGCCTTTACCGGCGCCTCCGAGATCTACGCTCATCCCCTTGACGGAAAATTCTATCATATTATCGGCCGGGTGGAAAACTATTTTTTCGCTGCCCACCGACGGCAGGGTCCCTGCTATCTTATCCGCCGGGGGAACAAGGAATTTCCTGTCCCTGAAACCCCAGAGGCGCACCAGCGGCTCCACGGTTATATCGAAAGCCCCGGAACTGGAGCGCGAAAGCTCCGCGCAGCGCGAAAGCAGCGCGTAGACTTCGCCGGAAACGCGCTGCTTTCCGTCCGCGTTCAAACGGGAGATCTCGCTGTCCTCCCGGTATTTACTTAGCAGCCCTTCAACCCTGGATATCTCATCGAAAGCGATGCCCGGCGCCCTGCCGTCGAAGCAGAGGATCTCCACGTAGGTCCCCATCAACACCCTGGTCTCCCTGCGCAGGCCGCGGCCGTCGCATCCTGAAGAAAGAAGGACCATAAGAATAAGGAGGAATCCCGGGAGCCGCCGGATATGCATGTCTATTATCGTTGTTTTCATAGAAAAAACTGTTTCCTGGGAACTACCGTCCCCGCCGGGACAGGGGCGCTATTTTTTAAGCGTTTTCAACAATTTCTCCGCGGTCAGGGTATTGACGACATCTTTCGGACCGAGCCGGCCGCGCCTGGCGATATCCACGCCGTATTTAATGTTCGACAATTGGCCGGGATGATGGGCGTCGGTGTCGACCGCCAGCCGCACGCCGTTCTCAGCGGCCATGCGGCAGTCAATGTCGTTCAGATCCATGCGCCGTGGATAAGCGTTTATCTCCAGGCAGGTGTTGGTGCCTGCCGCGGCCTTGAAAACCTCTTTCAGGTCTATCCTGTACGGGTCCCGTGTCCCGCGCAGCCTGCCCGTGGGATGGGCGATTATGTGCACTCGTCTGTTCCTGCAGGCTTTTACCATCCGTTCCGTAAGCTGTTTCTCTCCCCGGCTGAATCCCGTGTGCACGGCCCCCACCACGATGTCGAACTCCCCCAGTATGGCGTCGTCGTAATCAAGTTCTCCCCGCGGGCCTATGTCCACTTCCGCCCCGAAAAACACGCGTATATCTTTGCGCGATGAGTTGATCTTTTCTATTTCTTTGCGCTTTTTAGCCAGGTCGGCGGCGGTCAACCCCCGCGCGATCCTCAGACTTTGAGAGTGGTCGGTCACCGCGATATACGAATAGCCCAGGGCCGCGGCGGCATCCGCCATCTCCTCGATTGTGGCATCGCCGTCCGACCAGCGGGAATGTGTGTGCAGATCGCCTTTGATCATCCATTGCTCCAGCAGGACCGGCACCCTGCTCTTAAGCGCCAGCTCTATCTCCCCCCTGTCCTCGCGCAGTTCCGGAGGCAGGAAAGCCATTTTGAGCGATCTGAACACCTCCTTCTCGCTTCTGCCGGCGATCTTCCTGCCGGCGGCATTGTATAGACCGTATTCGTTGAGCTTGTATCCGCGCTCTTTCGCAAGATGGCGCAGCTTGACGTTGAAGGCCTGCGAACCGGTGAAATATATCATGGCTGCCCCGTAGCCGCTCTTTTTTACTGCACGCAGGTCGACTTGTATTCCCCCCGGAGGGATGCGCAGGGACACTTTTGTCGCGCCCAGTGCCGTCACTTTCGCGCCCCGGATTGCGGTCCTGAACTTTTCAATGAACGCGGCGTTCCCTTTCCCGCCGGCATACAGCAGATCTATATCGCCTATAGTCTCTTTGCGCCGGCGCAGGCTGCCGGCGACGGACAGAGCACCCGGCGGGAATTTCTTTTGTATTTCTTCAGCCAGGCTTTCTGCGTCGGGAAGCGGCATGCGCTCCAGGCTGCTGCGGAGAAGCCGTATGCCGTTTTTTATGTTCTCGACGCTTTTTTCTTTTATGCCCGGTATTCTAAGAAGGGTGCCTGAAGAAACCGCCTCCTCCAGGCCGGAAAGGTCCCGGATACCAGCCTGTTTATAAAGCAG
>CAZAVF010000044.1:9349-11535 GCA_964488935.1 uncultured Planctomycetales bacterium | reverse complement strand
CGAGGTTAATCTTTGCGCATTCATCTTCGCACGAGCGAATACTTGGCCTTCCGATTGGCCAAGGTATAACGCACGAGCGAATACTTAGCCTTCCGATAAGTTAAGGTGCAACCGGTTTGAAAACCGGGGAATTCTGCGCTTCGATTAACAGTCTATTTTTTTACTCAAGTTGACCAACATCCCGGCTATATAATTCAATAGGACTACTGTTCCTTCTTCTGTGGTCTGGTCGATAAATCCCAGCTCCCGGGAAATTATTATCTGGGTTTCCAATTCAGCGCAGGAACCGAGAGCTATATTCAAGAATTGCTTATGTTCTTTAGCGTGTCCCCTCTTGAAACCCTCCGCTATATTCGAAGGGATGGAAACAGCCGCCCGTTTCATTTGTTGAACAATAGAAAACTGCTCTTCCCGCGGGAATCCACCGGTAATTTGATAGACAATCTTCACCAGCTCTATGCTCTTTTGCCATACGATCAGATCCTTGAATGTTTTGATCTTTGCCGGCATTGTCATATCGTTATCTGCGTATCGTTATTTCTTACTCGATACTCTATACTCACGACTCAATACGAATAAAGAACCCGCTTTTATATGCGGTCATAAATGATCCTCGGTATTGCGAATGTGCGGTTGTTGAGTATGGCGCCGAGGATGTTGACTTTTTTCTGTCTGAGGGGCGCGATGGCCGCCTGCACCAGCTGGCGCCTGGTCTTGCTTTCGTCTATGACCACCGCGGTGGAGTCGACGTAGGAGGATACCACCAGGCCGTCCTTGTAGCCGCCCAGGTTGGCGCAGTCCACCAGCACCAGGTCGTATGACGCTTCGGCCTCCTTGACCATCTCCGCCATCTTGTTGGAGTCGAGGATGGTGATCGGGTTCAGGTTGCTCCGGCCGGTGAAGAGCACGTCCAGCGTGGGGGTGATATGACTGACCGCCTCTTTCAATCCCGCCTTCCCCTGCACGACGTCGGAAAGGCCGATCTTGTTCTCCAACCCGAACAGATCATGCATGATCTGGTTGCGCAGGTTGGCGGCGATCACCAGCACCCGGTGCCCCCTGATGGTGGAGAGATATATACCCAGGTTGGCGGCGATGGTGGTGACGCCTTCAGACGGCTCGGCGGAGGTGACCAGCAGTGATTTATACCCGCGGTCCTTCATTATCAGGTAAAGCTGGTCGGAAAGGTTGCGGAAGGCCAGCACGTAAGGAGTGGCCCTTTCGGCGTCCTTGATCAGCGCGTTCTCCCAGCGTCCGCGGAAAGGGACGAAACCGAGATACGGCACGTTCAGGAACTGCTCCATCTCCTGCGGGGTCTTGAAGGTCTGGTCAAGGTATTCGCAGGCGAAGGCCAGCATCACGCCCAGGAAGACCGACATCAGGGCCGCCAGCAGGTAAACCAGCTCTTTAGCCGGGCCGGCGGGCTGCAAAGGCACGGAGGCCTGTTCCACCACCTTGACGCTGGCCGGGCCGATGGCCTCCACGTCCGGCAAAGGCTGGCCGTTGAGGCTGGTGGTCATATGTTCGATGCTGTCGCGCAGCTGCAGGACGGTGGAATGCTTGTCACCGTATTTAAGCTGCAGCTCCGCCAATTGCTGCTGCAGGTCGAAGATCACGTAGGCGCGGCTGACGGTGTTGGCGATGACCGCCGCCCCGATGGGGCTGAAGTCGCTGGAGGTGATGGTGAACATACTGGTATCGCGCACCGGCTCGACCTTGATGTTGGCGCGCAGTTCGTTGATGGCGTTCTCCAGGATGAACAGCCTGGCGTTGTCCGGCGGCATGGCCGCGAGTTTTTTCTCCATGACCGCGGCGCGCCTGGAGATAATCCGGCGCTTGTGGGGCCAGGCGAATTTATTCTCGTAATCCAGCGGCTTCTTGTCCAGGCCGAGGGCGCGCACCGCCAGCTCCAGCACCGGGCGGGAGAGCACCATCTCGCTCTGGGTCAGGGTGAGCTGGTTGTCGCGGTAGCCGAGCATCTCCCGGTAATAAGGAGACTCCACCTGTTTCTCGCCGGAGACCAGGATCTTCACCCTGGACTGGTAGACCGGCGTCCTCAGGTGCACGCCGAGATAGACCGTGGCCATCACGGTCACGATGCTGGTGAAGATCACCAGTTTCTGGCGGAACACCACCCTTAAATAATCGCGCAACGTCGTATGCTGCTCTTCCATATTTTCCTCCGT
>CAZAVF010000044.1:0-9249 GCA_964488935.1 uncultured Planctomycetales bacterium | reverse complement strand
CTCGGGCTTGCCCTCCATCAGGTCCGCGATGTTTATCTTTATGTTGTCGTAGCCGGGGCCTCCCTTTTTCGGGCGCAGGACCTTCACGCGGCTGGAGGAACCGTATTTGGTGAAGCCGCCGGCCATGGATATCGCCCGCAGCACGGTGCTGTCCTCATCCAGCGGATATTCCCCCGGCTTCATCACCTCGCCGTAGACGAGCACCTTGCGGCTGCGCGATTCCACCAGCGAAAGCACCACCACCGGGTATTTCATATACCCCTCGGAAAGTTTCGACTGGATGGTGTTCTGCGCGTCCGTGAGCGTCAGCCCCTTGACCGGCAGGCTGCCGATGTAGGGCACGGAGATGGAGCCGTCCGGGGCCACCGCCACGTTGACCAGCATCTTCTCCGGCTGCAGGATGTTCAGCTCCAGGATGTCCCCCACGCCGATGGCGTAGCCGGGGACGTCCTCCGCCGCCCGCGCGGCCGGGAGGAGCGTTAACGACAATAAAAGCGCCGCGACAAACAATTTTACCGATCTCATATTTCCCTCCGTCTTCTTTTTAGTATAGAGTACGGAGCCGGAAGTATAGAGTGTAAAAGCCGTCATTTGCTCTATACTCACGACCCGATACTTGAAACTTGTTAAAAGCTATCCCGCGCCTCTGCCTGAGATGACCGCCGGGATGGTGCGCAGAAGTATCAGCACGTCCAGCCCTATGGACCAGCGGTCGATGTATTCCAGGTCGAGCCTGAGCCATTCGTTGAAATCTTTTATCCTGTTCCTGCCGCCGACCTGCCAGAGACAGGTAAGGCCGGGTTTCATGCTCAGGCGGCGCCTCTGCCAGTAGTCGTATTTCTCCACCTCTTCCGGCAGCGGGGGGCGCGGTCCGACCAGGCTCATCTGGCCGTTAAGCACGTTCCAGAGCTGCGGCAGTTCGTCTATGCTGAACTTGCGCAGGAAATGCCCGGCAGCGGTCAGGCGCGGGTCGTTCTTTATCTTGAACACCGGTCCGTTCATTTCATTTTTCGCGCGCAGTTCATCCAGGCGGTCCTCGGCGTCCTCGACCATGGTGCGGAACTTGTAAAGCGTGAACTTCCTGCCGTTCAAGCCGCAGCGGGTCTGGCGGAAAAAGACCGGGCCGCGGGAGCCGGCCTTGATGACCAGGGCGATGAGCGCGAACACAGGCGAAAGCAAAAGCAGGAACGTGAAAGAAACTAAAATATCCCAGGCGCGCTTTATCGCCAGCTGCCAGGCTTTATACGGGGTGCTCTCGAAAGTCAAAAGCGGAAAACCGTGCAGGTCGTTCTGCCTGGCGCGGGCGAGCTTCAGCTCGAAATAATCCAGCGCCACGTGTATGACCAGCCCGTGCGCCTCCAGGAACAGGATGATGTCCTCTATGCTGTCCAGCCAGGAGCGCGGCACCACGAAGACCACTTCGTCGACGATGTTCTCGTGGATGATACGCGGGATGTCCTCGAAAGTCCCCAGCACAGTGTATTCCATCACGCGCCGGCCTTTCAACTCCGGGTCCCTGTCCACTATCCCGGCGATCTTCAATCCCCACTCCTCGTGCTCCTGCACCAGGGAGACGAAACGCTGGGCGCGCCTGCCGCTGCCGATGATCAGGATGCGCCGGTAATTGTAGCCGCGGCGGCGGAAGAAATGAAAGAACAATATCAGCCCCAGCCGTGAGACAAATATCAGGCCGGCGCAGAAAATAGTGCCGAGGATTATCGTCAGCCTGCTCAATTCGTGCATATGGAATATGTAAAAGCAGGCGCCGTTTATGACCAGGCTGACCGCGGCCGCCTTGGCCGTCAGAAGCATAACGAGCATTATATGCCTGGTGCGCAGTGAAGAGTAGATCCCGGAATAAGAAAGCGCGGCAAACCAGGAGAACAGGAACACTATCAGGGCCGGCAGGAACAGATTGTTCCGGCAGAGATAATGCGCGTTGCCGGAGAGCGCGCAGGCGGCGAAGAAAGAGGCCGCGGCGATGGCGACATCGGCGGCTTTTATCAGCCTGCGCAGGAAAGTAACTTTTTCTTTCAACATCTTAAAGGTCCATCCTTAAGCCGAGGATCACGGTGTTCTTGCGGTATTCCCGCGAGGCCACGTTGGAATCGGTCACTGAATAACTGTAAGTAAGGTCCCCCTTCAGGCGCTGTGTCAGATCGTAGGTAAGCCCGACGGAGGCGCCCTTGAAGGTGTCTTTTATCGCCGTGCTCAGATACTCGCCCCGGCCGTAGAATCCGGAAAAGGTATAACCCAGCCTGGCGGTGACGCGCCGGGAGAAATCCGCGAAGAACTCCCAGTGATTGAACAGGCTCTCCTGGTAGGAGACGCTGTTGTATTCGCGCAGGAACCCGCAGCGCGTGGTGGAGACCTCGTCCAGCTCGTCGGTCAGAAGCAGGCTGAAGACCGGCTTACCGTACTGCTTGCCGGCGGCGTCGCGCAGGAAGTTCATCCCGGTCACCGCGTCCAGGTAGAGCTGCGAGGTGAAATAATTCCTCAAGCCTCCGCTAAGCAGATTGCCGTAGGTGAACCCGCCCCCCTCGAAGTCGCGCCGGGAGTAAGCGTAGGAGCCGAGCGCCAGCAGCTTGGAGGTCAGCGTGTATTGCCCGGTCAGGCCGAGCGAGTTCATGGTAGAGTCGGTCAGGTCGGAACGCGAGTAATGCGTGTTGGTGTTGCCGTATTGGAAAAGACCGGTGAATCTGCGGGTGAAATCCTTGCCGTAATCCAGCTTGAGACGGTTGGTGTATATGCTGTAACGCCCGCTGGTCCTGCCGAAAGCGTCCTCGAAGCTGCGCGGCTCGTAATCGTGCGTGAAAGAATCCGAGACGCGGAAACGGCTGTATTTATCGAGTTCCTGATTGTAAAAAGCGGAGAAGTCCTGGCTGTGGTTGTCGTAGCTGGAATATCTGTAAAAATGGCTGAAAGCGAAATTGCCGGTGAACCCGGCCGACCTCAATTTGCCTTCGGCGAGCGCGCGGATGCCCAAAGACACGGTGCTGCTGAAGTCTGAACGTCTGTTGTTCTCCGCATAGGTGATGTTATCATCGTAGACTTGTTTCAAACGGCAGGCAAGGTCGAGCTGAAGATCCCCGGCTTTATACGCCCAGGCCCCGGCGCATAAAGTCAAAAAAATTACCTGGACCGCCAGCTGGCAACCCAGGCTGAAGCGAAACTTGTTATCCATGACATAAACCTTTCACTTACAACTGTTTAATTATACCAGACAATCCTTTTTTGTCAACCGCTTTCTTCCCTTTCTCATGGGGGACCTGGTCCGCCTAACCCATTGCGGGATATGGTAGTTACGCCAGAAGTGTCCCCGAAGATCAACTTTCCAGGTGATCCAATCCAATAAGTCTTTCCCATCCGGCCTCTTCGCCGCCATGATAAAAGCGGTGGCTGCTCCACAAATAATCGGCGGCTTTTTCCACTATTCCCGCTCTTACCGGGTTATCATGAATGTATTGCAGGCAATTCAGGATATATTCTTCGCTTTCTATCAAATCGCTGTGAAACCTTCCCTGCCATATATGTCCGCTCAACTCATACTTGATCCCGTAATTTCTGCTGAAAGATAAGTTTATGGCCTGCATTATCTTTGAGATATCGTTCAACGCAGTAGCCTGAATCACTAAGTGGACGTGATTATCCATTATCACAAAACCGAACAGTTTAAAAAGGAACCTGGACTTATACCTGCCCACCGCCCTCAGGAACATCTCCTTATCCTCAGACTCTTGCAGCACCGTCTTCTTGTTATTTCCCCGCACCGTAACGTGATACACCGCATTATCGTAATAAATTCTCGGCATCCTTCCCACTTTTGCCTCCTTTTTGATGGAACAGTTAAGAATCCTCCCCTAATAATAGACGGGGTGAACAGCCAAAATCTAACCGGATTTTATAAAAATTGAGCGGGGAGTGCCGGGTTATGGGGGAAATAATATATACTCTTGGTTTTTTATTCGATACGCATCGGGGACAGTTATGGCACAAACGTCCCCCGCGTAATGGGGAAATTATACCCGGCACCGGCTTGGAACAGGCTCTCCCTTGGGGACACTTCTGACGGAACCCTCAGGGGCAGTAAGGGTAAAACGGACCCGGTCCGGTCTCGGGGGGAAAGAAATGTGGTTTTGCGCGGGCAAATCTGTGATAGAATCAGTGTTATGAAGCGCGTGGTGATAGTGGGAGGCGGGTTCGCCGGGCTGGCCGCCGCCGGGATACTTTCCCGCCGCGGCAAAGCGCTGGAGACGGTGCTGGTGGACAGGAAGCATTGTTTCAATTTCCTGCCTTTGCTGCCGGACGTCCTGGGGAGGGGCATACCGGCGGAGCTGATGGCTTATCCTTTGAAGGATATCTGCTCCGGGTTAAAGGCGCGTTTCATCCACGATATCGCCCAGACCGTCTCTCCGGACGGCAAAAGCGTGCATCTGGAGAGCGGGCTGAACCTCGACTGTGATTATCTCCTGCTGGCCTGCGGCACCGAGACCAATTTCTACGGTAACTCTTCCCTGCCCGGCTCGGCCTATAAGCTCGACAACGTCTCCGACGCGCTGAAACTCCTCCAGGCTATCGAGATCGGCTGTTACGATAATTACCTGGTCGCCGGCGGGGGTTACACCGGTATCGAGATCGCCTCCAATCTCTCGCTTTTTCTGCGCGAAAGACGCCGCAGGAACAGGATAATCATCGTCGAGAAGTCCCCTTCGATCCTGGGGCCGCTGCCTGAATGGATGAAATCTTATGTCGCTGAGGACCTCGCCGCCTGCGGGATAGAGGTGAAAACGGGGGTTTCCATTGATGAAACGCGCGCCGGCAGGAGCGTGCTCTCGGACGGAAGCGTTTTCGGCAGGAGTATCGTGGTCTGGGCGGCGGGCGTGAAGACGCCGGATTTTATAGACCGTATCCCGGCCCGGCGCACGCCGCAGGGCAGGCTGCAGGTAGACGAATGCCTGCGGATATCCGGGACGTGTTTTGCAGCCGGGGACAACACCTGTTTCCCCTCCGGGCAGGGCTGCCCGCGTATGTCGGTGCAGTCCGCCGTCACCCAGGGCGAGACCTGCGCCGGGAACATTCTCAACGATATGGATTCGCTGCCGTCAAGGAAATACCTGCCTTTCGACCCGGGCTACATCATCCCGATGGCCGACGACCGCGCCTGCGGGATAATATTAGGCAGGCCGGTGAAAGGCGTCCTGCCGGTATTAATGCATTACCTGCTCTGCGTCTACAGGAACCGCGGGTTAAAGAACCGCGTCCGCCTCGCCCTGCTGCTGCTGAAAAAAGCCGCGAGATAAAAAAGAAGTATAGAGTGGTGAGTATCGAGTATGGAGTATAATAAGCTAAAAACTCAACGCTCCCGGTTTCCCTGTCTTACCTTTCTGAAAGTATTCTCCTGCAGGCCAGGTCGGCGCTGATCAGGCACATCGGCACGCCGATGCCGGGAAGAGTGTTGCCGCTGGCGTAGAACAGGTTGCGGATCTTCCTGCTCCTGTTGGCCGGCCTGAACACGGCGGTCTGTCCGAGGGTGTGCGCCAGGCCGAGGGCCGAGCCGCGGAAGCTGTGATAGCGCGAGATGAAATCCTTCACGCAGAAATGATGTTTTACCTGCAGCCTGGAACGCAGGGACGGGATGTTCATCTCTTTTTCCATCGTGTGCAGTATTCTGTCCGTATAGACGGACAGTTCGCCCGCGGTATATTCCAGCCCGGCGGGGACCGGGACGAAGACGAACAGGTTCTCCTTGCCGTGCGGCGCGGCGGAGGGGTCGGTCCTGGAGGGGCAGCAGACGTAGAATGACGGGTCGCGCGGCCAGCGCGGCTCGTCGAAGATGTCGGAGAAATTCTTCTTCCAGTCCGCGCAGAACAGCAGGTTGTGATGGGCAAGCGACGGTATCTTGTCCTTCACCCCCAGGTAAAGCACCAGCCCCGAGGGGGCGGCGACGCGCGACCGCCAGTAACGCCGGCCGTAACTGCGCAGGCGCTGTTCCCTGATCAATTCCGTCTCTGTATGATGTATGTCCGCGTTGGAGAGGACGACCTCGGCCGAGACCTTGTCCCCGCAGGCCAGCTCCAGTCCGTCGGACAGATTGCCGTAAGTCAGTATGCGCGAGACGGGGGAGTTATACCGGAACTCCGCCCCAGCGCGGGCCGCTATTTTCTCCAGCGCCTCGACTATCTTGTAGATCCCTCCCCGCGGATAAAAAACGCCCATATCCAGGTCGACGTGGCTCATGATGTTGTAGAATGCGGGGGTGTTATACGGGGAACTGCCCAGGAAGACCAGCGTGTACTGTGCGACCTTCTGCATCTCGGGGCTCTTGAAGAACCTCCCGACGTAATCCTGCATCCGGCTGAAGACGGAAAGCTTGGTCCCCTGGCTGAGCATACGCCAGTTGAAAAAATCCAGCGGGGAGTCGTAATTGCGCCAGACGAACTTGCCCATCGCGATATCGTATTGATACGCGGCCATCTTCAGGTATTGACGCAGTTTCTCCCCGGCGCCGGGCTCCAGGGAATCGGCGGTCTGCGCGTCGCGCTCCGGATCCGAGTGGAAATCCGCCTGCCTCCCGCCTTTAAAGAACACCCGGTACGAGGGGCTCAACTTCACGAGATCAAGGTGGTCCTCCACACGCTCGTTGAGGAGCGCGAAGAATTTCTCGAAGATGTCCGGCATCAGATACCAGGACGGCCCCATGTCGTAGACAAAACCCTGGTCCTCCATGATATTGCAGCGCCCGCCGGCTTTGCGGTTATTGTCGAACACCTTCACCTCCCACCCTTCTTTGGCGAGGATGCAGGCCGAGGCCAGTCCGCCGATGCCGGCCCCGATGACCGCCGCTTTCTTCTTCATATCTCACCTCCTGGCAGGTGTAACAGCGTCCTTAAGGCCAGGAACGCCTTTTCGGCCGTCCCGCTGCGGGCGCGGCCGGAGAATATGTTGTAGTCCATCCGTTTTATCTTCACCAGTATGCGGCCGTAGAAGACCGAGGCCATGCGCACCGCCAGCCTGCCGCGCCTGTCCAGCATATCGATGCCCGTCCGGGCGCGGCGGTAAAGCCCGGCGGAACGCTCGACCTGGAATTTCATAAAGTCCCTGAAGGCCGGCGAGAAACGCCTGCGGGCGATGTCCTCTTTTGAAAGTCCGTAAGCGGCCAGCTCGTCCAGCGGCATATATATCCTTCCCCTCTGCCGGTAATCCTCGTCTATGTCGCGCAGGAAATTGGTGAGCTGCATCGCCTCGCCCAGGCAGGAGGCGTATTCCGGCGCGCGCGGGTCATTGAACCCGATGATATGGCAAAGCATCAGCCCCACCACGCAGGCCGAGCCGTACATATATTCGCGCAGTTGGCGGTAATCGGCGTATTCCTTTTTCTCCGTGTCCATGAACATCGCGCGGAAGAAATCCTCGCTGTATGCGTACGGGATATTGTGCCGGCGGAAGACGTTCAGCGCCGCACGCAGGACCGGCTCGCCGGTGCTCTCCCCGCGGCAGGCGGAGCGCCATTTCTCCAGCCAGGCGGAGAGCTCGGCTTTGACGCGCTCACCGCCGCCGGAACGGTTGTTGTCGACGATCTCGTCGGGCACCCGCAGAAAGGCGTAGAGCGCGTAGACCGAGCCGCGCAGCTCGGGCGGGAAGAACGCGCAGGCATAATAATAATTCACGCCGTGCTTTTTGTTGAGCGAACGGCAGATGCGCAGGTCCTCTTTTTCCGTCCCGGGAACGATAGGCATATTCACCGCTTTTGCGCTTTTTCCCAAACGATCAGGCAGAAGCTCACCATGCTGAAACCGAAAAGAAAATCCTCCAGCGGGATGCTCCCCAGCCTTACGCCGGAGAACATCGCCGGGTTATAGATGACTATCAGGCGCGAAGTGAGATACCCGTTCACCAGCAGCTTGAAGAAAAGGATAACCGCCAGGAAGACGTAAAAAAGCGGCTTTTTCAGCAGGCCGGTCCGGCATATCCTGTCCAGAGCCGGGACCGCCGCGGCGAAAATGACTGCAAGCAGAGTATATTCCCGCATCAGACCTTTCTTGATTTGCGTTCCAGGTATTTGAGAGTTTCCCAGGTAAAAAGGCAACAGAACGGGATGACTATGAAAAAGAGTATCTCCTCCAGCGGGAGGCCGAGGAAACGGAACGGCCGCACCGCCTCCGGGCAGAAAAACCAGTGGCCGCGGGCGACCGCGAAGACGTCCCAGCCGCCGAAAACCAGCAGAGTCGCCCCGAGAGAGACGCCGAGGGCGTAAAGATTACGATAGAACTTTAAAGGGGGCCATAAACTCAGGAGCAGCGGGAGGGAAATAGAGATCAGAAGGACCGCCATGTATTCCGACATGACATTATTTTAGCTTAACCGCGGAAGACGTCAAGTCCGATATAGTAGAGAGTGGAGAAAGCATAGAAGATAGGTTTTGGGCTCTAGGTTCTGGATCCTGGGAACAAAAAACAGTCGGCAGTCCATAGACCACAGTAAATGCAAGAGGGACGGGGGAAGAAAAGGCAAAGACGAGTCCTGGGGAAAAACAAAAGCCGTCATTGCGAGCGTTTCTTGCGAAGCAATCCATCCCTTATGGCCTATAAGTAGAGCGTATGGAGTCGGAAGTATCGAGTGTAAAAACTGGTTCTGGGTGCCGGGTTCCAAGTCCCGGGAAGGACAAAAGCCGTCATTGCGAGGAGCGAAGCCCGCCAAAGTACCATAGATTATGGCGTCGGGAGTATAGACGTATAAAAGTAACGTTTAGAGTAAAGTGCAAAGATGAGTATGGAGTATTAGTTCTTAGAACACGTGCTTAATACTCGCGACACAATATGCTATACATGATTTATCACTCTCTACACTATACTCTAAACTCTATACTTTATAGTCATTGCGAGCTCTTTTCGCGAAGCAATCCGGCATTCCATTCGGTTCTTATCGAGTGTCGTTGCGAGTGTATTTCACGAAGCAATCCGACTGGCGCTTCGCCGTCCTTAGCAAAAGACGGGTTCTGGGTGCCGGGTTCCAAGTCCCGGGGAGAACAAAAGCCGTCATTGCGAGGAGCGAAGCCCGCCGAAGTTTCAGTGGCGGGCGTTTTCCGCGAAGCGGCCTAAACGTCATCGTCATTGCGAGCTCTTTTTGCGAAGCAATCCATCCCTTATGGCCTATAAGTAGAGCGTATGGAGTCGGAAGTATCGAGTGTAAAAACTGGTTCTGGGTGCCGGGTTCCAAGTCCCGGGAAGGACAAAAGCCGTCATTGCGAGG
>CAZAVF010000043.1:0-11741 GCA_964488935.1 uncultured Planctomycetales bacterium | reverse complement strand
CTCAAAAACCGATGGGCTAACGTCCGTGTGGGTTCAACTCCCACCTCCAGCACCATCCTCCGGTTCCCTCCCGGGCCGGGTTGTCCTGCGGGAATACCTTTCTACGGCACGGTCCGGCGCTGCAGGCCGGCGGGCGTCTTTTGACCGGTGAGAAATCTTCTTTCGAAACGCTCCAGATACCAGAAGAGCACCGGAACCAGCACGAAGGTGAACACCATGGAAGCCAGCATCCCGCCGATCATGACCGAGCCCATCGATTGCTTGACCCTGCTCAAGCTCCACATCTGGGGGACGACCCCCAGTATTATGGCCAGGGAAGTCATAATGATGGCCCGGAATTTATCCGAAGCCCCCTGCCACAGGGCATCCGTGACATCCATACCTTCTCTCATTCTGACCAGGGTCTGATCCAGCAGCAGGATGGCGTTATTGACCACCATCCCCACCAGCATGACCATGCCCATCATGGAAGCGATATTGATGCTCTGATTCAGGAAAAACAACCCCAGAATTATCCCGGTAAAGGAAGTGAACACCGTGGCCATGATGGTCAGAGGATAGGCTATGAGGGAATTCATGATCGCGCACAGGAGCATGAAGGTAAGGATCACCGCCAGCAGGAAGGCCTTGCCGAGCTCGGCCGTGGATTCGTTCATGTATTCCGAATATCCCGCATACTTATAACTGTAGCCCGGAGGGAACTTTATCGACTTGAATCCCTTATCCAGCTCTCCGCTGACGATGCCGAGCGAACTTTTTGCCAGGAAGCCGTCCAGACGGATGATGCGCCTGCGGTCCCTGCGCCAGATCGTCGGCACAGCCTTGTCCATCCGGATCTCCCCCAGTTCGTTGACCGGGATCAATCCTTTGCGCGAAAGTATGGATATCTCCTTGATATCGTCGAAATTGCCGGCATACCGGTTGTCCAGTTCCACGTTGACCTTGTACTCCTCGCCTTTCTCCTTATAAATGTTGGAATCCTCCCCGTATATGGAATAACGCAGCACCGCCCCCGCCCCGGCGGCGGTCAGGCCGAATTCGTTAAGCTTCTCCTCGTCGGGGATCAGACGGAGTTCTTTCCTGGGCGTCTTGTAGGACAATATCACGCTCTGGAACGCGCCTTTTTTATACATTATTTCCCTCATCTGTTCCGCTATCCCCGCCATCACCGCGTAATCGCTGCCGTAAAGATCTATGGCCACGTCGCCGTCGCTGGCCGAAGAACTCATCATTCCCTGGCGCACGCAGTTTGCCTCCACGTCCGGTATCCCGGAGATGAACACCGTCAGTGAGTCGATGATCTGCAGGTCGCTGCGTTTGCGCTTTGCCGAGGGGACCAGATCCAGGGTTATCTTGGCGTTCTCCACCCCGTTGTTGCCGATATTGGACAGATACGCCTTTTTCTCCGGTATGTTCTCCAGGAACGTTTCTATGCGTTTTACCGCGGCCTCGGTGCGCTCGATGGTGGATCCCTGCGGAAGGGAAAGATTGATGATGATCTTGTTCTCATCGGATTTGGGGGCGAAATCGTTCTCAACGAAAGGTACAAGCAGGAACGAGCCGGCCAATGCCAGCACGGAGCATATCACCGTGAGGCGCGGGAACCGGAACATGATCTCAAAAATGCGCCTATATTCGCTCTTTAACAATTCCAGCCCGCCGCTGATCGGACAATACAACGTCTTTATCAGGTATTGCGCCGCCGCGATAAACCGCGGACCGGCAGTCCCTCCCGGCCGACCCGGTTTAAGCATCGCCGCGCAAAGCATCGGCGTCAAGGCGAAAGAGGCCAGCAAAGAAAAACAGGTGGCGTAGACCACCGTCAGACCGAACGACTTCATGAACAGCCCGACCATCCCTCCCATCATGGCGATAGGAAGGAATACCACAAGGTTGGTGCCGGTGGAGGCGAGGATCGGGATCGTCACCTCCTTTGTGCCGTCGATCGCCGCCCGTTCCGGGTCATTATGACGGTTCAAATGCACCATCACGTTCTCCAGTATGACCAGGGCATTGGAGATCAGCGTCCCCAGCACCGTGGCTATGGCCAGCAGGGTCATCATGTTTATGGAAAAACCTGACCCCCACATGGGGAAAAATGTGGAGACGATAGAGGTGGGGATGATGATCGACGAAATGAACGCCATGTCCCCGCGGCCGAGGAACAAAAGCAGCAGCGCGACGGTAAGACAGATACCGATCAGGATGTTCCATTCGGTATCGACTGTTTCGTCGACTATGAAAGTGGTGGTATCGGTGGCGATATCAAGATGCATCCCCTGCGGCAGCTCTTTGCGGAACTCCGGCAGGCGGCGTTTCATTTCCTGTGCGATGTATACGGCATTGCCGTCCGAGGCCTTGTTCACGGAGAGAGCGACGACTTCCTTTCCGTTATATCGGGCGATACTGGATATCTTCTTGTAACCGTCCTCTACGGAAGCGATGTCTTTCAGCCGGAACTCGCCGGCATCGGTGGAGACAAGACGGGTCTGCGCGATCTCCTCCACGCTCTGGAACTCCCCGGTAAAACGCACGCTCAGGGCGTCAAAACCCTTTTCGATGTCGCCGGCCGGTACGTTCTTGTTGCGCGCCATCAACGCGGCGATCACCTCGTTTATGCTGATATAATGCTGTTTCATCAGCATGGGGTCGAGGCGCACGTTTATCTGGCGTTTCTTACCGCCGTAGACGTCTACCTTGGCCACGCCGCGTATGGAAGAGAACCTGGTTTTCAGCGTTTTATCCGCGTATTCATACACCTCTCGCAGGTCGCCGCTGTCAGATGACAAAACCAGGTCCAGTACCGGTTCGATGAGCGGATCGTATTTCTCGATGACCGGCTTTTCCACGGCGTCGGGGAGGTCGTTAAGGATAGCCTCCACCTTGTCCTTCACTTCTATGGACTTGACGTTCACGTCTGCCGACAGCAGGAATTCCACGTAAATGAAACCGAAGCTGTCGTAAGACTGGCTCTTGATCTTCTTGATCTCGGAGATCTCGGAGACGGCGTCCTCTATCTTCTTCACCACCAGTGTTTCCACTTCCAGCGGGGTGGCCCCGGGATAGGTAACGGAGACCGTGACGATCGGGAAATCCACCTTAGGGGTCTTCTCGATCATCAGGTTGGAATAACTGAAAATGCCGAGCACCACGAAGACCAGGATGAACATGATCGTGGTGATCCTGTGTTTGACGAAGAATTCTATCATTGTTTCTTCCCTTCGCCGCCGGCGGCCGGCTGCCCCGTCACCAGGAGCTTCTCATTCTCCCGCAGGCCGCTTTGCCCGCTGAACACCACCTTGTCCCCGGACCGCAGGCCGGAGGTTATCACCGCTCCGTAACCGTCGCGGGCCCCGACCGAAACCTTCTTTTTTCTGGCAAAGCCGTTATCGTCCTGCCATATAAAATACTCTCCTCCGGAGATGTCCAATACCTCGTTGGGTACGGCCAGGACATCCCGCAGGGTTCTCGTGTGCGCGGAGACCACAAAGAAAACCCCGGGATCGCGCGGAGAGTTAAATACCACCTGTACGGGAAACATCCCGGTGTCTATATCCAGTTCCTTGCCCGCTTTCCTGACCGCGGCGCACGGGACCGCCCGGTCTTCATCGTATATCTCCTGGCCTTCCCTAAGGACATCTTTGACGTCTCCGGTGACGAATCCCTCGGCAAGGCGCCCGTCCAGCACTCTCACGGTGAACCGCGCGTACACCGGAACGTCCTCCGATTCCACCGTCTTCACCTCCGCCGGCCTGCCGTCTTTCTGCCACTGGGAATAGTAACTGACAATCGGCCGGCTGCGCGCGGCGTTGATCGCGCCGATCCGCAGGACTATCGCGGAAAAACAGGCGGCAACCACGACCGCATAAATCATCCTTCGGCTCTTGAGGCCCGTCATCGCGCCCCCCGCTCTTCATACTCCCCAGCGATCAGTTTCTCTATCCTCGCCAGTGTTATATTTATGTTATAAAGCGTGATTTCCTTATTAAGCCTTTGGTTGGTCAAAAGAAGTTCCGCGTCGTTCAGGTCCGCCAGGCTTATCTGCCCGGAATAGAACATCTCCTGGGATTGCCTGAAAGATTCCTCGGCCAGGCTTACGGCCTCGATATTGGCCGCCAGGTTGCTTTTGTACTGCCTGTATTCCAGACAGGATTTCTTGAGTTCCAGGAGCAGTTCCTTGCCGGCCTGCTTTCTGCGCAGGACGGCTATCTCTTTGTCCGCCTGTGACTGGCTCAACTGCGCTTCTTTCAATCCCCCTTCCCAGAAGGGAAAATCCACTTTCAGCCCGGCGCTGGTATACGGATCCAGCCTGTCGCCCTGCAGGAAGGAATGCTGATTGGAGCCGCCCGCCCGGCTTAAAGACGCGAAAGCGGACACGGTGGGCAGAAGGGCGGCATATCTGCTTTTTAACTGCGAGTCGGCGGCCTCGATATTCTTGTTCAGGCTTTTCAAGGAAGGTTCACGTTCGTTCATCAACGAAACCAGTGATGCGTAATCGAAATCGGCGTATCCCTCCGCGAAATCCCCGCTGAGGGCGAGCCTGCAGTCCGGTGCGGCATCGATCATCTTTTTCAGGGTCTCCGTGGCCGCGTCGAATTCCGTCCTGGCATCGTTCACCGTGGGAATGCGCGCCGCCACTTCCGCGTTCATGCGAATGATCTCATATTTGGAACTGCGGCCGCCGTAAGCGCGTTTGCCCATAAGTTCTTTGTTTTCAACGGCATTAGCGTATGATCTCTCGGTTATGGACAGAGTATTCCTGGCAAGAAGAGTGCCGTAATATCCAAGTTTGGCGGCGTAGATTATATCCTGCCGTCCGGCTTCACGGTTGAATTTCACCGCCTCCAGCGACTGCCTGGCGGATTTGACGGCTAACGCCACTTTGCCGAAAGACCAAAGCACCTGTGAAGCGCTCAAGCCGCCTTCAAGAGCGTAGTCGGTCATATCCTCGGCAGCGGAACCGGGATATTCCATATTGTTGGTCCAGGTCGCCTTGGCGCTTAAATGCGGCAGGATGTCGGAGCGGACCTGTTTATATACCCCTTCGCTTCTGCCCACCTGATTGTCCTGTATTTTAAGCTCTTCGCTGTTATGCAGTGAAAGACTTATCACGTCATCCAGTCCCACTTCCATGACGACGCTCCTGCAGGTTTCCGCCGACGCCGAGACCCGTATAAAAACCGGCTGTACCGCGGCAAGAAAGACCGCCGTCCAAGCGCAGAGTTTGTTCATCTCATTCTCTCCTCGTACGGACGCCTATGCCGCCCCATAAGATCCTCAGCTGGCGTTTGAAATGATATACTATATTCCTGTTATCGTTATCGGAGAACTTCGTCGCCAGCAGGGTCCCGGCCAGAATAGCCATCAAGGATACCGCCGCGTCTTCCAGGTTGACGTTTCCCGGCAATTCCCCGTTCTTCACCGCTCCTTTGAGACACTCCATGAAAAAGGATTCGATATCGGTAACTTTTATCTCATCTATCCCTTCGCAGCCCGGACACAATAGTTCTCTTTCGAGCGCGGTCACAGCCCCGTTGCGCGGCAGTTCCCGCTGGTTGATCATGGCGGCGATCAGCTGATACATTATGTTGGCATTATGGATCGAGCCGGCGAGGTTCTCCATGACCGTCTCTACCAGAAAAAGCTTGTTCCTTTCAGGGACAAAGCGCTGCGCCTGCCATACCGCTTTCAACAGGAGCGTGTGTATGAAGAAATGGACGATGTCTATCTTCTCCGGGAAATAATTGAAGAAGGTGCCCTCGGAGATCTCCGCATCCCGGCAGATACGCCTTATGGATATATCGTCGTACCGGGCCTTTTCCATGGCCGCGATCATGGCGTTCATGATCGCGATCTTGGTCCTGGCGTGCTTTATTTCGCGTAATGAATGGTCTTTCCGTTTCATCGAAGCTCCCTTAATATTTTGATGTGCACAGTAAAATTATAGCATACTGTAAATTTATGTCAAGGCTAAAAATATTTCCTTTGCTGTGGGGATTATCTTATTTCAGATTAGGGAAGAGGATCTGCGGTCAACGCCACGAGGCGTAATTTATATTCTTGCTGCGGACCGCGGCGGCGGTGATCCCGGGGATCTCCGTGCGGTAGAAATCGTAGACTTTCCCGGCTATGCGGGCGATGAACCTCTTGGCAGGATAGGAATTCCTGAAATTATGGCTGGTGAGCACGCAGATAAGGAAATTGCCTTCCGGAACGAAGACTATTCCGGCGTCATGGCAGACCCCGTATTCAAGCCCGGTTTTATGCGCCACCGGGGTCCCAGGGGGGAGTTTTGCCGGAATGCGGTCGCGGATCTTCTGGGCCATGAGCATGTCAAGGCATTGCCGCGAATACACTTTGTTGATCAGTCGGCCGTAGTATATCTCTTCGAAGATAAAAGCCATGTCCCCGGCGGAGGTATAATTCTCCCTGCCCTGCTTCCTGCTGACGAAATCCATCATTTTTCTGGCCAGATTGGTGCTCCTCATCCCCAGCCTGCGGAATGATTCATTGAGATAATCCTGCCCCAGGCAGTCTATCAGCATGTTGCTGGCGGTGTTATCGCTCTGCGTTATCATTATCGACATAAGCTCGCTCACGCTGAATACGGAACCGTCGGGAAGGTTCTTTATAACCCCGGACCCGGCGACCTTGTCCCGGCGGCACAGCCTGACCTTCTTTTCCAGGTCAAGCTTGCTGCCGGCTGCGGCGAGAAAACAGGACGCCATGATCGGCACTTTTGCCAGGCTGGCGGATGGGAAAAGCCTGTCGGGATTGATCTCTATCCTCCAGCCGGTAGAAAGATCCTCCACGATAATGCCTGGAATGATCCCCGCGCAGGAGGCGGCGTCAGCCCGCAGCCTTTCTTCCAAAGACCTCCAGGCCGTCCTGCGCGCCTCCAGAATGCGGCGGCCGCGCTCGCTGTTCTCACGGACTGTCTTATAATACATCCGGGCCGCCGATGCGGCGGCAAGGAAAAATACGGCTGCCGCCGTATACACTATAATACGGTGTTTTCTCATTATCACTCTGGTTTTAAAGGATTATTGCGAAGAAAGGCTGTGTTTAATGTCGAGATCGAGCGTCTGTCCGCCGCTTTCCGATAACAATTTTATATCGCAGATCAGCTTGTCTATTTCCTTGCTGTCCGTCTTCTTGAGATACCCCATATCCACGGAGGCCGTGCTGCTCTTCCCCTCCTCAGTTGATAACGTGTCCGCGCGGCAGGCAAGCTGTCCGTATTGCAGTCCGTAAAGCGCGGCGTTGGAATTGGCCCTGCGCAGCAGGTCGTTCTCTATCATATAATGGACGTTCGGTATGTAGGCGAAGAAGGCGAAGACCACTACCGACATTATTATGAACAGCGCTATGACGACTATTATCATTTGACCATGTCCACGAACCAGACACGCAGCCCTTCCATCTTCTTGATATCGCTCTGGATATCGATGAGATTGGCCTGCCCGCTCGGTACGGTAACGGTGACCAAGCAGAAGTTTGGTTCGTAGCCTTTCTTATAGCTGAATACCAGCTCCGGTTTATATTTGCCTTCCACCAGCACTTCCTGTTTCTGCAGTTCCTTGCCGGAATCATAGGTGTAAAGCATGAGGGCGCCGGTGGACTGGTCCACCGCGTATTTATACCAGATGTCGTCGGTCAGGTCATCGGGGGTGACATTATAGATATCCTTCTGCCCCCGGAAGAAGAACTCGTTTTTCAACTGCACTTCACCGCTGGACGCCGGCGGGGAGAACGAGGAATCGCTGTCGATCCAGGTGGCGCTTATCAACCTCAATTTCATATCCTCCAGCGTATAAGCGATCTGCGAATATATATGCTGGCGTTCGGCGTAGACGTCTATCTGCTTTTTGAAAAAAATGAAGGCGAGGCCGATGATCATCATCACGGCGCTGACCAGTACCACGCCGATGAGCAACTCCATTATCGTGAAAGCTTTATCGTTATTCTTCATCTTCATGACTGCTTATGCTCGAACGCCACCACGATGACGTTGATCTCCTTCAAAGACACGCTCCCGGAGCTGGTGTCCTTATACCATTGGACTGAGACGGTATGCTCCCCCCTGGAAACGTCGTTCACGCCCACGACGTTGCTGATCAAAGGCTGCGTTATGATCGGGGTCCTGGTCTCGATGTCCTTGGCCTCGGAATCGACGAAACACTTGGTATATATGGTATCTGTGGCCTCCAGGCCGGAGGCATCGCTCACCTTGATGGCGATATTGTAGATTATCATCAGGTCCTTTTCAACTTCGTAATCGATGGGTATCCGTATGATCTCCGTGTAAGTGTTGTAAGGGGCGTTGACGGAAGAATCGGAGGTCTTTATCTCAGCGTGGACGTATGGATAAGGCACCAGGTTGACGAACCGCACGTTCTTAGTATGAAAGATGTTGTTGTAGTCGGTCTCATCATACGAAGTATTCACTGTTATCAGTTTGTAAGGCACGCCTTCCTGGTCGACGGTGTCGGGATCGTCGCCCATCCATTTCTTCTCCACGGTCACCGTGGGATTGAAGAGCGGCTTTGAGCCGTAATCCACGGGATCCCCGGTATACGTCCCATCCTCCAGTGAAGAGTATGCCTTCGCCAGATACTCTTCCATAGTGGCCGCCGTCACGCCGCAGGCGCGGGACTTGTTTTCCACCTGTTTAAGCAGAAACCCCCCGCCGATCATGCCTTTGGAAAGGGCGGCGAATATGATCACGGCGATAATTATGGAGATCAGGACCTCTATCAGGGTAAAGCCGTTGTCTCCCCGGTGCTTTAGCGTCATCTTATCATTATTCCTTTATGTCGCCTATGGGCGTCAGCGTGATGAGCAGACTGCGCATGTTAGCCGGACTGACGACCTTCATGGACGTCTCGT
Organism: uncultured Planctomycetales bacterium; assembly: GCA_964488935.1. GTDB lineage: Bacteria > Omnitrophota > Gorgyraeia > Gygaellales > Profunditerraquicolaceae > Undivivens. Next base: position 2,852 of record CAZAVF010000043.1, on the reverse strand, counting down.
TTATCCATTTAAGCTGGATGTCCAGAGTAGCCGGGAGTTCTCCGCCGAAATCACCCGGTTTGATCAGATAGCTGCCGGTATGCGTGGGATCGGAAGCAGGTGGAGGCGCAGGCTGCGAAACGGTGGTGGTCTTCCCGGCAGGGATGGTCATCACCGCATCCTGTCCCAGCAGTTTATCGTTGACGTAAAGCCTGGTCTTCACCACGTCCTCGGGAAAAGACTGTTCCGAGGTCCCGTGCCAGCTGCTGCACAACTGCGGCGATATCAGATAACCGTCCGTGCCGTAACCTTCCGCTCTTATCGTCCAGGTGACCAGGACAGTGGCCGTTTTCCTGTAGGCCTCGGGGACCTCGAAACTGGCTTTTTCCATGCCCGGGATCAGGATGTAATCCTGGCATTCTCCGACCTGGGTACCGTCCCCGAGTTTGCTGACCGTGCAGATCGGGGCCAGGCTCAAGCCGTCGGGATATTCGGCCTCAAGATATTCTTTACATTCGGCGTTGTCGCCTTCATTGGCGAACTTGGGGAACTTGGCCGGGGACAAAGTCGCCTCCGTAGTCCCGAGCACCTGTTCCGTCACCGGGCTGGGGTTCACGGACATGGCGGCCTTCTCGGCGAGAGCCGGCGAGACCATAACGCAAAACGCGATAAAGGCAAGAATCTTGCTGCGCATAAACACCTCCCTGTGGTTTTTAAGATCGCCTTATCCGGTCCTCCGGGCATAAAAGAATACGCAGGCTCCGCCTATTCTTTATTTTACCATACATAAGGCGGGGCGTTTGCTGGACTGCCCGTGCTGCGCGGGACACCGCCGGCGTAATTATCCGTCTGGCGCGTCCTTATTCCTTTATGTCGCCTATGGGCGTCAACGTGATGAGCATGCTGCGCATGTTCGCCGGGCTGACGATCTTCATGGACGTCTCGTTTATCCATTTAAGCTGGATGTCCAGAGTAGCCGGGAGTTCTCCGCCGAAATCACCCGGTTTGATCAGATAGCTGCCGGTATGCGTGGGATCCTTCACCTGGGTAACGGTGACGCTGTTCCCCGCGGGTATGGTCATCACCGCGTCCTGTCCCAGCAAGGTATCGTTCACGTAAAGCCTGGTCTTCACCACGTCCTCGGGAAAAGACTGTTCCGACGTCCCGTGCCAGCTGTTGCACAACTGCGGCCATATGGTATAGCCGTCCGTCCCGTAACCTTCCACTCTTATCGTCCAGGTGACCAGGACAGTGGCCGTTTTCCTGTAGGCCTCGGGGACCTCGAAACTGGCTTTTTCCATGCCCGGGATCAGGATGTAATCCTGGCATTCTCCGACCTGGGTACCGTCCCCGAGTTTGCTGACCGTGCAGATCGGGGCCAGGCTCAAGCCGTCGGGATATTCGGCCTCAAGATATTCTTTACATTCGGCGTTGTCGCCTTCATTGGCGAACTTGGGGAACTTGGCCGGGGACAAAGTCGCCTCCGTAGTCCCGAGCACCTGTTCCGTCACCGGGGTGGGATTTACCGCCATACTGGCCTTTTCGGCGAAAGCCGGGGAAACCATAACGCAAAACGTAATAACGACAAGAACTTTCCTGTACCACATGCCCGCCTCCTTTTTTACATCCCGGTCCGCGGCAGCGTCCTGGATGATACCTCTACTCTCTAATCCTGATCACTATCATCTGCACAGTGTCTACTTGTATCTTAAGGCCTTCGTCCAGCTGCGGTATGAAATAATATAATTTGACGCGGTACCTTCTGCCTGCTTCCAGACCTGGATTATCGTCGGTTTTTTCAGAGACGTTCGTGGCCGCGAACACCGAGAACGCCTCGCTGAAATTTTTCTGGCTCACGAAGCTCTGGTGCACCACATCGCCGCTCTCATCGTCTATAACCTTGATCATGGTATAAAAGTAGGTCTTCGTGCCGTCGGCCGGCGTCATCAGAGGGGTGGAGGATATCTGCCAGATGACCACGACCTTTTCCCGGCTTTTGGCCACGAATTTATACGCGAAATCGGAATCTATATCCTGGAAGCACTGGCGGCAGTCCCCGGTGGCGTCCAGGCATTCGGTCACCTGGTTCTCCAGCGCCACGCAATCGCTGGCGGTATAATTGGCGCAGGCGGTGCTTGAGATCCTGGTCTCGCAGTCGGCCTGTGTGCAGTTCGTGGAATATCCGCTGGTGCAGGCATTCTTCTTGCAGCATTCCACCGTCTGCCGGCAATCCCTGTAAGTGTCGACATAAGAATTACAGGCGTTTATGCAGGATTGATAGTTCGAATTAACGGAATACTGGTATCGGTATTTTGTGCATTGCCCGGTATTGGGGTTGGTCTCCGTGCAGACCTGGGTGATGCTGTTGTATGGCGAATACGAAGAACAATCCGCCAGACCGCTGTCCGCTGCGGGAGAACATGCCTGGACTTTCGGAGAAAGATTGTTCTCGTCGCAAAGATATCCGTCGCATGTCCCGTCCGGCTCCGTGGAGCCGCACCCCTGTTTGTGACAGTTCAGGGAACTCGGGTCGGAACACAGATCGGGAGAAGCGGTATAAGCCGATACGCACGTTTTGTAAGCGCTGCAATAGCCGTCGGCGGTGGTCGAGGCGCTGAAAGGGGCCGCCGAACAATTATACTGGGAGCCGGCGGACGGCGTGCATGCGATGGCCGTCTTCGCGCTGTTCAGACAGCAGTCCGGACAGGTGGCCTGGGCGTCGATACAGGCTTCGCATTCGCTGACCTTCTTGAAGAGATCCGTGGTGTAAGTACAGATAACTTCCGAAACGGTCTTGTCGACGTCCTTGCTGACCATGTCCACAAACTGGTTCTGAGGCAGGTACTTAAGGTATTTATCCTTGGCGTAAGCGG
>CAZAVF010000042.1:0-11895 GCA_964488935.1 uncultured Planctomycetales bacterium | reverse complement strand
AGCCAATCTTCAAGCGTCTTCTCAAATCCCCCTATATTATCCGTTCTGAATTCAATACCGTCATCTGTCAAATCCCCGCCCAAATGCCTGTAATATCCCTTATCTTCCGGGTCATCCATCGGGGTAATGTCACCTTCAACCACCAGCTTGTCTGTATCCAGTTCCCGCAAAGAAAGCAGTGTTATTGCCAACAGCAGCTTGCCGAATCCCTGCTTCTTTCTTCTCACTTTCACCGCCGCCACCGAAGCGCCGCTTTCACGCAAATCATTATGCAAACCGGCCGGCATATCAGCTCTTTCCTTACAAGCAAGGGTGGCACTGCCCTCTAACGGGTATATTCTTACATCGGAATAGCCTTCGGCGATCAGTTGCCCGTTATCTGTCACGAAGATATCCAAAGACAATATATATCCGTCGTTCCTTGCCATGATATAGACATCTTCTCCGGTCTGCCTGTTGACTCCCGCGGAATACGGGACATTACCGGACAGCAAAGACTTTATGAACTCCCCGGCTGCTCGACCTACATCCCGGGAGGAAGAACCGTCTATATCAAGATTGCGCGTCCCCTTGATCATTCCGCCGTCTTTATCTTCAGGCTTACCGGTATGTACCGCTCCCGCCGGATTATTTGCCGATGTCATAAGAGAATTGATGATCAAAGCCAGCAACGCAGCTTCGGGAATAAACAATAAGAACAGCAGACTATAAAATGCGCTGCCGCTCCCCCAGGCAAATGGCGCATAATCCGAGAACGCCCGGATTCCCAGCCCATGAGGCAACCAGCCTATCACATCCAGGAAAAGAGCGCTGCCGATGCCCATATACAACATAACGACTGCCCCCTGGATTAGTGAACTTCGGCGGCCAGTTCCCATCTTCGCCGCGTACAAATAAGCCGCGGCCAGCGGGAACAACATGACCACATTGTAATAAAAAGTCCAGTGCGGCATCAGCAGCGGCAATAAAGCGATAGCCATCGCTGTTTCGAGAGTTATTCTCTTCTCCGAATACTCCGCGTTCACTTGACGCAGAGCGGCGGCGGCTATAAACAAAATAAGCGAATAACCGAACCATGCAATATATGGCGAAGCGGGTATCCCCAGCGTTGATGCCATGAACGGAACGAAATCGAAAAGGATCATCGCTTCCGGAGTGACGTCCATAATGGCCCGGAACTTAGCGGCGAACGGGCCTGCCATATCGATAATATTAACCCCGTGCGACCAGGCAAGAACGGCGGCTGCCGCGGAAAGCGCCGCGACGCTGGCCGACAAACCGATGACCATCCTTGTGCTCGGGTGAGACAAATATGTCCGCGCGTCTTTTCTCTCCATGGACTGGAGATAACGGACATTCTTCCAGGCGAAATACAGCATTATTATCCCGGGATATATCTTTATGCCGGCGGCGAGCACTATGAGAAAAGAAGCTAGATATACGGCCTTGTTATCCCGGGAAGTGCTTAAATATATCCCCAGAAGCATGGGCAGCATATATACCGCTTCGATATTGCCCAGATAGAGAACAGACCATTTGAACGGCGGAAAAACGGTAACAAAGAAACCGACCGCGGATATCGCCAGCGCTTTACCGCTGAAATCACGCGGAGGCATTATCCTGAGGACGAACAAGCTTAAAAGAGCAATTATAGTGACAACGCTGAATATGTCGAAGATCAAGAGCGCCGTGTCGTTGCCTAAGACAAGCAGCCAGCGAAAACCGTAGAACACAAGCAGATTGAAGATAGAGCCGGTGTATCCGCTGGCATTATTAGGATTGATCCCGTTATCGAACAAGCCCGGGGCTTTCAAAACGGTAAAAAGATCTATGCCGTACGGCCACGGCTCAATGCCGAGAGTGCCGGGGAACAGGCCGGAATAAAACTGGTAAACACTGACAGCCGATAACACAATGCTTGCGAAGAGTCTAAGAAGAGCGGCTGGAAGCACTGCCGATCCCGGCCTCGCTTCGCCGGCCGATGCCTCTATTCTCTTCCCGCCGTCCGTTGTGATATCCGTATCGCTTATTGCTTCTTTCTTCCCGATCTTACCGGTATATCTCAAATATTGCCTGTTAAATTCATCACCAAAGACCAGGTCTATCACCAGCGCCAATACTACCCCCAGATGTATGAACCAGGGTAACAGTGAATAACTCCAGTAACTTGTAAGATACATTAGCCATACATCTACACTGTTCTCCATTAATCCTATCAATCCGCCCATCAATCCGGCGGCAAACAAATATATTCCGGCCTGCCCCAGGAACAATTCAAACGCCGCCACCGTAAAACTGCGGGCATATCCTCCCCATACAAATATCTTATTCAGTACGGCATACATTACGCCCGCCGATACTAATAGCACAAAAAGGTTAACCAGGAACATCCCCGACATATGATAACCATAGATACTTTCCGCGCTTATATAGTAACTTAACGCCCTGGAGAGATGATATCCGTCTCTTATCGCTATCAATAGCGTTTCTATGTACAACAACGCGTCGCTTATCGCCAGACTCGCCGCCATCAATACTGCTTCTTTTAAGAATAGCTTGGAATATCCTGATCTCCCTGCTTGACCATTGCCGCCGTCGCGGACATTGACGGCTTCGGCAGGGATGGTTTCACGGACACGCCTCATCTGCCGATACGCGGCTGCCGCCAATATCGCCGCTGACAACAGGATGCCTGCCGCAGGAGACTGCTTTACGGTTTGCGATGAGGTATCGGCCAATGCCGTTACATTCTCCACCGGTTCCGGCGCAACAAATGCAGGCAAAGAGGGCATCACCGGTACCGGCTGCGCCTCGCTGCAGGGACACGCGGCCGCAGGCAGAACTGACGTTAATACATATAGCGCTAACGCGATCACCGCTATGATAACAATATATTTTATGACTTTAGGATGGCTAATGGCGAGATTGATCAATCCGATAAAGAGTATAACCCCGAGCAATATCTCCGGGTGTTCAGCGCACGGACAGGCGGAAGCCGGAGTGACTAACAACAGGCTTGCGATGAACATGTACAAGAGCAGTCTCCCGGCAGGAGGACCGAGGATTAAACCCCGTATTCTAATTTCGCGCGCGTAACGCGACACTCCGCCGTCCAAGACTTGTGCCCCGGCCTTGTTCCCATTCAGGACTGTATGCCGCATAAAATCCACGTTCCCCCCGTTCGGCACACCCTTGGCGTGCCACGGTTGGACAACATTCCCTTTGCGCCCGGGGAAAAGCGTGATATACGTCTCTGCGGCTTTGATATTATCGCCCCCCCCCATATATCCCGTTGCCCCGTAATACGGGTCGCTTTTCATAAAGAACGCCCTTAGATACCCGGAGAAATCGACCAGCACCGCTTCCTCTGCCGCCCGTTGCGCGATGTAATCCATGGCCGCCTGCCTGGCTCTTTCACTGCCTGCTTCTTCCATGGAGAAATTGCCGTCCGCGATATTGTTCTTTGCCTGCTCCACTAATGCCGCGAAGTTCCCTGAACAAGGCAGGCTCCTGTATACCTCGGCCTTAGTTGATCCCAATACCGAAGCAAAAACTTCATGATGACGCGAGTATAATTCCGAGATAGGCTGCACGGTAAATATGCCTTCGTATTTCTCTTTGCCTGCGATCTCCCGCATACTCCTCGCATACGCAGCCGTATTCTCCGGGAGAACCCCGTTGACCAGTTCTACCGTCCGGTCACACACTAATATTGTAATGCGCATCCCGGCCGGATAGACCGCCTTGACGTCACAGTCCAACTGCTTTAAATAATCAAGCGTTGCCTCCTCAGCGAAGTCGGCCTCGATAATATCCAGATTGGGGTTCTTGGCTCCTCCCCACGACTGCATGATCAGGATCGGCGCATTATCAACCAGCCTGGATATTACATTCGCACGTATCAGATCATACCTTTTACCTTCCGGTTTTGGGCCGGCACGGTAACTCTTGGATGTCATCACAGCGTATATATCTTCGAAAAGCTTCCCGAAGAACAGACCGTAATCATCGTCCTTCATTGCGCCGGGAGAGCTGCGATGCAGGGAACGTACGTAATCAAGGATGGCCTGGTACAGCATTCCTGAGACGTCGAAGACGCCGATGTTGCCGGACACTTTACGCAGTACGGACAACCTCTCCTCGGCCGTAACGGATGACCGCATGGCTCCAATATATTTATTAAACTCCCTCTTAAAGTTATCCCTGATTATTGCCGGGCCGGCGGCCTCGAACGCTTCAATAAGTTTATCCTCTTCCTCTACGCCGCCGTCCTTGCCCGGTGAAACATCGTACACGTCTTTTACAACCGAAGAAACGAATTCCCGTATCTCCCTGCCGCCTTTTGTCCTGGGTAAGAACGGAGTCGCGTTATAAAAATAGGCTATGATCCTATTTATAATCGAACTGCCTTCTTCTTTAACGGCTATAAGGGCCTTCCCGAGGTCCTCTGCTTCTCCTACGGTATTTTCCATACCCAGGCTGATCCGCACTATCCCAGGCAGGACTTGATCTACCCAGGGGAAGAACTCAGCCACTTCAGTAGCGAGAAGATCCCTGCCGCGCGATATCCCCAGCAACTGTTTAGTCAGAATATGGGCGCAGAAACATCCGGTTCTTGTGCCGATACCGCCCTTTTCCGCCAGCAATTTACTGACCAGATTGTGCGGGAACCCTTTCAAAATGAACGTAACGACGGGACCTTTATCTTTCATGCGGGGGGAATCCTCGTTGAGCACTCCAAATACCCTGACCCCTTCAATATCCCTAAGCACCTGCAGCATACGCAGCGTAAGACATCTCTCCTCTTCCTCGAGCAAATCCAGTCCGATGCGTTCAAGTATATCTATTATCTCCCCTAACGCCGCTATACCGGCTGCGTTCTCCTCGCCCGAAGTTCTAACGGCCTCGGAGTCAAAATGGAGCAGGAAATCCTTCCTCGCTACTAAACCGCCGCTGCCCCACGGAGCGTACATCTTATGACTTGAGAAAGCCAGGAAGTCTATTCCCGCTGCCGTCATATCCAGCTTACGGTGCGCGGCTAATTGTGCGGCATCCACAAAAACAGCCGCCCCGTAAGCATGCGCTATCCTGCTGACTGCGCCAATATCATTGAATGAACCCAGCACGTTGGATGCGCCGCTGATCGAAACCAGTTCAACCCTCTTATTCCCGTAAAGCTTCTCTTCATTGTATTCTCGCAGCACCGACTCCAGCTCGCCGAGATCTATGAAGCCTTCATTATCCACATTCAGCCGTAATAAAGACACTTCTCCTGTCGGATACAGTTCGCTCTTTCTCCAGGGAAGCTCATTCGAGTTATGCTCAAGCCTGGTATTGACAACTACGGGGACAATCCCGTTCCGGAGGTAATGTTTATAGAAAACGTTACGCAATATGAGAGTCCCGATATTTACCGCTTCCGTGGTATTCGAGGCAAAGATCAAATCGTACATATCTTCCCGGGCGCCGAAGAAACGGAGGACTCTATGCCGCACAGCTTCTATAAGCCCCGATAATACCGGACCATCCTGCCGTAACGTTTTGTTGACCGCATCGCGCACCGGCAGCAATGTAGAAGTGCTTGCCCCGTTATCAAAATTAATATACGGCCGTTCTTCAAGCGTATCGCTCTTGCCCATCACCGGCACCCGGCCGTTCAGAAAATCATGCCGGGCTCTTTCAAGCAGCTCTTTTCCTTTAAAATCACGCTCATAAGTAAAAAGTATAGATTCAAGAGGATCGCTGCGTTTCCCTCCCAGAAAGATGTGCTTATTCCCGGCCAGCATTATTATGCGAAGCGCTATCCCCAGATGGATCACCCCCAGAATATTTGGAGTCCCGGCTTCAAACCTGTCGGGAATACCGGCCCATTTGGTGGGCCAATCCTTGGAGACCATCTTTATCGTACCGCCGCCGACCTCCAGCGGCTTCCCAGGCAAGTCTTTCTTACGTACCGCCAACGCCCCTATGCCCAGGGGAAGCCCTAGATCTCCGCTCAGCAGCAAATAGTGCCGGAAGCCTTCGTCACTCCTGAAGAAACTGCGCTCCACAGACTGCCCGATATACCTTTCAAGGTCGCTCAGCCTTCTGTAAGAGCCGAAAATGACCGTCCATTCCTTATAATCCACTTCCCTGGAAGGATCGTCCCATATCAAATATTCTATAACTATCTTCCTCGCCTCTTCAAAAAGCCCGGTGGATGCCATGGAATGATGGCCGCTGCCGCGATGCACATTTGAATACCGCTGCGCCGCTATAGCAATATGCTCCTCCAACAACGCATAAGCTTCCTCGGAGGAGACAGGGCCGCGTCCGCCTATACCTCCATCTTTCCCGCCGGGCGCTTCTTTACGCTGCTTGATCTTCCTGACAATCCACTTAATAAGAACATCCCCCTGGGGAACGGCGCATACGCTTATACTGTCTATATCCATCTCGAGAGTCTCTCCGATCTGCGCTTCCCCGGAATTACCTTTGTCCAATTTGTCTTTTAAAGCGAGAAATACCCCCAGAGGATCTATATGTCCGTAAAGCCTGCAGAACGCGCAATCGCCGCACGCCGGCTGCTGCATATCCATGACCCCGTAGATTATCCTTAATGCCTCGACCTCCGGCATCAGGAATATATTATTCTCCGGCATATCCTCATCGACGTCGGTAAAATCATCGAGCATCACCATCAACAATGCCGCCCGTCTTACAAGGTAGGCCTGATGAGATCCAACGCCGTATTTAACGACTGCTTCGGCATAAGACGAGAAATACAGCAACACCCCTTTATAATACGAAACTGTATTGTGATATTTATAGACATCTTTACATATCCCTATTTTCGCGTTTACCAGATCACCCCTGTGGTGCATATAATCCAACGCGCCCTCGAGGATCAGGAAAACCGCCCCTGAGAAAAGCCCGCCTAGGGAAATAAGGCTTTCAAATATCTTATTGGGATTCCTGATTATCTCGCCGCAGTCCATAAGTGAATCCGCGCCCTTGGCGAATGTCGCGGCGCCGGAGAATATGGCAAAGATATTCCCCCCCACGGCCTCCTGTCCGTCCTTTTCTTTCAGGAAAGAAGGGACAAAAGATAAAATGCCCGGCGTCAATCCCGATATAAGGACAATCATAATGAATCTGTTATGTGTTAACGCCAGAAATGCCTGGGGCCAGAAAATGTATAGTGCCAGGCCGGACAGCAGTATATCTCCGATCAAAGCGCTTCCCTGGAACATGGACTTTCTGGCGATGAACAGCGATTTTACCGAAGCGAAGTTGGACAACGACAGAGATTCATACACTATGGCGGCGACAGTAATAGCCGCGTAGATCGATACGCCGACGGCTATTGCAGCGATATCGCTGAAGACGCCTGAGCCCAAGACAGGGAATAACACGCTGCCGCCGTCTCCCGCCGGCGAGAGGCGCGACCGGACACCGTTCATCCTGCCGGAAGCCGCCGGGTCAACGATCTCCCTGTTATATTCCCAGCCTTCATTCAGCAGATTCTGGAGACCAGCATTTTTTCCCGTCAACCCGCACTTGCAGGCTGTGCTCATCTCGGCGGGACAGGAGTCTCTTTGAACGGCCGTATCGGTAACTTCTATTCTATGCTGCCCGGTAGAGACGAACAATTCTATCGGCAGGGAGAAATCCAGTTTGTTGCCGTGGACAAAAGCGTTCTTAAGAAGTTCCCATATTGCGTACCACGGATCAACGATGAAATATGGACGAAGATTATATCCGAGATATTCGGACAATAATTTCAATCTCATTTTCAGTTCCAGATATTTCAAACCGGTCTCTTCCAGCATATGGACATCGAGGATCACGGCATCCCCGCGTAAAACAGCTCCCAGAACCAGCTTATTCTCATCAATAAGTGCTTCGATATTGCCGCCGGATAAAGATGTGAGTACGACAGCCTTTTTCAAGGGGGATGCATCATGAGCGGACGACAGGAACGCTTCTTGCGCGGCAGCTTCTCCGCCGTCGCGGATATCTTTCGCAGACTTAACACCGCCCTGTTTGCCGCCGTACATGGATTTGAGCTTAGCTACGGCAGCGGCGCCGATGACCGCCGCCAGCAGGTATTCCGACCCCGGGATAACGAACAGGGCGTCATTATAATAAGCGAACCCGGTTATACCGGCCGCCATCCCCCAGCGCAGCAATTTGTCGTACTTTCCCGCCCCGCAGGCGCATTTCACCTTTGTCCCTTCATACGGCACATACGCGTCCAGCCGTCCGCGAACTGCTTTTACCGCTCCGCCGCTCACGAAATACACCTTCTTGAGCTCTTCTATCACGAATTCGTTGATCCTCTCCTCTTCGGCGGTCCTGGGGATGAAAGGCGTCGCGTTGTAGAATTTGGCGATCAAACCGTTGATCCTGGACGGCTTGCTTTCAGATATCCGGTAAAGAACTCCTATAAGATCGTCGATCTCTTTTCTGGTATTCTCCAGCCCAAGGCTCACGCGGATCAGGCCGGATAAATACTGGTCGGCTCCCGGGACCAGCTTCACGCTCACCTGGGTCACCCATTCCCTCTGCCGTTTCAGCCCAAGCAACTGTTTGGTCAGTATATGCGCGCAGAAGCACCCGGTCCGCACGCCTATGCCGCCCTTCTCCGCCAGCATCTTGGCCGCCAGATTATAAGGGATCTGCTCGAAGATAAAGCAGATCACCCCCAGTTTGCGGTTGAATCTCGGGGAGTTATCGTTCTGCACCCCGAAAACGCGTACCCCTTTGCCTTTCAACCTCCCTATCCGCTCCAGCGCGTACCCTGTCAGGTCCCTTTCCTCCGCCGTCAACACATCCCAGCCTATCCTGCTCAACAATTCCATGCTCTTGCCCAAAGCCGCTATCCCGGCAGCATTGCTCTCTCCTGACGCCTTTATCCAGGCCAGTTCCTTTTCCGTGTATTTCAACAGCCCTTTCCTGGCGATCAAGGCCCCGGAACCGAACGGCGCATACATTTTGTGCGCGGAGAACACCAGATAATCTATTCCCTCCGCCTGCATATCCACCTTATGGTGCGCCGCAAGCTGGGCGGCATCCACCAGGATCTCCGCCCCGTACCTGTGCGCTATCTCTGCGATCGCACCGATATCATTCCTCGAACCCAGCACATTGGAGGCTCCGTTCACCGCCACCAGCCTTATGACTTCTCTCCCGTGAAGCTTCTCCTCGTTATACTCCCGCAGCGTTTTCTCCAACACGTTCACCGGGATGAATCCTTCGTTATCAACGCTGATCCTGACCAGCCCCATCCCCGGCATGCGCCACGGCAGTTCATTGGAATGATGTTCCAGGGTAGTGGTGACTATCACCGTCCTGTTGTAACAATCCGCAGCGGCACCTATACGCAGGCTGTTGGAAGCGATATTCACCGCTTCCGTGGTATTGGAAGCGAATATCACTTCGTAATCTTTTTCCGGGGCGCCGAAGAATTCCGCGGCTCTTTTTCTGACACCGCCGACGATCGCTCCCCGGGCATCTTCGGGCTGCCGCAGCAGGGCTCTTACAACTCCCAACACCGGCTCGAACGTAGGGGTGCTTGCCGCGTTGTCGAAATTGTGATATATCGTGCCGGCGTTCTCCGCAGGCACTTCCGCGTCGCGACCCACGAGTTGTCCCCTCAAGGCTTCAAGCAGTTCCCTGCCGGCCTTGCCTTCCAGGCCGTCATTATTCATCACTTCTTCAAAAGACGAAGCCGGACTCCGCGCGAAGATCTGCTTATCTCCGCTCATCCTTACTATCTGCAATGCTATGGCGAACGTTATCACGCCCATTATATTAGGAGTCCCGGCTTCCAGCCGCTCCGGCACGTCCGCCCACAATGTCGGGAAATACCCGGAAACCGTCTTTATGGTCCCTCCGCCTATATCGCCGTTAACTTTCCTCAGGTCCTCCCGGCGGGCCACAAGCGCGCTTACTCCCAACGGCAGCCCTATATCGCCGCTGTTGACCACGAACACCGGGCTGCCGTTGCCGATCTGGCTTCTCGTCTCTTCTATACGCCGCGGGCTACCGAACACCGCCAGATAATCGCCTTTCTTTTGGCCAGGCTGACTGGATGAAGACAACGGGCTCGTTGCCGTCATATATTCCAACACGGCCTCGCGCGCGTATTCATACAGCTCCGTGGACACCAGCGAATGATGCCCGTTGCCCCGATGCACGTTGGAATATCTCCGCAATGCTTCATAAACCCTGTCTTCCAATAATCTATACGCCTCCGCGCTGGTCACTTCCAGCCCGGCTTCGGCATCGACCAACCCGGTTTCTTTGCTGAAGTCGTATCTGTTCCTTTTCATTGCGGCCGGCACATTCAGTCCGCCGATCTTCTTCGTTATGGAATGCAGGGTCATCGCTATCAGGGCCAGGGCCGCGGTAGGACAGACCCACGTCCTGATGAACAATAATGCCATCACAACGGCCTTCAAGAGCTTCTCCGCCCTCCCGGGAAGCTTTATTCCGCTTGCTTTGAATATTTTACCGGCCGTCTCGCTCAACTTACCAGGGAAGATGATGTCCAATACCGCCAGCCAGGTCAATAATGACATACCATACAGCACCGCGTCGAATCCCATCAGATAGTTGATCATCTGGTAAATATAGACCACCCAGACCCTGACGGATTCCGGGATCAGCCCAAGAATAAATCCGGACAGCCATTCCAATCCGGCAGGCTCTGCCGTGGTATCCACGGCGGGCGCGCTCACCGGAGCCTCCACTGCGGGCGCGGACACAACGGGTGCCGCCGTCTCGGCAGGGACAGATGCTGCCGCCGCGGCCTTGGCCGCCGCCTCGCGCGCTGCGGCTTCTGCGGCAGCCTGCTGCTCGGCTATTTCCCTGTCACGGCACGGACAATCGGAACCCGCACCAAGCCCTATCAGCGCGGTAATCAACAGGATATATCCCCAGAACGGCAGTATGGACATCCCCGCCATCCTGACCGCCAATATTAAAACACGCAGTGCCGCAGTCCCGCGCGGGGAAAAGCTCACCGGGGACGGGCCTCTCTTCATCAAATACGCCGCCAGGATCATCACGGCTGCGGTTATCACGATACCGGCACCGGGGACAGGCATGGCCGGGGCGCTCTGCGGTTCCGAACATTCGCAGGCTAAAGCGGAGATAGAAAGGAATAATACGGGGAGAACCGTCAAAACAACCGCTTTGAGCGCCGGCGGCCCGAGGATCAATCCCCGGACCTTCACCTCCAGCGCGTGGAGCGTTTTGCCGCCGTCATTCACTTCCTCTACGCCTATAACTTCCGGTGAGTACCGTCTTTTGAGCTTTCTTAAAACTTCATTTTTATCCATACGGGTCATTCTCTCAAGCTCTCGGACTTTATCTATTTCAAACATATTCATCCCTTCCTCGCCAAACCCCAGGGCCTTCAATTCCTGCCATGCTTTCATGGTAGCCATCCATGCCCGGTACTCTCCGGCATTGAAGAAAACATGCTCCCCAACATGTATAAAGACCAAGGTAAGGAAAACTATCGACTGGGCGAGAGGATTTATCAAGACGGTCCCATCATCAAGGAATCCTTCCACATCATCCTCATCCCCTGCTATGTCTGCGTACTCCACCTTGACTGCCTGAATAGAAAATTGCTCAGCAATCAGTTTCCCGGAAGGTATTTTAGCGGCAAGGGAAATGATCCGTTCCCTGAACTCGCCATTTATCGGATTCGTCCCGCCGTCCTTGCCGTCTTCCTGCTCACCCGCCTCCTGTTTGTTATTGCGCCCGGCACTAAATATACCGGTAACGGGGGATATCATATCTCTAAAAGCCGCCTTCACCGCTTCCGGGCCTTCCATACCCGGCACATGCACCCGCATCAACGAACGCAAGAACAGACCGAACAGCACCCCGGTCCCTATT